>JBARUV010000001.1:0-2649 GCA_049645905.1 Sulfitobacter sp.
TTAGGCTCGGACCCTTATACCAGTCGCGACATTTCTTTGGCTGCGCGCACGAAATCCTTGAAAAGGGGGTGCGGATCAAACGGTTTTGATTTTAGCTCGGGGTGGAACTGAACGCCGATAAACCACGGATGGTCTGTCCATTCCACTATTTCGGGCAGTTTGCCGTCCGGTGACATGCCGGAAAAGCTCAGCCCCGCTTTCTCAAGCTTGTCCATATACGCGGTGTCGACCTCATAGCGGTGGCGGTGGCGTTCTTCGATGGTGGTCGTGCCATAGGCCTTTGCTACTTTGGAGTCCGCCTTGAGGGTTGCGTCATAGGCACCCAACCGCATTGTGCCGCCCTTGTCGTCGCCAACCTTGCGTTCGACCTTGTGATTGCCCTGCACCCATTCTTTCAGGTGATAGACCACAGGCTCGAAACGTCTTTTCCCCGCCTCGTGGTCGAATTCTTCGGACCCGGCGCTGGTCACACCCACGACATTGCGCGCGGCCTCGATCACGGCCATCTGCATGCCCAGACAAATGCCCAGATAAGGCACCTTGTGCACGCGTGCGTACTCTGCCGCCTTGATCTTGCCTTCAGTGCCGCGTTCGCCAAAACCGCCGGGAACGAGGATGGCGTGGAAGCCTTCCAGATGTCGTGCCACGTCGTCGGCTTTATCGAAAACTTCTGCATCGACCCATTCAACGTTGACTTTGACCCGGTTCGCCATGCCGCCGTGGGTCAGCGCCTCTTTGATCGACTTATAAGCATCCTCGAGCTGGACGTATTTGCCGACGATCGCCACGTTGACTTCACCTTCGGGGTTATGGATCCGATCATAGACATCGCGCCAGACACTCAGGTCCGGACGCGGCGCAGGAGAGATGTCAAAGGCATCCAGTACAGCCTGATCCAGCCCCTGTTCGTGATAGGCCAGCGGGGCCTCGTAAATAGATTTCAGGTCATAGGCGGCCACAACCGATTCTTTGCGCACGTTACAGAACAGTGCGATTTTTTCGCGTTCTTTTTCAGGGATCGGATGTTCCGAACGGCACACAAGGATGTCCGGCGCGATGCCGATGCTTTGCAATTCCTTGACCGAATGCTGGGTCGGTTTGGTTTTCAATTCGCCGGAAGCGGCAAGGTAGGGCAGCAGGGTGAGGTGCATGAAAATACACTGACCGCGCGGTTTGTCGTGAGAGAACTGGCGGATCGCCTCAAAGAAGGGCAGCCCTTCGATGTCACCCACGGTGCCACCGATTTCGCAGAGCATGAAATCCACTTCGTCGTCCCCGATATGGAGGAAGTCTTTGATTTCATTTGTAACATGCGGCACCACCTGAATGGTCTTGCCCAGATAATCGCCACGCCGTTCTTTTTCCAGCACGGTGGAGTAGACACGGCCTGAGGACACGGAATCAGTCATGCGGGCGGGCACGCCGGTAAAGCGTTCGTAATGGCCGAGATCCAGATCGGTTTCGGCGCCATCATCGGTCACGAAAACTTCGCCATGTTCAAAGGGTGACATCGTGCCGGGATCGACGTTCAGATAGGGATCGAGTTTGCGCAGGCGAACGGAAAAGCCACGGGCCTGCAATAGCGCGCCAAGTGCCGCTGAGGCCAACCCTTTGCCAAGCGAGGAGACCACACCACCGGTGATAAAAATATAACGCGCCATAAGTCGTGAGACCCCCGTGTATTCGATATTTATGTGGCTTGGAAAAAGCCGATCGCACAGCGAAAATCCACATCGGAATTCCGCAGCACCACGGGATTTAATTCTAGCAGGATTCGGTTGGATTAGGCAAGGCCAGACCGCAACATGATGTTGCCAGTTTGGCCAATACCTCTACGTATGGTGGTTAGTCAGCGGCCGGCACCAGCGGTGTCGCATCGCCCTCCGAGGGGGGCAGCAGGCTTTCGCCGGCTGGCAAGCTCGGAACGTTGGTGTCGCTTTGGGTGACTGGTGCGTCCGTCAGGCGGTCAATCACCGATGCACCGGCCGTCTTTTGTGCCACCAGAATCGTCAGCGTGATGGATGTGATCAGAAAACATGCGCCCAAAAACCACGTGAGTTTGCCAAGAGCTGTTGCCGCAGCGCGCCCGGAAACGGCACCGCCTCCGCCGCCCATGCCCAGACCACCGCCTTCGGAACGTTGCATCAGCACAACGGCAATCAGGCCTAGGGCCAGAAACAGGTGGATGATCAGAACAACGTTTTCCATCAGTGCGTCCGCATATGCTTTGGGTTCGTGGGGGTACTTAGGCATTTTGAAGGGTCAGGGCAAGGGAGGATGCGCAGAGGTTCGGGAGTATCGCACACAAAGACCGTCGCAACCGCGCGACGGTCCTTGAACGGAAGCTGCACTCTACCACGCCGTGTAAGAGGATCATCCTGGAAATGAGGTGGATCAGACACGCTTCACTCCTTCTCTATAACACAATCCGGGTGAGTCGCGGAGATAAATTTTCGGAGCATTTGCAATTGACTGCTTTGGCTTTGGCATATCCCCGATGGACAGGCTGCGATTGCTGGGGCACTCTTGTTTCATGCCACATGATAACCCCGATCACGATCACCCGCACAGCGTACTGCCGTCCGACCCTGCTTTGCGCATCAAGGCGCTGGAAACACTGTTGGTCAGGAAGGGTCTGGTTGATCCTGC
>JBARUV010000002.1:0-5472 GCA_049645905.1 Sulfitobacter sp.
GTGCTGCGGCAGCCACGGAGCATGCGGCAGCCACGGAGCATGCGGCAGCCACGGAACATACGGGACCGGATGCCGCGAGCGCCGAAGCCGGGAGTCTGGCCGCGCCGGGGCGCTATCTGGGGCAGGATGGCACCGATGCCCGGATGGAGTTGCGGCTGGCCGACGAGACGGTCAGCGGTGATGTTTTCCGGGGGCCACCCGAGTCAGAGCGTTGGCTCGCCTCCTTCCGGACCGAGAAGGGGCAGAATCTCGCGGCGGGAGAGGCACTTGCCGTTAACGCCATAGGCCAAAATGGCGCGTGGGCCGGGGGGCTGCTGGTGCTGACACCGCAGGATGACGCACTGGACCTGACGCTCACGCTCGACGCGCCGCTCGACGGGCTCCCGCTTAATGCGCCCATTCGCGCACGGACACGCCGCGACGGAGATCTCTTGCGCCGGATTACACTGGAACTGGAGACAGAGGCGGGCGTTGCCCCCGCTGTTGCGGTCGAACACGGGGGTACAGCACAGCAACTGGGCAGCTTGCTTGCCAGCGCAGGAATTGCGCTGGACGAAGGCGGGCAGGCCGACACACTGCCGCAAGCCCCGGATGGGGGCTGGAGCGAGAAGCAGCTTCACACCCTGATGAGCGATTTTGCCCAGACCGATCTTTCCCGACCCGCCCTCAGCCTGCGCCTTTTGTGGCTTTCCAAAAGCAACCGCGATGGGTTGTTGGGTGTGATGTTCGACGATGATGAGGTTCTGCCCCGGCAAGGCTGCGCCGTTTTTGCCGGGGAAGTCCGCGCCCGCACAGCAGAGGCATTGCGCGACAGGAAGCTGTTGCAGATCACTGTTCACGAAATCGGCCACGCGCTTAATCTCGCGCATCGCTTTGAACCGGAGGTGGGACAGAAAGGCAGTTTGTCCTTCATGAACTACGACTGGAAATACCGCGGAGGCGGTCGGGCACAGGAGTTTTGGGAGCGTTTTGATTTTACCTTCGATGCCGACGAACTGGGGTTCCTTCACCACGGCCCTTGGGGCGCGCTGGCACCCGGCGGCGACCGGTTCCTTTCAGCCGCTTACTGGCGGGAAGGGTCGTATGGTTACCCTGACCTGCCACCAGCAGACGGTGCCGGATTGGCGCTGGAAATCCTGTCGCCTCTTGACGGGCCGGTCTTTCACTTCGCGCAGCCGGTGATCCTCGGGCTGCGGCTCAGTAACGGGAACGGGCAGACGGTGGAGCTTCCTGCCGATCTGCTCGACTTGAAGTCTGGCGGCTTGCGCATTTCGATTACCCGCGAGGCAGGGCGCGGCGAGGAACAGGTCGAGTTCGCCCCCATCACCCATCGCTGCATCGACACAACGCAGGCGCAAACGGTCACTCTGGCACCCGGCGAAAAAATGGAGAGCAACGTCAATCTCAGTTTCGGGGCAGGCGGGTTTCCGTTTGCCGAGCCCGGCAATTACCGGGTCGAGGCGACGCTTGCTATTGGAGAAGAGGCGCAGGGGTCGGCGCCGCCGCTAAGGCTTCGCGTGTCGATGCCCCAGACCCGGCGGGAGGAAAACATGGCGCTCGACTTGCTGGAGCCGAAGGCAGGGCGTTGCCTCGCTCTTGGTGGATCGGGGGCTTATTCCGATGTCGCGGACCGGTTGCTCGTCATTGCCGAAAGCCTCAAAGCAAAGAGCGGCATGGCGCGCGACCCTATCGCCGTGAACATCTTCCGGTCCCTTGGATTTCATTATCGCCGCGACTATCCGCGTCTGCTGGGTGGCAAGTTGGCGCTGGACAGTGCCAATCAGGAAAGCGCCGAAAAGTGCAGCTCCGCTCTGGATAAAACTGCGCTCAGAACGTTCGATCCAATCACCGCGCGGGCCACCGCCGCCTTTCTGGATGGGCTTCCGGCGACTTGAGCAGAACTTCATAACGACAGTGCGCGCGATGTGACCCAATGGACATAATCCAATGGCTGGGGTTGAAGGCGAGAGCCTTGCGCCGGCTTTGCTAGGGAGCAGTGGAAGGCAATGGGATAACTGCCTGCCGATAAAGGTGCCATGTCGCATGGCCAAGCAAAGGCAGCACAAAAATCAAGCCGACGAACAGCGTGAGCACTCCGACTGTGAGCAAAGCCGCTACAATTGCGCCCCACGCGGCAACAGGTCCCGGATTGCGTTTGGCGATGTTCAAAGAGGTGATAACGGCTATCGGGACGCCGACTCTGCGGTCGACCAGAAGTGGAAAGGACACAAAGCTGGTTGCAAGCACGATGGCCGCAAACACAAAGCCGACCGCGCATCCGGCCAAGATCATGATCCAGCCGGGCCGGGTGGTAAACACGTCTACCACAAACGATCGAGCCGAATCCGGGGCTTCTGGTCCAAGGGTCAAACTGAAGATGAGATGCGCCAAAGCCATCCAAGCCATAAAGATGACCACAAGAAAGCCACCCAGTGCAAGAAGTGGGGTAATTGAGGGGGAAGTGATGATCCTGAACCCATCCCCCCATCCGGTTTCGAGGCCTTGTTCCCTGCGACGGCTCATCTCGTAGAGACCCACTGCAGCAACAGGCCCAAGCAGGGCAAATCCGGATGCAAGAGGAAACAACAGGTGGAGAATCTCGTTATTCAACGCAAACCAGGTGAGGAACAGGCCAACGATCGGATAGATCAAAATGATGAAAAATACATCTGTCCGCAACGCCAGGAAATCAGCCCACCCTTGGCGCAGTGCCGTTCTGAGGCTCGAGAAGTCGATGTCACGGATTTGGATTTCCCCGTCTTGCGCGCCGCCCAATTCCTGCACGCCGGAACCTACGCCCTGCGCGCCACTGCCAAAGGCGTTTGCCATCCAGGATAGGGGGTTACCGATTGTTTGAACCATCACGCGCTCCCTCGCAGGTGCTGGAAAGCTTACGATTCAGATTATAGCATAAAAGAAGGTCAATGTCTCTAACCAAGACAGCCAAAGGGAACACGGTCGTCTGTTGTCGGGAGCACGACGTCAAATAGCTCCCAGTGGTGCCCTGAGGTGTTGTTTCACAGGGGATGAGGTTCTCCGCAATTACCAAAAAAAGAGGAAAATTTCCTTTTGGAAATACGCCGCAAGAGCAACGCGAATTTCGTGGCGCTGGCGCATTTCGTATTGTAGGGTACGATTCAGTACAGTTAATAGCCGCCATGTTACCATCGTTGCTGAAATAGTAATTGTAGAAAAAATACCCCCGTATCACTTGCTGAAATAGGCTTCTGCGCGTTGCCTGTTATTCAGCAGGAATAAGGTATTTTGGACTTTTCGCGCTTGGTTCCCCCCTCAGTGACCAATTAGACTGTAACCCGTTTGCGGCGGATATATCTTTTGACATTCTTGAACAGGAGAGAGCGGTGAAGAAATTTTCAGGTGTAGGGTTTTCGGCTGTTTCGGTATTCGCAATTGCAGCGGCCTTTTCGGGTATTCCGGACACGGGGTCCGCTGGCCCCAACCCCTTTCTGGGAGATATTGTTGCGGGCGGTTACAACTTCTGCCCACGCGGTTGGGCAAAAGCCGAAGGTCAGCTTCTGGCGATCTCTCAGAATACCGCGCTTTTTTCGCTGATCGGCGTGACATATGGCGGGGACGGACAGACAACTTTTGGCTTGCCCGATCTGAGAGGACGGATCGCGATGGGGCTGGGAACCGGTCCGGGGCTTTCACCGAACAGTATGGGCGGAAAATCGGGCGCCGAGACGCAATCCCTCACAGTGAACCAGATGCCCGGCCATGCTCACGCGGTCAATGCCAACAATCTGGATGGTGACAGGCCGGGTCCGGGGGACAAACTGCTGGCGGCCGCACCGCCAAGCGGCACGGGTTCCGAAACAATCTATTCTGACCAAGCGCCCACGCGCCAGATGGCGTCAACGATGATCGCCAATGCAGGGCAGGGCCAGCCCCTTAGCGTTCAGGACCCCTATTTGGTGATGACGTATTGCATCGCAACCTCGGGGCAGTATCCGACGCGACCCTAGCCCGGATCCTAGGACTATTTTCAAACCAAAGCTGTTCTCCAAGATAGAAGGCGTCCGTTTGATCCACATTTAGAAATCGGAGGAAATATGACTTATCTAGGTAAATTGGCCCACTCGGCCGTTTGCGCGCTGACGGTAGTGGCTTCGCTGGCAACTGTGCCCAACCGTGCACAGGCGGGCAGCGAACCTTACCTCGGCGACATCATGATCGTAGGTTTCAATTTTTGCCCGCGGGGCTGGGCCCAGGCGGCGGGCCAAATCCTGCCGATCAACCAGAATTCGGCGCTCTATTCTCTGTTGGGGACGACATTTGGGGGGGATGGGCAGGTCAACTTTGGGCTTCCCGATTTAAGAGGTCGGGTCACAATGGGGCCGGGGGCCGGACCGGGCCTGACGCCACGACAAATTGGCGAGAAGGCCGGCACCGAGGCAAAGACCATGACCGAGGCGACAATGGGAACGCACAGTCACATGGTTAACGCCAATAATCTGGATGGGGACAAGCCCGGACCGAGTGGCAATTTACTGGCGGCGGCACCGACCGGCGGTACCGGGAACGAAACGATCTATTCGACCGAACAACCGAACAGGGTCATGAATGCGACGATGATTGAAAACGCAGGGGCGAGCGCGGGCATTTCCACCCAAGATCCATTCTTGGGGCTGCTCCATTGTATCGCAACCACAGGCAATTTCCCTCCTCGATCCTAGGTGTCAGTTTCTCGCAAGAGTTGATCTGCCGCTGCTGGCAGCGTTCCTGACATACATTTCAAGACTTTGGAGACATCAATGACATCCTCTAGAAATATAATGCGTTCCTTTCTGCCGGTTTTGGCCCTTGCCACAGCTCCAGTATTTGCACCCGACTGGGGAGCTGCCGACGTCCAGCCCTTCGTCGGAGAAATCCAACCGATGGCTCTCACGAACTTTTGCCCTAACGGCTGGGCCGAGGCCAATGGCCAGCTTTTGGCGATCAGCAGCAATGATACGCTGTTCTCGCTCTTGGGGACAATCTATGGCGGCGACGGCGTATCCACATTTGCGCTTCCGGACCTGCGCGGCCGGATCCCGCTTGGGTCCGGCAGCGGGCCGGGCCTTTCACCGCGCAGAGAGGGGGAGAAGGGCGGACAGGAAACAGTGACGCTCAATGGCAATCAACTTGCCGCCCATAGCCATATGGTCAATGCGACCAACAAAGATGGCAACTTTCCGGGCCCCGGAGACAAAATTCTTGCGGCAGCACCGGATGGGGGATCTGGCGCCGAAACGATATATTCGGATCAGCCAGCCAATGCGACAATGTCCTCGTCGATGATTTCGCCCTCCGGTGGGGGGCAGTCTTTCCCCGTGCAGGACCCGTCATTGGTGATCCGGTATTGTGTCGCTCTTTTCGGCATCTATCCGTCGCGAAACTAGGTCACCGTGATGTAATAGAATGATGCAGCGCGGCGATTGATCTTGCCCTGCGGCCGGTCCTGAAAATCTA
>JBARUV010000003.1:0-11305 GCA_049645905.1 Sulfitobacter sp.
TGCCATGACATCGCGCTCCGGTTCGCCCTCAATCATCCATTGTGCCAGCGTCAGCCCGACGCCGCCCCCTTGGGAGAAACCCGCCATCACGCCGCAGGCAGACCAATAGTTGCGCACACCCGGAACCGGCCCGACCAGCGGGTTGCCGTCCGGCGCAAAGGTGAACGGACCATGGATCACGTTCTTGACGCCCGCGCGCGCCAGATCGGGAAAGCGCTTGTAGGCGAATTCAACGCTAGCTTCGATCTTGTCGAAATCATCGGGCAGCAATTCCTGCCCGAAATCATACGATGTGCCACCGACCGCCCAAGGGCGACAGGTCTGCTCGTAAAAGCCGATGCATAGGCCTTTGCCTTCCTGACGCAGATAGCTTTCACCGGCCGGGTCCATCACATGGGGATGCTCATGGCCGTCGGCCATCATTTCCTCGATAATGGGAACGTTTTCGGTGATCAGATACTGGTGTTCCATCGGGTGCAGCGGGAAATAGATACCCGCCATCGCGCCCACTTCACGCGCCCAGAGACCACCTGCGTTCACCACATGTTCGGCGTGAATTGTGCCTTTGTCCGTGACGACATCCCACGTCCCGTCAGGGCGCTGGTTGGTCTCTTGGACCATGCAGTGGGTTTCGATCGTCGCCCCGCCCATGCGCGCGGCCTTGGCATAGGCATGGGTGGTGCCGGAAGGGTCAAGGTGCCCGTCCAGCGGGTCGTAGAGCGCGCCGATGATGCCGTCGATGTTGGTGACAGGTGCGATTTTTTTGATCTCTTCCGGCCCGACAATTTCTGTTTCCAGCCCCATAAAGCGGTGCTTGGCGCGTTCGGCGAGCAGCATATCGAACCGGTCCTGATTGTCTGCCAGCGTTATGCCTCCGACATGGTGCAAACCGCAGGACAATCCGGTGATTTCTTCCAGTTCCTTGTAGAGGCGGATGGTGTAACCCTGAAGAGCCGCCATGTTGGTGTCGCCATTCAGTGTGTGAAACCCGCCCGCAGCGTGCCATGTAGACCCGGAGGTCAGTTCGGAGCGTTCGATCAGCATCACATCCGACCAACCCAGTTTGGTCAGGTGATACAGGACTGATGCGCCGACGACGCCTCCGCCTATGATGGCGACACGGGTGGTGGTTTTCACAAGGGGATTCTCCGGCTGTTTGACGCGAATTTGGGCCAGCGCGGTTGGTATGGCAATGACGTTTGCGACAGCATCTGTCGATTTCGCGTGGTGGCGTCCAGACAATCTGTGGTGCCGGACTTGCTGTTTCTCGTCGGACGCTAAATAACAGCGCATGAACCTTTCAAACTTCATGCCCCAGACATTGCTGCGCATGGCGCGTGAATACACCCGCAAGCTCTGGGTGCGTGTCGCGATCATGGGTTTGATGGCATTTATGGTTCTTGGTCTCACGCAACTTTTTGAACCGCTAGTGCCAGACAAACTCGCGCGCACGTTGGGCGGTGCTGCTGCGGATCGCCTTTTGAACGTGATCGGCAATGCGATGCTGTCTGTTACGATCTTTTCGATCACTGTGATGGTTTCTGTCTACCGCTCCTCCTCAAGCCAGTTCACCCCGCGTGTGCACCGTCTGATCATCGAGGATCGCACGACGCAAAACACAATGGCCGTGTTCATCGGGGCCTATGTTTATGCCTTGCTGGGGATCATCATGCGCGAAATGGGCGTTTATTCGGATGATCGCGCTTTTGTACTTTTCGTGATGACGGTCGTCGTGCTGGCTATAATCGTGATCTATCTGATCCGTTGGGTTCTGCATTTGCAGACCTTCGGCAGTCTGATCGACACCACCCGACAGATCGAGGATGTGACCCGCGAACAGTTCAAAGAGCGGCTCAGGAATCCCTGCCTTGGCGCGAACGCATTGACCGGGGATGTGCCGCACGACGCGGAACCGCTGCGCGCTACCGAAAGCGGATATATCCAGTACATCTATCCCGAGGCGCTGAATGATGTTGCAGAGCGTTTTGGCGTCGAAGTCTATCTGACGCGGAACATCGGCAGCTTTGTCTTTTTCAACGAACCCCTGATGCACATCGTCAAAAAGGGTACGCCCAAAGAGGATACCGCTGAAGAGGACCTGGACGAGGCGCTGCTTGACACCGTCCATCTGGGAGATCTGCGCACTTATGAGCAGGATCCGCGGTTTGGTCTGATCGTGATGGGGGAAGTTGCCTCCAAGGCGCTGTCACCGGGGATCAATGATCCCGGCACCGCAATAGATGTCATCAGCCGCGTCGGACGCATCCTGTCGCTCTATAAAGACGAGACAGTTCAGGACCGCGATACCGTGCTGGATCACATCTATGTCCGGCCGCTTGATCCGGTTGACCTGTTGAACGATGCCTTTGCAGCACTTGCGCGGGACGGCGCGGCAGTGGTGGAGGTTCAGCAACGCCTGCAAGTCGTGCTCTCCGGACTGATGCGCCACCCTGACGACGGGCTCAGCCATGCCGCACGCGAGGCTGCCGAAGTCCATCTGCGCCGCGCGGTTTCCTGCATCACGTTTGGACCGGACCGAGCGCGCGTCCTGTCTGCTGCCCGCAGCGATGTTCGTGACGCGCTGGAGGCTGCGATGTAACAAGGGTGAAAGCACGAACTTGTGTGAAGGCGACGGCAAGTGTCGCGTTTTGCCTACAATCGAGTCGCAGAGGCCGTCAGATTGGCCCTAACGCAACATTGTTTCAGGACTCACCCCCATGCGCACCCATGCCCAGGCCGTTGTTATCGGAGGCGGCGTCATTGGCTGCTCTATCCTCTATCATCTGACCAAACTGGGCTGGACAGATGTGGTTCTGCTGGAGCGGGACGAACTGACATCAGGGTCTACATGGCATGCGGCCGCCAACATTCACGGGCTGCATGACAACAACAACATCACACGCATCCAGAACTACACGATGGACCTCTACAATGCGCTTGAGGCCGAAACCGGCCAGTCCTGTGGCGTATTCCAGCCGGGTTCCCTGTATCTGGCACAGAGCGAAGCACGCGAACACCAGTTGCGTCTGCAGGCGGCAAAGGCAAAATACTATGGGCTGCCATTCCGCGAGGTGGACCGTGCCGAGGCGGAGGCGCTGCATCCGTTGGTCAATTACGATGGTATCCGCTGCATCATGTTCGAAGAGAATGGCGGCAATGTGGACCCCTCGGGGGTGACCAATGCCTATGCCGCGGGGGCCCGCCAGAACGGGGCGGAGATCATCCGGTTCTGCCCTGTTACAGGGACTGAACAGCAGCCGGACGGCACATGGATCGTGCGCACAGAAAAGGGCGATATCGCAACGCAGTGGGTTGTGAACGCGGCAGGGCTTTGGGGCCGCGAAGTGGCAGCCCTCGCTGGTCTCAAGCTGCCACTGCAACCGACCGAGCACCAGTATTTCGTGACCGAAACAATTGCCGAGATTGCAGGCATGGACCGGCGCCTGCCGTCGGTCGCGGATCGCGACGGGGAATATTATCTGCGTCAGGAGGGTAAGGGCCTGCTGGTTGGGGCCTATGAAAAGGACATGCGGTTCTGGGCTGAAGAAGGGACACCGCAAGGCTTCGGGCACGAATTGTTTGCCGATGATCTGGAACGGATCGAGGACAATATGATGCGGGCAATTGACCGCGTTCCAGCAGTCGGCACGGCGGGGATCAAACGGGTGATCAACGGCCCGATGATCTGGTCACCTGACAGTAATGTGCTGTTCGGTCCGGTGCCTGAATTGTCGAATTATTTCTGCTGCAACGGGATCATTCCGGGGTTCTCGCAATCCGGTGGTATGGGGCTGCTGGCGGCAGACTGGATCGTTACGGGCGAGTCGCGCTATGACATGTTCGCATGGGACATGGCGCGCTTTGGTGCATGGGCAGACGCGGCCTTTACCAAGGCAAAGGTCGGGGACCAATACGCCAACCGCTTCAAGATCCACTTTCCGAACGAGGAGCGCGCTGCGGGCCGACCCATGCGTAAACGACCTGCCTATGATGCGCAGGCACAACTGGGCGCGGTGTTCGGTCTGAACTATGGCTGGGAACATCCGCTTTACTACGGCTATCCGGTTGGGTCCAAGGACGAAACCGAAGGGTTCACGCGGCAAGGCTGGTGGGCGCAGGTCGGCACAGAATGCCGCATGTTGCGCGACAAGGCAGGCATCATCGACATCTCCAATTTTGCCAAATACCGGGTCAAAGGGGCAGGGGCCGAAGACTGGTTGAACGTTGTGTTTGCAAACACCATGCCAAAGTCGGTGGGGCGGTCGTGCCTCACTCCCCTGATCGGCGTGCGCGGTGGTATTGCGGGCGATTTCACCGTCACGCGGCTGGCGGAAGATGAATTCTGGATCATCGGGTCTGGCATGGCGGAGCGCTATCATGCGCGCTTTTTCAAAGAAGTGCCGCTGTCCGAGGGCACTACATTCGAAAGCCGGACAGAGGCGATGTGCGGCTTTAACGTAGCAGGGCCTGCATCGCGCGATATGTTGCAGCGGTTGACCAATACGTCCCTTGCGACGGCAGATTTCCCGTTCATGCGTTCAAAGTGGATTGAGCTGGCGGGCGTGCGGTGCCTTGCGCTGCGGGTCAGTTTTACCGGCGATCTGGGGTGGGAACTGCATTGCGAGACGTCCGAGCAGGCGGACTTGTTTGCTGCACTGATCGCTGCTGGCGCGGATTTTGGCGCCGGGCCCGTCGGATCGCGCGCGCTGATGTCGTTGCGGGTGGAAAAAGGCTATGGCTCGTGGTCGCGGGAGTATTCGCCGGAATACTGGCCACAGGAGGTCGGGCTTGCGCGTCTGTGCAAGATGGACAAGGAATTCCTGAACAAAGAAGCCCTTGAGATAACGATTGCCAACGATGCACGCGAACATCTTGTGGTTCTTGCGCTGGATGCAGGCGAGACGGATGCCTCGAATGCCGACGCGACAGGGGGCGAGCCGATTTTCAAGGACGGCACTGGCATAGGGCGGGTGACGTCGGGCGCCTACGGCTACACTGTCGGGCAGTCACTTGCGCTGGGTTTTGTCAAAAATGTCGTGGCCGGAGACGAGGTCGAGGTGATGGTCCTGGGACGCCCACACAAAGCCGTCGTGCTGGCCGAGGCACCGTTTGATCCCAAAGGGGAACGGTTGCGGGCCTAGGGAAAGGGACAGCGGGTTAGAGGGCCTAGAACCTTCGCGACAGCGACAGACCGCAGGCACGGCTGCGTGTCTCGAACAGTGCAACGTTGGAGGCCGTCGCTGTGAATGCACAGGTCAGCTTTGGCACCACACCGCCGACACTGAAACGGCTATTGAACACCGTCACGGATACATCCACGAAGTTGTCCTCTCGCGTAAATCCAAGGTCGCTGTCAAATCGGCGATGACCCGCAACAGCCTGTGCAGACAATTCGTACCCGCCCCGAAACGCCGTACTGGCCTGCACGGTAGCGGCCAAACTGGAATAACTTTGTGCGTTTCGCCGCGCATTGACGCGGGCGGCTTGAAGACCAAAGCGCAGCGCAAAAGCAGGCGTCGGCGTGAGCGCATACCCGACATCCAAAAGGGTGCGCATGCCGTCCTCGCCTGTGTCAGCCTCGACATCGAGCAGCGAGAATTGCAGGAACCCGTTGATCCGCCGCCCGGGAGCTGTCTCTCGACCTCCGAAGAAGGTCACACCGGAGCGGCTGTAATTGCCCCGATCACGCCGCCGATGGGTACTGAAAACCCGCGTACCAAAATCACTTTTCAATGTGCTTTGTGAAAAGCTCAGTCCCAATTCAGTTTCGGTCTCCGGCTCATAGAGCGCGGAATAGACATGCCGTTCCGCACGCCAGTCAAAAACGACCTGCCCGTTGGTCCCGATATTTCCCCGAACATATCCACGCAGGCCGATACGCCCATGCCAGCCAGCGATACGGCGGCTTTCGGGTGCGATCTCTCCTACTCCCAACACATCATTGTAGAGCGTTGTATTGTCGGTCCCCTGATTGAGATTGGTCGTCGGCGTAAACCCAAAGATCACGCTAATGCCGACAGGGCGTTCATCCACGATACGTCGCAATACGGCTGCGTATAGATTGCGAAGTCCGGGGTCCCGGCTGCGTTCTTTCAATATTTCGAACTGATACTGCGCCGCCGCCATCTGCCGATCGAGTATCAGCGCATATCCAAGTTCCTCGCGCAGGGCGGTATCATCAGGGCGCGTGCGCAACAACCGGCGCAGGATATCTATGGCCGCCTGATACTCGCCATCGGCACGCAAGATACGCGCCTGATCGAAATCACCCCGACCGCCCTGCGTTTGCGCGCTGCCAGTCGAGCACAGGGCAAGCAAAACGGCTACGCTGGCAAGTAGACGAGCAATTGCAGCGCGCACAGTCTGCTGCGTCAATTCGCGGTTCCAACCAGTCCACCTGCTACTGCTGTGTTTGCGTCGGCACCATCAAAGGTGGCAATTACTCCGGTACTCCCGATCTGCCCGTTCAGATCGGTTCTAACAGACCCGTTCAGGTTCGTTCCGCCCAGCAATCCACCATTCAGATTGTAGTTTACAACTGCATTGCCGCTGACCGCTTGACCGTTGATACGCCCATCCACTGCCAGATCAGAGCTGTTACCGGTCAGTCGTCCGGTCCCGAAGTCGGCAGTCAAAGTGGTTTGGCCATCAAATTGACGGGTCGCGCGATCCCCCCTGATAAAGGTGCTACTGCGTGAAACGTTATCGGCAACATGATAATTATAGCGGGTGTCATAGGTCACCCTGCCGCTGCTGACGGGTGCGCCCACTGTCGCCCCGTCGGCAATGCCTGAAACAGCGACAATCTGGCCGCGCCCCTGATCAACACCCGTGGCATAGGCCACCAATCCAACAAGGGGAGAGCTGATTGTGCTCCCTTCCTTGTCCGCGAGTGAGGCGTTCACTTCGCCGTTCGACACAGATGCTGTTCTACTCGCTGTTGTGCTGTCTGCCAGTCCACTGCTGCTGTCTCCGCATCCCGCGAGAGATAATGCGGTGACACCGGAAATGGACAGGACAAGAAGACGGCTTACTGATTTTTGAAGAAACAAGACAACGCTCCACTAAGAAATAAAACTCGGGTGTGATTAGTCTATGTCAAATGCGGCGACAATCACAATCGGAGGTGGAAGTGCTGAGGATCGGGCCGTGGCGGCATAGGTGACGCAGGGTTTATGTGCAGGCTCACCGTTGAAAACTGTGCTTACCATTATGCAGTCAATCCTGGCGTCTTATTTGTTGCCAAACAGGTCAGATCTCGGTTCGTCGGTGCAAACCTCCTAGAGCGGCCTGATTTTCAGCTGGGTAATGCGGTTGCCATCGCGTTCCATCACCTCGAATCTAAATCCGTGAAAGCTGAACACCTGGCCCAGCGTCGGGATCATCTGCGCCTCGTGAATAACGAGGCCCGCGACGGTATTTGCCTCGTCATCAGGCAGGGACCAGTCGGTAGCGCGGTTGAGGTCGCGGATGGTCATGCCCCCCTCCACAATCAGGTGGCCGTCTTCTGCGGGTGACAGGGTCTGTTCGCCGTCTGGATCAAATTCATCGGTGATCTCGCCGACGATCTCTTCGAGAATATCCTCAAGCGTGATCAGCCCCTGAAGGGAGCCGTATTCGTCGACCACCAGGGCAAAATGTGTGCGCCGGTGCAAAAACTGGCGCATTTGTTCGTCCAGAGTGGAGGTTTCAGGCACGAAATAGGGCGCCATAGCCACGGCTGCGATGTCGAACTTCTTGAGGGCCGCGGCGCTGCCCTCGGGGCCGCTGATCAGTTTGTACATTGCGCGCAGCAGGTCTTTGGCGTGGATGACGCCCACAATGTTTTCAGGATCATCGCGGTACACCGGTAGTCGGGTATGATTGGATTGCAAGCATTGTTCAAGAATTTCAGCTGGTTCCGAGGCGGCATTGATCATTTCAATACCGGACCGGTGCAACATGATTTCCTCGACCGCACGTTCGCGTAGATCAAGTGCGCCCAAAATCCGGTCGCGGTCTTCCTTTTCGACAACCCCTTCGGAATGGCCCAGTTGCAGCGCACCAGTGATCTCTTCGCGCACGGCGAGGATGTTGCTGTCGGGGTCGATGGTCACCCCGAAAATCCGCAGAATACCCCGCACAAAGAACCGGACGGCCGACACCACAGGGGAAAAGACGGTCACCACAATCGCGATCGGGGCTGATACAAGTGCCGCTGCACGCTCGGCGTTGGTGATGGCATAGGTTTTCGGCAAGACCTCTGCAAAGACCAGCACCAGCAGTGTCATCACCAGCGTGGCAAGCGCCACACCGGATTCGCCAAAAATCCGCGTGAACATCGCCGTCGCCATGGAGGCCGCCAGAATGTTCACCAGATTGTTGCCCAAGAGGACAGAACCGATCAGCCGTTCGTTATCCTCGGTTATTTTCAGCGCCCGTGTCGCCCCGTTTGACCCCTTGTCAGCCTGTGCGCGCAATTTCCCGCGCGAGGCAGCGGTCAGGGCCGTCTCCGAGCCGGAAAAGAAACCAGAGAGAACCAACAGGAACAGGATGATCCCGCTGCTGATCCAGAACGCGCCATCAAGCATTGCGGTGCCCGTTTCCATTTGAAAAGATATTCCTCAGTTATGTTGCGATGGTTATGAGGCCGCAGGGCGCTTCATTCAAGGGCCAGCCAAGGGGGAGAATGTCATGAAACACAGCGATTTGGGTGTATTGGATGATGCGGTCCTGTTGTTTGGCGGTTCGTATTCCAATGCCTGCGCGCTCCAGGCCCTTTTGGCACGCGCTGAGGAAATGCGGATTTCGTGCGACAATATGATCTGCACCGGCGATCTGGTCGCTTATTGTGGTGAACCCGGCAAGACGCTTGCCCTGACAATCGGGTTAGGTATTCACGTTGTCGCGGGAAATTGCGAGATCCAACTCGCCGCAGAGGCAATTGATTGCGGGTGTGGTTTTGATGCAGGGTCGGTGTGTGATCTGCTGTCTGCCGGCTGGTTCGCTTACGCGGCGTCAAAAGTTTCCGCTGATCAACGGCGTTGGATGGCGGGTTTGCCCGACATCGTGACCTTCCGGCATCAGGGTGCGCGATATGGCGTGATCCATGGGGGTGTGACAGATGTGGCGCGCTTTATCTGGTCCACGTCGACAGCCGAAGTGTTCGGGGCTGAATGGTGCGCGGCCGAGGAACAAGTCGGGCCGCTCGACAATATCATATGTGGTCATTCGGGCATTCCGTTTATTCGCCAGACCTCTCGCGGTCGCTGGATAAACGCAGGTGTCATCGGCATGCCGCCGCACGATGGCAGCCAACAGACGCGATTTGCTGTGTTGGACGGGGGCGAGGTGATAATCCACCGGTTACAATATGATGTCACGTCGGCAGTGGCGTCTATGAAAGACGCGGGACTGACGCAGGGTTACGAGCGGGCTTTGCTGACCGGCTATTGGCCATCCGAAGATATCTTGCCGGCTGCCTTGCGTCTGCCGACTTTGGCAAGCGGGTGATGTTCCAGCACCAGTTCTGACAGCCGTTCTTCCAGCACATGCGTGTAAATCTCGGTCGTGGCGACGTCGGCGTGGCCCAACATGGTCTGGATCGCGCGCAGATCAGCGCCGCCTGCCAGCAGATGCGTTGCAAAGGCGTGGCGCAGGGTGTGCGGCGTCACTTTGGTCGGGTCGACACCGCCGGTTACGGCGAATTCCTTGATCAGCAAATAGAACCGGTGGCGCGTCAGGTGGCCCGATTTGCCGCGTGACGGGAACAGGAACAGCGGGGCAGTCTGGCGTTTGGCGCGCGCCGCGTCGTCCTGCGCATCGCGCTGCACCAGCCATGCCGCCAGCGCGATGCGGGCAGGCGGGGACAGAGGCACCATGCGTTCCTTGCCGCCTTTGCCCATGATCAGCAACAAGCGCGGATCGCCGCGGGTTGCACTGATCGGCAAGCTGACCAATTCGGTAACGCGCATCCCGGTAGCATAGAGCAGTTCCATCAGGCAGGTATTGCGGAGCCGATCCGCATCCGACCTGCCGGTCTCGCGCGCGGCCTCAAGCAGGCGGTCGACTTCTTCGACAGACAGCACTTTGGGAAGGCGCTTGTCCTGACCGGGGCCTGAAATCTGGATTGCCGGATTATCGCTGCGCAGCCCTTCTTCAAAAGCAAAGCGGTAAAGCTGTTTGATGGCGGACAGACGGCGTGCACGGGTGGATTTGGCCAAGCCCTGCGCGTCGCAATGGACCAGATAATCCTCCACATCGGCCCGCGCGGCGCTGGAAAAATCGACATCACGGCGGGCCAGAAAACTGTCAAAGTCCTTGAGGTCGCGCCCGTAGGCCAGTTGCGTGTTGGTGGCAGCCCCCAGTTCAGCGGCCTGCGCTTCGAGAAAGCTTGATATCCAGTGGAACGTCGGTGAGTGCATGTTTTAACGCTCCAGCAGCAGGGTTTGCAGGGCAGCGCGGCGCGCAGTGTCTTCAAGTCCCAGCGCGCGCAACGTGGCAAGGGCATCGCGCAGCGCGGGCGCGTCACCCTGTGCGCCGTCCTCAAGCATGCTTAACAGCCGCAGGATGCTTTCACCCAACTGTTGCTCTTGCGCTTTGCTTACCAGTTCTGCGCGCGGCACGGCAGTGGTGAATCCATCAAAAACAGCGGCATTCAAAGCGTCCTGTGGGCGCCCTGTGCTGGGTTCGCCCATAGCGATAGACCGTAAAAAGGCGGTTTCGGGATCGTCTGGCGCGCTACGCGCAGCGGTTTCATACTGTGGGGAGAGCAGGCCAATTTCAAAAGTGATACGGGCGGCGGTCCCTTTAAGGTCAAGGGATTGCAGGCGTTCATAGAACAATCCGGCAAAGGCGGTTTCCAGCTCGGCGCTTTTCATTGCCCGCCAGACCGGCGGCAGGGTTTTGCCCACGGCATCTTCGCTGTTGGTGGACAGGGCGGTTTCAAACCGTTGCAGGGCCTCTACGCGGTCCCAGATGCCCCCCGAAGCCGCGGGTTTTCGGTCTGTATAAAGGCCCAACAGGCGGTTGTCGGGCAGGGCACCCGCCCGCGTCAGCCGCTCTGCGGCCTCCAGTTGCGCCTTCCAACCGGCAATATCGCGCAGGTCAGCCACCGCATAGGCACGGGGCAGGTTGCCCGTTGGCAGGGATTCCCCGATGGTTTCGAACATCCTGAAACTTAGCGGGTCCATTTTGCGCGGGGGGCGCATCGGCGCGGCATCTTCAAAAATGTCAGGGTTCAGAAAGTGATCCAGCAGATCCAGCTTTTCGGCCGGCAAAAGCTCCAGTGCTTTGGCGGATCCGAGGGTCAGCGCGGCATTGTCCC
>JBARUV010000004.1:0-11055 GCA_049645905.1 Sulfitobacter sp.
GGTCTGGTAGCTATGCTGAGGATGTCTCGGACCTTTACCGCACGCCGATGGAATTGGGCTGGCCCGTAACATCAAATTCGACCACGCTTTCATAGGCGATGCGGCTCTGGACGCCAAAATGAAGCAAACTGGTCGCCAGATCGTGACGCTGGAGTGGAACGCCGAGGATACTGCGGCGGTCTTTGCCTCGCTGATGAAACCGGGCGAAGACGCCGGCAAGGTCATGGAAATGCCGCGTGGCCGGCTGGGCACGATGGAGTCCGACCGGATCGAGAAGGACGGCAAATTGATCGGTGCGACGTCGTCGCGATGCTACAGTATCTTTTTCCGCCAGATGCTGTCGCTGGCAGTGGTCGAGTCCGATCACGCCAAACTCGGTGACGAGGTGACGGTGATTTGGGGCGACCGCGACGGCCCAAAGATGCCAATCCGCGCAACGCTCTGCAATGCACCCTACAAGACAGACCGTCGGAAGTTGGACTTGTCAAAGCTGGAGCCATCCATATCGAAGTAACCTGCAAGGTTTCTGGCTCAGGTCTTCAATCTTGGTTCTCGGGAAAGAAACAGGCGGCGGTATGAGGCGCGTCACCCAGCAAAGGTCGTTCGGCGCGGCATTTGTCCTGCACTTTCCAGCAACGCGGTGCAAAGGGGCAGCCGTCTGGAACAGACAGGGGTGAGGGCAATTCGCCCTTGAGCTTGATCCGTTTCTTGGTTCCTGCCGGATTGGCCTGTGGTGTCGCCGACAAGAGAGCCACCGTATAGGGGTGCTGCGGTGCCGAAAAAAGCGCCTCTTTCGGACCCTTTTCGACAGCGCGGCCCAGATACATTACGATCACCTCGTCAGCAACGTGGCGCACGACGCTCAGGTCGTGACTGATGAAGATATAGGCCAGTTGCAGCCGTTCCTGCAGTTCGAGCAAAAGGTTCAGGATCGCACTCTGGATCGACAGGTCCAACGCCGAAACGGGCTCGTCGAGCACCAACACCTTGGGGTCCAGCATCAGCGCACGGGCGACAGCGATGCGCTGACGTTGCCCGCCCGAGAACATATGCGGATAGCGGTCGAAATGCTCGGGCCTCAGACCCACAAGCTTGAGCATGTCGCGGGCCTTGGCCTCGCGTTCGGATTTGCCAAGACCGGAGTTGATCACCAGCGGTTCCATCAGGATGGTGCCGATGCGATGGCGGGGATTGAGCGACCCGTAGGGATCCTGAAACACGATCTGGACGTCTTGGCGTAGTTCCGGCCAGTTTTCCCGTTCGACGGATTTTCCATCCAGCGTCAGGCTGCCTTTGGTCGGTTCTTCGATCATCGCAACCATGCGGGCGAGGGTTGACTTACCACAACCGCTTTCGCCTACGACGGCCAGCGTTTTGCCGGCAGCGACCGCAAAATCCAACCCGCCCACCGCCTTGAGCACACGCGGCTTTTGAAGAAAGCCACCGCTCACGTTGTAGTGGCGTTCAAGACCGGCGGCCTGCATTACCGGTGCGTTGGTCATGATGCCGCCCTTTCTTCGGTATTGAGCGGATAGAAGCATCGGGCATACCCCAGATCGGCCCCCAATGGCGGTGGCGGGGTGGATTTGCACTTGGTATCCGCGAATTTGCAGCGCGGCGAGAAGAGGCATCCGGCGGGGCGGTCGAACTGGCCCGGCACCACGCCGGGGATCGTGGGCAGCATCCGTTCAGTAGCGCGTTCGGGCAGTGCATCCAGAAGGGCGGCGGTATAGGGGTGATGCGGCGTGGCAAACAGCGGGCCGACGGGCTGTTCTTCGACCTTTTGACCGGCGTATTGCACGCTGACCCGTTCGGCGGTTTCCGCAACAACGCCCATGTCATGCGTGATCAGCACCAGCCCCATGCCGGTCTCATTGCGCAGCTCTGCAAGCAGGTCCAGAATTTGTGCCTGAATGGTAACGTCCAATGCTGTCGTGGGTTCATCTGCGATCAGCAGCTTGGGTTTACAAGAGATGGCCATGGCGATCATCACACGTTGGTTCATGCCGCCGGACAGTTGGTGGGGAAAGGCCGAGAGTCGCTTTTCCGGGTCGGGAATGCCGACTTGTTCGAACAGCTCGATTGCACGGGTATGTCGGTCGCGGCGGCCCAGCCCAAGGTGAAAGCGCAGCGCCTCTTTGATCTGCCAGCCGACTGTGAAACACGGGTTCAACGACGACATCGGTTCCTGAAAGATCATCGCAAGGTCGTTGCCGACGATGTGTCTGCGCGCACGCTGCCCGATATTCAGCAGGTCATGGCCGTCGAATGTGATCTCATCGGCGGTGATCGTTGCGGTCCACGGCAAAAGGCCCATCAACGCAAGCATCGACACCGACTTGCCCGATCCGCTTTCGCCAACGATGGCAAGAATTTCGCCGGTGTCAACGTCCTGATCAACCGCGTCCACGGCGCGGAATGCGCCCGACGCGGTGGCGAAATCAACGCTGAGGTTTCTGATCCGAAGCAGGCTCATGTCAGCTCCTTTTCAGCTTTGGGTCAAGCGCGTCACGCAGCCCATCACCCATCAGGTTAATTGCCAGAACCGTAACGAGGATGGCAAGGCCGGGGAAGGTCACAACCCACCACGCACGCAGGATAAATTCCCGCGCCTCGGCCAGCATAGTGCCCCATTCCGGTGTCGGTGGCTGTGCGCCCATGCCCAGAAAGCCAAGGGCGGCAGCATCAAGGATCGCGGTGGAGAACGACAGAGCGGCCTGCACGATAATCGGCGCAAGGCAGTTGGGCAGGACCGTGATGAACATCAGCCGGAGGTAACCTGCGCCTGCGACCCGCGCGGACGTAACGTAATCCTTCTGCCGTTCCGACAGCACGCTGGCACGGGTCAGGCGCACGTAATGTGGCTGCAGCACGATGGCGATGGCGATCATCGCATTTGTCAGTGACGGGCCAAGAATAGCGACCAGCACAAGCGCCAGCAGCAGGGAGGGGAACGCAAGGATGATGTCCATGATCCGCATAATGATACTGTCGAGCCAGTTGGGCGCGAACCCTGCGATCAGACCAACAAGAATGCCGCCCGATGCGGCGATGCTGACCACCACAATGCCAACGAAGAACGAAAACCGCGCACCCACGATCAGCCGCGAGAGCATGTCCCGCCCCAGTGGGTCGGTACCGAGGATATATTTCCAGCTGCCGCCCTCCTGCCAGACGGGCGGCAGCAGTGTGTCGGACCGGAACTGCGTGGTGGCATCATGCGGGGCGACCCATGGTCCGAACAGCGCGAGGAAGGCAAAAACTGCAAAAATGCACAGCCCAATCACGGCGCCCCGGTTTTCACGGAAATAAAACCAGAACTCGCGCAACCGGCCCGGACGTTCGTGGACCATTTTCGCTTCGGCTGAGAGGGCGTCGTCCATATCAGCGTTTCCTGATTTTCGGGTTGATAACACCGTAGAGCATGTCAACGGTCAGGTTCACCACCATCACCATGACCGCGATCAGCAGCAGTCCGCCCTGCACAACCGGGTAATCACGGCGGAAGATGCTGTCGACCATCCATTTGCCGATGCCTGGCCAGCTGAATATCGTCTCGGTCAGGATTGCGCCCGCCAACAAGGTACCGACGGAAAGCCCGATGACCGTGATGACCGGGATCATCGCATTGCGCAAAGCATGGATACCGTTGATACGCCCCGTTGACATGCCCTTGGCACGGGCGGTGCGAATGTAGTCCTCGCCTAACACTTCGAGCATGGCCGAACGGGTCTGGCGTGCGATCACCGCCAACGGAATCGTGCCCAGCACAATGGTCGGCAGCAGCAGGTGACGGACGGCCGAGGTGAACGCGCCGCTCTGACCGGACGCCACGCTGTCGATCAGCATGAAGCCGGTGGCGTTGGGGAAATAGTAGATCAGGTCAATCCGACCGGAGACAGGCGTCCACCCGAGATTGCCGGAGAACACGATGATCAGTAGAAGCGCCCACCAGAAAATCGGCATCGAATAACCCACCAATGCCGTGGACATCAACGCACGGTCAAAGAATTTTCCACGGTTTACGGCGGCGATCACCCCCGCGGGCAAGCCCAGCACGACAGCAAAGATCATCGCACAAACCGACAGCTCCAGCGTGGCGGGGAACAGGGCAAAGAACTCATCCCAAACCGGGCGTTTGGTCACGAAAGACGTACCCAGATCTCCTTGCAAAACGCCTGTCAGATAGTCCCAGAACTGCAAATAGATCGGCTGGTCGAAGCCATATTGCCTGGATAATTCCGCATAGCGTTCGTCGCTCAACCCGCGTTCGCCGGCCATCACGACAATGGGGTCCCCCGGCAATGCACGGATGAAGCTGAACGAGATCAGGGTGACGCCGATGAAGGTCGGGATAAAGGTGAGGATACGGCTTAGCACATATTTCAGCATGAAAGCACCATCAGTTTTTTGGGGAACTGCGTCAGGCAGCGATAGCCGTCTTGGGTAATCAACACGTCGTCTTCGATGCGGACGCCAAAATTGCCAATCTCGTACAGGCCCGGTTCATTTGTATAAACGGTGCCTGCTGGCAGCACCATGTCATTGCCGCGCATGATATAGGGCGCCTCGTGCACCTCGCGCCCCAGTCCATGCCCGGTCTTGGTTCGGATCCGCGTCGCATAGGGCGATGCCTCCATCACCGAAATCACAGCGTCGTCGATGTCATGCGCCGTTACGCCTGCGCGGGTCATCTCCAGCCCGGCAAGGTTGGCGCGCAGCACGGTGTCATAGACGGCCCGGCCCTCGTCGGTGACGTGGTCAAGAAAAACCGTGCGGGTGATGTCGGCGGCAAAGCCATCCTTGCGCGCACCAAAATCAATCAAAAGCGCGTCGCCTGCCTTGACCTTGTAATCGCTGCGGGCGTGGGCGTGGGGCCGCGCAGAATTATCGCCCGCCGCTACGATGGGGTCAAAGGCAAGGCTGTCGGCGCCTTCATCGAACAACATCCGTATCAGTGTCTGCTCTATCTGCTTTTCGGTCTGGCCCAACTTCACCGTCTCAAGCGTCCGGTGCAGAGCGCGTTCCGAAATATCGACTGCACTCTGCATCGCAGCGATGTCGGCTTCGGTCTTGATCATCCTGAGCGCGGAAATCTCGCGTTCGGCGTCGATGATCGTCAGATCTGGTTGCGCAGATTTGAACGCGTGATGCACAAAGACGCGCATGACCTGTCCTTCGACAGCAAGCGATTTGATCGACAGGTGCCGGACCAGATCGGCAAAGGCCACGTCATGGCCATCCTGATCGCGCCAGTCGAACACCGCACCGTCAAAGCCGACCTGCTCCCAACTGCCCAGTTCGAGGTTCGGCACGAGGGCGGCTGCAGGCCCGTCTGCGGGAATGACCAGAACGAAAGGGCGTTCGTGGCTCATGAAGGCCTGACCAATGGCGCGGGTAAAATTTGGTCCGGGTACCAGTGCCACGGCGTCCACTCCGCACTCAACTGCGACAGCTGCGTAAGCCGAGAGGCGGGTTTTCAGGGAGTCCGGCAAGGGGTGTCCTGACTTCAGAAAAGAAAAGGAGGGGCGGCACGGATGATGCCGCCCCCGTTGGACTGAAACGCTTACTGCGAAAAACCGACCTGATTGAAGATGTGGCCACCCAGCGGGTGTACAACATAACCTTCAACTTCGGGACGCATGGTCATGTAGACGACCGAATGGGCGATGGTGGCCCACGGTGCCTGATCCTTGAAGACGACCTGCGCCTGTTCATAAAGTGCTGCACGCTCTTCCTGCGTCGGCAGTACCTTGGCCTCCTGGATCAGCCCGTCGAACTCCTCGTTGCACCAGTTGGCGCGGTTCGAGTTGCCGACACCATCACACCCCAGCAATACGGCGAGGAAGTTATCCGGGTCGCCGTTGTCGCCGGTCCAACCCAGTAGCACGGCACCGTCACGGTCCGCCGCCTTGGACCGCTCAAGATATTCACCCCACTCGTAGGACACGATCTCGACAGTAACGCCGATTTCGGCCATGTCGGCCTGCATCAACTCGGCCATGCGCCGCGCGTTGGGGTTGTAGGGGCGCTGTACGGGCATCGCCCAGATTTTCATCGACAGATCCGTCACACCTTCCGCTTCAAGGGCAGCCTTGGCCGCTGCGGGGTCATAGGGATCGTCCTCGATGGCATCGTTATAGGACCACATCGTTGGCGGGATCGGGTTCTTGGCAATCTCGCCGGAGCCTTGGAATACAACGTCGATGATCGCCTGCTTGTCGATCGCCATGTTCAGAGCTTTGCGCACATTGGCGTTGTCGAAAGGGGCGACCGTGGTGTTGTAAGCAAGATAGCCGACGTTCAGGCCTTCCTGCTCCATCACCACAATGTCTTCGGCATCCTTCATCGCCTGCACATCAGCAGGGTTCGGGTAGGCCATGATATGACATTCGCCCGCCTGCACCTTCTGATAGCGTACCGAGGCATCCGGCGTGATCGCGAAAATCAGGCTTTCGACCTTGGCCTTGTCACCCCAATAGTCGTCGTTGCGCAGATAGCGGATCACAGCGTCTTTCTGGTAGGCCTGAAAGCTGAACGGGCCGGTGCCGACGGGCGCCTGATTGAGCATTTCGGGGGTGCCCGCTTCCATCATGGCGTCGGCGTATTCCTTGCTGACGATCGAAGCGAAATCCATCGCCATGTTGGCAATAAAGGGTGCCTCGGGACGGGTCAGATGAAAGACGACCGTATAATCGTCGACCTTTTCGATGCTTTCGACCAGATCAGGCATCGACATGCCGCCATAGTATTCCCAGGTGCCGCCCGAATAGCTGTTGTAAGCATTGTCGGGGTTGCCCTGGCGGTCAAAGCTGAAGATCACGTCCTCGGCGTTGAAATCACGCGTCGGCGTGAACTGGTCGTTGGAATGGAACTTCACGCCCTGACGCAGAGTGAAGGTGACCGTCTTGCCGTCATCGCTGACCTCCCAGCTTTCGGCCAGGCCGGGCAGAACCTCGGTCGTACCGACCTTGAATTCGGTCAGGTGGTCATAGATCGGGTGGCTGGACGCATCAAAGGTTGTGCCGGCGGTGTACAGTGCCGGGTCGAACCCTTCGGGCGACCCTTCGGAGCAATAGACAAGCGACTGGGCAGATGCCCCGGCCCCCATCGTGGCCATCAACAGGCCGGTTGCGATTGTATGCTTAAGTGACATTCTCTTCTCTCCGTTTGTTAGAGTTGATCGTTTGGGCCGGTTCATCCGGCTCTATTCTGCACACTATTCTGGGCTGTCCGGGATCACCGATTCCATTGTGCGGCCCGGCAGCCGATGTGCCGTTATTGCTAGTTCAAAATACCCGGTCCGGTGCGGCGTGAACAATGCGCCGTCAACGGGGGTTACCCCTGTCTGCGCATTTGTATTTTTGGGTTGCGGACAAGCGGTTGCGGCTTCAATTACAGATGCCCCCCCGAGCAGCAGAATAGACAATGTTCGACACTCATGCTGAAAGAATAAAGACTTAACGTCAATGAATAATCCTGAAAATCTGTCAGGAGACGGGCGCGGCCTCCGGTTTTGTTTCCACGCTGCGGCATCCCCCTGAACCGGACTGGCGCGCCTCCACTGATTGCACGTCAGGGTAGTAGACTCATCAAATTTTCTATCCTAAGCTCGGAAGGCGTGGGGAAGACTCACGGGTGGTGCTAGCCATTCCCGTGGTTATTAGCTGCAGCCAAAATCCAGCACATAGACACCCACTATTTTAGTATAGGGAGCTATTGAAATGCCAGATTCAAACCAAGCCAACGACGAATGGTGGGTCAACGATCAAACGCCGGACAACCCATTTGGAATAAGCGACGATTATGAGGCCTACCTTGACTATCTTGGGGCGCTCAATCGCAGCCTGACGCCAGCGATTGCAGGAGAACCGCTGAGAATCAATGTATCAGAGCTGAGTGATCATCCCGAATATCAGGCCGCTGCAGTTGGCGCCTTGCAGACATGGGCCTCTGTCACCCCGCTGCAATTCGAGATCGTCTACGACACACCGTGGAATCCCGCGACAGACTGGATTCGGGTGGTAAGCCCTGAACTCGGTGAACCGAGCGATGGCAGCGCGTTTTCCAGCAACCGCTATGTCAGCATTGGCCAGCGATTTCACGACACGGAACCCAATCTGACGGATATCGGCGGGTACGTGTTCGATTCCTTCATTCACGAATTTGGCCATGAATTTGGCCTGAATCACCCCGGCCTC
Source organism: Sulfitobacter sp. (assembly GCA_049645905.1). GTDB lineage: Bacteria > Pseudomonadota > Alphaproteobacteria > Rhodobacterales > Rhodobacteraceae > Sulfitobacter. Next base: position 8,202 of record JBARUV010000004.1, read on the forward strand.
TACAATTACAGCGGCCCTGGCGGGGTACAGATCAATTATCTGAACAATGCGACCTGGATCTACGACCGTCAGCAATACAGCGTGATGTCCTATTTCGACGGGATTGATGTCGGTGAAGACACCCGCTGGTCCGCGTCAACGCCCCTCATGGCAGACGCCGAAGCGGTCATCCGCAGGTTCTTCTCAACGGTCGACGAGGAAGGGGTTCGGACCTATGAAACCATCGACCTTCAAACAGGCGACAACGTCTATGGCTTCGGCAGCACGGAATATGGCTACGAACTCACCTCTTGGGGGATGCAGCACGATATCGGTTTCCTGATCCATGACACGGGAGGAGATGACACGATTAACTTCTCCGGCTCGACCGCGGGCACGATCCTTGACTTGCGCGCGGGCCAATTCTCCAGCGTCAATGGCCACAGCAATAACGTGTCGATCTTTGCCGGACATAACGCCGACCAGACCGAGTATTATATCGAGAACGGCATCGGCAGCAATTATGACGACATCCTGATCGGCAATGACGGGGCCAACGTACTGGACGGTCGCTTTGGTGCCGACCGGATGGCAGGGTATGGCGGCGACGATACCTATTTTGTTGATTCCATCGACGATATCGTGCGCGAGGAAGTCGACGGCGGCTACGACACTGTCATTGTGTTGTCGGGTGACATCGACGTCGGGATTATCGCCAACGTCGAGAATATCATCTATATCGACAACGGTGATATCGGGCCGATCGACTACGGCGAAGGGCCCTTGCCAAGCGTCGGCGACAACACATTGACTGACATAATTTTCGGTGACAGTGCCAGCAATGTGCTCGACGGCGGTGCCGGTAGCCAGACGATCTTTGGACAGGGCGGTGACGACCTTATTACAGGCGGTCGGGATTCCCTTGCCAGTCGGGACATAAACAACACCATCCCCTTCTCGGCCCTGGAAGATCAGACCGAAAGCGATGACAGCGACGATTCACTTTATGGCGGTAACGGCAACGACACAATGCTCGGCGGTGCGGGGAATGATCTCCTTGACGGCGGTAACGGCAACGACGTGATGAGCGGTCAGGCCGGTATTGATATCTTTCGGGGCGGCGCGGGCGTGGACACTGTCGATTACAGCAGGGAAAGCCCGTTCCAGTTGCTCGTCAATCTTGAACAGAACATCGCCAGCGGTGGTACGGCATCCGGCGACACCTTCTACAGTATCGAGAATCTGATCGGGTCTGATGACCGCATTGACCGCTTTATCGGCACATCAGACGCAAATCATTTCTGGGGCAGGGGTGGTGGTGACGTCTTTAGTGGCCGCGGCGGCGATGACGTGCTGGATGGTGGCGCAGACGGCGACATCCTGTATGGGGAAGACGGCAACGACACGCTTATCGGCGGCAGTGGCCAGGATTACCTGAATGGTGGCGATGGTATTGATACTGCCGTCTACGCAGGCAGCAGCGACGGTGTGATCGTCGATCTTGCGGCCGGTACTGCCAGCGGTGGCGACGCGGACGGACCGGTGCAGATTGTCGGACGCGGCACCGTGATCCGGCATGACATCCTCGTTGATATCGAAAATGCCATCGGGTCATTTTATGATGACCATCTCATCGGCACGGACGGGGCCAACGAACTCTCCGGTGGCTCGGGCGACGACACGCTGAGTGGTGGTGACGGCGATGATATCCTTAACGGGGGTGCCGGACGCGATACGGCAGACTACGCCAGCGCGACCAGCAAGGTCAGGCTCGATCTGCGCAAAGGTGGCTCCGAGGGGGACACCTATAACTCGATCGAAAATCTCTCCGGTTCGGGCTTCAATGACAACTTGAGAGGCGATAACGCGGCCAATGTTCTGACAGGTCAGGGCGGTAACGATAACCTGCGCGGTGGCGGGGGAGATGACATACTGCTCGGCGATTTTGCCTATCAGGGCGAACCGCTGCCTACGCCTGGATTGGGCACCGGCTATACCACACTGGGCCCGGAGGCGACCAACAACTCGATCGCAACCGCCTTCGACATTTCGGACAACTTCACGCTGGAGGAAGACCCGGACATCTTCGATTCGACAACCGTGCTTCACACAACCGTCAATGCCACCGGCAATGGCCTTGGCGCATACTACAGTATCGAACTGGCGGCGGGCACGTCGATCTCCATCGATATCGATGGCATTGCGGATCCCAACGTCCATGACAGCTGGGTCAGGTTGCTGGATAGCAGTGGCGCCATCGTCGCCGAGAATGACGACGGCGGCGGGGATCCCGGATCCACGAGCAACCGGGATTCAAGCATTGCTTTCGTTGTCGAGGAAACCGGAACCTACTATATTCTGGAAGGCAGTTGGACCCCAACAAGTACGGAAGGTGGCTGGACCGAAACTGTGCCGGAGGGCTCGACCTATGAGCTGAACGTATCGGTCGACTTCCCGCCCGAGCCGGTTCAACCGGGCGAAGCAGGTACCGACACACTGCGCGGCAACAACGGAAACGACCTGTTGGATGGCGGGCTGGCGGCGGATATTCTGTTCGGCGGCAAGGGAGAAGATTCTTTCCGCTTCTCCACCGCACTCGGGGATGGGAACGTCGACTGGATCAGAGACTTCGATGAAGACGAAGATCTGATCCTGCTGGACAACTTCATCTTCGACAACGTGGGTAGCGATGGCGCTCTTTCCTTTGATGCGTTTCACAGCAGTTCCATGGGCGTCGCCTTTGATGCCACCGACCGTATCATCTACGACACCAATGATGGCACCTTGTTTTATGACGCCGATGGCACTGGCGAAACCGAAGCGATTCAGTTTGCGCGTCTGAGCACAAATCTGGAACTCTCGGCGGATGACTTTG
>JBARUV010000005.1:0-20933 GCA_049645905.1 Sulfitobacter sp.
AAAAAGGGGAGGAGAAATGATGCTGAGGGTGTCGTTACTGATACTGTGCAGCATGGCGCAGGTCGTCCGGGCGGATATCGATTTGACCATTGGTTACCTGCAGGTTGATCAATTGCGCCCGCCGACACTTTCCAATCTCGATGAAATTCCCGACGATCTTGGTCTTGCCGGCGCGCGCACGGGCATTGCGGACAATGCGACAACGGGCAAGTTTCTGGGTCATACCTATGCCTTGACCGAGGTCCGCGTCGCTCAAGGGCAGGATCCCCTGCCCGCTGCACGTGCGCTGTTGGATGTGACCCCCGTCCTGATCCTGAACGCCACGGCAGACATCATGCTAGAAATTGCCGATTTGCCGGAGGCAAATGGCGCATTGTTGTTCAACATCTCGGCGGGCGATGTGGCTTTGCGAAATACAGAATGCCGCAGGAACCTGCTCCATAGTCTTCCCTCCACGGCGATGCGCACCGATGCGTTGGCGCAGGTGTTGGTGCAGAAACGCTGGAGGAATCTGGCGATGATCGTTGGTGGTCACCCGTCCGATGCCGACTTTGCCGCAGCGATGCGTCATTCACTGACAAAATTCGGCCTGAAATCCGGGCCGGAAAAACAATGGCTTTTTGACGCGGATATGCGGCGCAATGCAGCACAGGAAGTGCCCCTCTTTACACAGGAATTCGGTGACTACGATGCCTTGATCGTTGCCGATGAGGTGCATGATTTTGGCCGCTACATTCTTTATAACACATGGGCAGCGCGGCCAGTGATTGGTTCGGAGGGGCTGTCTGCGGTGACATGGCACCGGACGATTGAACAATGGGGTGCAACGCAGCTGCAAAGTCGCTTTGAAGAACAGAGCCAGCGCCCTATGGAATCTGAGGATTACGCGGCATGGGCCGCTGCACGCACGATCGGGGAAGCCGTAACGCGCACGAACAGCGGTGATACCCAAACCCTGCGGGACTACATCCTTTCAGAAGATTTTGAACTGGCCGGTTTCAAAGGCCGCCCGCTCAGCTATCGCGCATGGAACGGCCAACTGCGCCAACCCATCGCAATTGCGCATCCCCGTGCGCTGGTGGCACAGGCGCCACTTGAAGGGTTTCTGCACCGCGTGAACGAGCTTGACACGCTTGGGCTGGATCAACCCGAAAGCCGATGTGAGGCATACCAATGAAAAAAATTCTCGGTTTTCTGTTAACTGCGGGTCTTTGCCATCCCGCCATGGCCGGAGAAATCTGGGTAACAAATGAAAAAGACGACACAGTCAGTGTGATCGATACAGACACTTTCGAAGTGATCCACACCTATCCAACAGGTGAGCGCCCGCGCGGCATCACATTTTCCAAAGACTTCAGCAGGGTCTATATCTGTGCGTCTGATAGCGACGCGGTGCAGGTCATGGACCCTGAAACAGGCGAGATATTGCATGACTTGCCGTCCGGCGAAGACCCGGAACAATTTGCGCTGCACCCCGATGATATCCACCTTTACATCGCCAACGAAGATGACGCGGTCACAACGGTGGTCGACACGCAGACCGGCAAGGTTGTGGCCCAGATTGATGTCGGTGTTGAGCCAGAAGGTATGGCAATTTCGCCTGACGGCAAGATCGCAATTACCACGTCGGAAACCACAAACATGGCCCATTGGATCGATACCGCCACCAACGAACTTTTTGCCAACACGCTGGTCGACAGCCGTCCCCGTCATGCTGAGTTTGGCAAGGGCGGAGCCGAGCTTTGGATCAGCTCCGAAATCGGGGGGACGGTCACGGTGTTTGACACGGCAAACCAAACCGAGAAGGTAAAGATCGAATTCGAAATAAAGGGCGTCCACACGGACCGCGTGCAACCGGTTGGGCTCAAATTTACGCAGGATAGTAGTGTCGTCTTTGTCGCGCTGGGGCCGTCCAACCATGTTGCCGCGGTCAATGCCGAGACTTACGAGGTCGAGGATTACATCCTTGTGGGCAGACGGGTCTGGCACATGGCGTTCAACGGTGACCAGACCCAGCTTTTCACAACCAATGGGGTATCCGGCGACGTGACGGTGATTGATGTAGCATCCCGCAAGGCGTTCAAAACCATCAAAGTCGGGCGTTTCCCGTGGGGTGCAGCCTTTCGCCCCTGAAGGATGACACTGGAAAATTCTCCGCGAAGCCAGACTGTTTCACTGCAGGGTAGTGTCAGGCGCACGAACCGGGACGCAGGATGATTGGTCACAAGTGCTGACCGTAATTGCGACCATTTGCTGTCCTGACTTTTACTCGCCCTACCGGTATCGTTGCGAAACGGAGGAAAAGCCATGAAACACGCCCTGCTCATTGTTGCGACCGTCCTGACAGCTGCATCTGCCAACGCGCAGGAAGACCTCAATGCCTACGGAACCCTCAACCCCGATGAGCTGACCTGGCAATCTCAGGTCGATAAAGCCCGGCGGGGTGAGACAAACATGACCGTTTGCGCGAGTGGCTATATGATGACCAAGTCCGGTGATCATGCCGCAGCTCGCGCCATTTTTGAGGCCTGTGCCAATGACGGCTATACCGGTGCGATGACATGGATGGGCCAGCTGAGTAACAATGGTCTTGGTGGTCCCTATGATCCCGACGCAGCGGCGGAGTGGGACAAGCGTGCGGCAGATGCCGGTGATCCGGTGGGCAAATTCAACTATGGTCTGGCGCTGATCCGCGGGCACGGCGTTAAGCAAAACGAGGCTCTTGGCCGCCGCTACGTCGACACGGCAGCAAATGACGGTTTGAAAATCGCGCAACGGCTTCAGGGTGCGGATTATGATCCGGACGAGGTGACGCCCGACGCGGACAACTGGAAATACGCGCCACTTTTCTAGTTTCCCAGTCTGCCAATTGATCCGGCACACTCAAAGGTGCTGCAAGCAATCAAACATCCATTGCATGTCACGCGTACACTATCAGACCGGATTCGGCGCGCCGCGACTTTGGTGCCGGGCGCCATCGAGGGGGTGTACGACCAATGTTCAATAGCCGCTTTGCCAGTTTGGTCGGATACTTGCTCCATGGCGGACTGCGCCCTCTATTCATGAGGCGTGGCCGCAAAAGATAATCATGGGAGGAAAACCGAATGAACCGATTTATTTTGGCTTTGACGGCATCGATGATGGCCGCAGGCCTTGCGACAGCCGAGGTCACAGAAGCCGACCTTGCGAACGACACCGCATCAACCGGCGATGTCTTGACCAACGGTATGGGACGGCATCTGCAACGCCATTCACCGTTGGATATCCTGAACAAGGATAACGTGGAAAATCTGGTGCCGGCATGGGCGTTTTCGCTGGGTGGCGAAAAGCAGCGTGGCCAGGAAACGCAACCGATCGTGCATGATGGTGTGATGTATATCACCGGTTCCTATTCGCGCCTCTATGCGATTGACATCAAAACCGGCCGGGAGCTTTGGCAATATGATGCGCGCCTGCCCGAAGGTATTTTGCCATGCTGTGATGTGGTGAATCGTGGCGCCGCGATCTTTGGCAATAACATCTATTTCGGTACGCTTGACGCGCGCATGGTAGCCTTGAACAAAGACACCGGTGATGTTGTCTGGAACAAAAAGATTGCTGACTACAAAGCTGGCTACAGCTATACGGCGGCCCCGCTGATCGTCAAAGGTCTGGTAATTACCGGCAATTCGGGTGGTGAATTTGGCATCGTCGGCGAAGTTCAGGCCCGCGATGCAGAAACCGGCGATATTGTTTGGACCCGTCCAGTGATCGAAGGCCATATGGGGACGCTGAATGGCGAAGACTCCACCATGACCGGCACGTTGAACGCGACCTGGCCCGGCGATATGTGGAAGACCGGCGGCGGCGCCACATGGCTTGGGGGTTCCTATGACGCAGACACCGATACGCTGGTATTCGGCACCGGTAACCCCGCCCCCTGGAACAGCCATTTGCGCAGCGCGGGCACCCCGACTGACGGTAATGTCGGTGACAATCTCTATGCTGCATCCCGTCTGGGCATCGATCCCGCAACAGGTGAGATCAAGTGGCACTTCCAGACGACGCCGCGCGAAGGCTGGGACTATGACGGTGTGAACGAAGTCGTCGCCTACGAGGACCGCGCAGGTAACAAACGCTTTGCGACAGCAGACCGTAACGGGTTCTTTTACGTGCTGAACCGCGAAGACGGCGCCTTTGTTTCGGCCACACCTTTCGTCAAGGATATCACTTGGGCGGACGGCATCGACGACACCGGGCGCCCGATCTTTAACGAAGCCAATCGCCCCGGTGATCCAACTGCCGCGGCGGATGGAAAGAAAGGTGATGTGGTCTTTTCCTCGCCTTCCTTCCTGGGTGGCAAGAACTGGATGCCGATGGCACATTCCCCTACCACCGGACTTTTCTATGTACCGTCCAACGAATGGGGCATGGATATCTGGAACGAGCCGATCACCTACAAGAAAGGTGCCGCCTATCTCGGATCCGGTTTTACCATCAAACCAAACTATGAGGATCATATCGGCAGCCTGAAGGCGATCGACCCTGATACCGGTGAGACAAAGTGGGAATTCAAGAACGACGCCCCCCTGTGGGCAGGTGTCATGACCACTGCAGGTGGCCTCGTATTCACCGGCACGCCAGAAGGCAGGTTCATCGCCTTTGACGATGAAACCGGCGAAGAGCTTTGGTCTTTCCAGACCGGTTCGGGCATTGTCGGCCAGCCCATCACCTGGGAACAGGATGGTGAGCAGTATGTCACCGTGATTTCTGGCTGGGGTGGTGCGGTACCGCTCTGGGGTGGTGAGGTCGCCAAGAAAGTGAACTACCTAAATCAGGGTGGATTGCTCTGGACATTCCGCTTGCCACAGAAGCTTGCCTCGAACTGAACTTTCCGTTTCTGAAAAACATGTGCGCCCCTGAACGGGGCGCATTTTCTATTTCTGGCCGTAGGACTTTTTGGCAAGAGACTTTGGTTCAATTGTGCCGTAGCCTTGCCCGATGATACCGCACCAATCCCCCGCATCGGAAAAGCACTCCGAAGATGTAGCACCTTGGGCGCTTATCGTAGATGATCACCCGCTTTTTTGCGATGCTCTTGACCTGACGCTCCGCTCGGTCGCGGATTTCGTCAATGTCAGAACTGCTGATTGTCTCGAAGCCGCACTTAATACACTCGACAACTTAAGCACCCCCGACCTGATCCTGCTGGATCTGAACCTGCCGGACGTCAGCGGGCTTGACGGTCTTCTGCGCCTGCGCCGAAAGTCCGAAGGGTCAAAGATTATCGTGGTTTCCTCCATGACGGATAATGCCATCATAAACGGGGCAATCACATCCGGAGCGGCAGGTTTTGTGCCCAAACACAGCCGCCGGTCCGTGTTCAAGGAAGCCATTGACCAGATCAGGGAGGGTAAGATTTACACGCCGCCCGGCTTTATCAAGGGCAGTGACGCCTCCCCTACGGATGGGACGTTGAAGCGGTTGTCGTCCCTTACCAATCAGCAGGCGCGAATCCTGAGCCTGATTTGCGAAGGGAAGCTGAACAAGCAAATCGCCTTTGATCTCTCCATTGCCGAAACCACGGTCAAAGCGCACGTAACTGCCATCATGCGCAAACTGGGTGTTCAGAGCCGTACACAAGCCGTGCTTGTTGCCCATGACGTGAATTTTTCCGAAGTCTTGCCAAATCGGGAATAGCGCCTGTATCATGTGCGATGGTGCAAAAAATAGTGACCGAAAATCCGAAACCCCCAGCGGTGAACTTGCACGCGCTGCGTCAGGTCCAAGTGCCCGCCCATTGTGCGGACCCGGTTGCCAGTCTGCGCCAGAAGCTGGGTGATGAACCGCTGGCCCTGCTGACGGTTTTTGTCACGACCGAAGCTGATTTCATCTCGATAACCGATCAGATCCGTGATGCATTTCCGACAACGGACGTCGTGGCCTGCACCACCGCCGGAGAGATCGGCGCAAGTGGTTACGAGGAGGGTATGATTGTCGGCATCGGCTATCCCAGCGCGCATTTCGACAGTACTTCCATTCTGGTCGAAGAGCTGGACGCTCATAACGCGCAAAGTGTGGTCGACCGTATTGCACAGGACCGCGTTGCCTTGCGGGAACGCAACGCAAACAAGCGCCAAAGCTTTGCCTTTCTGGTGGTTGACGGCCTTTCCCTGCGCGAAGATACCCTGACTGCCGCAATCTCTCCGGCGTTGCGTGACATGCCCTTGTTTGGCGGGTCCGCCGGGGATGGGACGGCGTTCAAACAGACTTTCGTTTCCCTTAACGGGCGCGTCTGTGAAAACGCCGCTGTACTAACCTTGATACAAACCGATCACCGAACCCAGGTCTTCAGCATCGATCATCTCGTTCCCACGGACGTACAGATGGTCGTAACGGAAGCAGATCCTGACAGGCGGGTGGTGAAATCCATTAATGCGGAACCTGCTGCGCGCGAGTATGCTAGGCTGGTCGGTACCGATCCGGAACAGCTTGACAAGTTCACCTTTGCGTCCCATCCGGTTGTTGTGCGCATCGGCGGTGTTCATCATGTGCGTGCCATTCAACAGGTCACTCCAAAAGGCGAGCTGGTGTTCTTTTCTGCCATCGACGAGGGCATGGTCCTGACTGTGGCCGAGCCGCAGGATATGGCTGACCATCTTGATGCCAAACTGACCGAACTCTCGAAAAACGGCAATCTCACGGATATTGTCGGCTGTGACTGCATCCTGCGGCGCATTGAGGCCGAGCAAAAACAGATCACCCACAGGTTGTCCGACGTCCTGACCCGCCACAAGGTCATCGGATTTTCCACTTACGGAGAACAGATCGGCCCGTTGCACGTGAATCATACCATGACCGGGGTCGCAATCTACGCCCATCCGCAAGGCGAGGAATCCCGAGACCCATGTCGCTGATCAACCCGCAGGACAGTCTTGAACGGCAGAACGAAAAGCTTCTGCAAATCTCCAAGGTTCTGATGCGTAAAGTGGAGCAGAAGAACGACCATTCCGGCTTTGCTTATGCGCAGTTCGAGCGTGCGGCCCTGCTTGAGATGCAGGTGCAGGAACGCACTATTGATCTGGAGCGCACACTGGACCTGCTGCAGGAATCCAACGCCCAGCTTGAAGAAGCGAACCGCGAGACCGAGACCGCCCGAACCAATCTGAGCGAGGCGATTGAAACGATCAACGAAGGGTTTGCGCTTTTCGATTCAGAAGATTGTCTTGTGCTCTTTAACAGCCGGTTTTGCCGGGATCTGCGTGATGTCGAAAGCCAGTTGAGCGAAGGATTGGCGTTTCACGATTACGTCAGTCTGATTTCGCAAAGCAAACATCTGGCACTGCCGCAAAACGTGACACCCGAAAAATGGGCCAAACGCCGGACAGAACGCCACCGCGACAACCATGTCGTTTTTAACGTCAGTCTGAAACATGACCGATGGATTCAGGTCAGCGAACACCGGACTGCACGGGGCGGAACGGTCATCCTGCAGACCGATGTGACCGAAATCATCCGCATGGGACGCCGGGAACGCGACCGGATGCGCGACCAGCAGGCACAAATGCTTCAAGCGACGCTTGATCACCTAAATCAGGGTGTTTGTATCTTTGACCATGCAAAGAATCTGGTTGGCTGGAACAAGAAAATGGATCAGTTGCTGGATCTGCCGCCGCAAGAAGCCGCTCTGGGTCGCAACTTCGTCATCCTTCTGGAACAGTTACAGCGGCAATTGGCCTTTTCCGAAAAGTTCGATGTGAACATGCTGGTGCAATGGGCCAATCAGAACGATGGCCGGTCCCCGATTTCCTTTGAAGTTACGCGCGAAGGGCAACAGATCCTGAGCGTCTTTGCTCAGGAGATGCCGGACCGCGGGTTCGTCATCAGCTTTACAGACGTTACGGCGGAACGGGCCGCAGCGCAGTCGCTGGTCGACATGAATGATATGCTGGAACAGCGGGTCCGGAACCGTACGAACGAATTGGGCATCGCCCTGTCCGAAGCGGAGCGTGCCAATGCCTCCAAGTCGCGCTTTGTGGCTGCCGCGAGCCACGATCTGTTACAACCGCTTTCCGCCGCAAAGCTGTTTGTGGCCTCAGTTTCGGACCAATTGAACCAGCCCGAACTTTCCAAGGTCATCGGCAAGGCAGAGACCGCACTGACAAGTGTCGAAAAGATTATCGAGGCCCTGCTGGACATTTCAAAGCTCGATGCAACCCGCCCCGCCTTTGATATCCAGCCCGTAAACCTGAACGCGATCCTTGGACCCTTGAAGGACGAACTGACTCCGGTGGCCCGCAACAAAGGGATCGACCTTCAGATTGTGACCTGCGGACTGACAGTGCGCAGCGATCCGGGGTATTTACGACGCATCACCCAGAACCTTATTTCGAACGCGATCCGCTATACGGACCATGGCAAGGTTCTGGTCGGTGTCCGCCGCAATGGCCAAACAGCGCGCATGGAAATCTGGGACACCGGTTGCGGTATTCCCGAAGAAGACCACGAATCGATCTTTCAGGAATTCAAGCGCCTCGATGTGGCGAGTTCTGCTTCCGGTCTTGGGCTTGGGCTGGCCATCGTCGAGCGCGCGTGCAAAAGCTTGAAACATCCGCTTCATTTGTGTTCCATACCCGGAAAAGGCAGCCGGTTCAGTGTCGAACTGAATGTCCTTGGCATGGAACAGATCCCTTACGAGGCGCCCAAACCCGTGGAGGAAAGTACTGGTTTGCCAAATGCCGGACAGATCATCCTGCTGGTCGAGAACGACGTTGATCTTGCCAACGCGATGGTCCTCATGGTCGAAGGCTGGGGTGCACATATTATCCACGCGCCCAACGGCGAGGAAGCGATCAGTATCCTGAAAGATATTGATCTCATTCCGGATGCATTGCTGCTGGATTGCCAACTGGGCCAAGGCATGTCAGGGCCGGAATTATTTCAGCAGATCACCCGATCCTACGGTCGTATTCCCACGCGTATGATTTCTGCAGATCGAAGCATTGCCCTCAGAAAGCAGTGTGACCAGTTGGGTTTGACGCTTATGTCCAAGCCGATTGACCGCATGAAGCTGTTTGACTTCCTGAGCCACACAGGCTGAATTTGCGGGTTTTTCGCTGCCCGATTGTCGGCTTGATCTCCCCAACTCTGCGGAGAGGACCTCTCTTCCCAAGTCCTCGAAGCCTAACGGCGTATCGCACCAGCAGGGCACATCCAAATGCTCTACGGACTGCAAAAATCTAGGCGTTGAAACCAATCATGGCAATGCCGAGAACCATCAGTACCGCCGCGCCAAAGCGGCGTTTCCAATTGCCTTCCTTGAGCATGAAATAACCGATCAACGTGGCAAAGATTACAGACGTTTCCCGCAGCGCGGAAACGGCCCCCAAAGGAGCAAAATTCTTTGCGTAAAGCACAAGTCCATACGCACTCATCGAGACCATGCCACCAGCGATTCCCACTGCCCAAATCCTGAGCGGCAAGTGCATCAACGACTGTCGCCGGCGCCAGCCGGCAAAGCCAGCGATGAACAGATGCAGGAATGCCCCCCACGCCCAATAGCTCAGTGTGTTACCAGACAGACGCACACCAACCCCGTCCACCAGCGAATAAATCGAGATACAAACACCGGTCGCCAGCGACAAAATTAACGCCGACTTTCCAACCCCGGACCTCAGCGCCTTCCAACTGCTTAACAAAATGCCCGTGACAATCAGCGCGATGCCAACCCAGACCAGAGGCGGCAACACTTCGCCCAACAGCAGCCACGCCCAAAGCGACACCAGCGCGGGCACTGTACCGCGGGCAATAGGGTAAACAACGCTAAGGTCGCCGTACTGGTAGGCGCGGCCAAGCAGGTAAAAATAGGCGAAATGGACGCAGGTAGACAGCAGGATATAAATGAAACTTTCGGCGGTGGGCAACGGCAGGAGGATGACCATAACCGTGCCCGGCAAGACATGTCCAAAAGCGACAAGTCCAAGCGTTGTTGTACGGTCAGCGGCCGTCTTGACGATAGCATTCCAGACAGCATGCAACAGAGCGGCTGAGAGGATAATCGCAATGATAGACGGGGACATGGCAGTCCTTGATAAAGTGAAAGTCGGCGCTGAAGGTTATCAGTAATGCCGCGAGGCGGTTGGGGGCGATGCGGCGGGCGTCATGGTTCGCCGCCTAGTTTTCTTCCCCCCGATCAGACAATTCTTCGATCAGCCGCGTTTCCAAAAGCTGGCCGTTCGCATAAAGAATGGGCGTCGCGACTGCCGCGATATTGCTGTTGAAATCCCGGAACGCGCGGAGGGTTTCAAGGTGGATATCGCTGCTGTCAAAACTGTGCGGCTCGCCGCCCTGTAGGCGCCTGAAGTGCTTCTTGCGGCTTTCGCGTTCTGTGCGTTTGATTTCGGTCTTTTCCATGTTCAGCAAGCGGGCGCTTTCCAGATCGTCAGAGATCAGAACATTGGATGCCAGTTTCATATTGGCCAGAACAGCCTCGTGCATGTCCCGCAGTTCATTCCAGCCTTCTTCGGAAAACCTTCCGCCTGCTTTCTTGAGATTTCCGGCCAGAACCGCCAGACGCTCGGCCACAACATCACCAGCTATCTCAACGCGGACTGCGTATTCCAGCAGGTCACGGGCTGCACGACCGCTTTCCTTGTCCATCATTTCAACGGATAGACCGGCCGCAAAGGCACGGATCCGCGTCAGGCAGGCATTCACGTCCCGATCAAGGATTTGCACGGCTCTGATGTCGTCTTTGTCGCCGGACCGGTACAGCGCCATCACAGGGCTGAACATCGCTTCAACCAGTTCGATCATCCTGAGCAACTCTCGCTTGAGGGATGCCAGTGCTTGTGTGGGAGAGCCGACATTGGCAGGATCAAGCGCTGTTTGGGGGCGTAAGGGCACGGGGGCACCTGCCCCGCGCACAGGATCTGGCCAGAGCCTTTCAATCGGTAACCGGAGGTGTGTGCAAAGCGGTAATGCCAGCAGCAAGAGCGAGGCGTTAAAGGCGATATGCGCCATCACGAGCGTCTGGCCACCGTGCGCGTCCCCAAGCGCCCATGCACCCAATGCCAGATTAACGACAAGCAGACAGACAATTGCCCAAATTCCCCGCAAGCCAAGATTGGCAAAGACAATCCGGCGCGCGGGCACATCCATACCGCGGGTCAACCAGACCGGAATAAAGGCGCTTCCCAGATTGGCCCCCAGAACGAGTGACAAGCCCGCCGTAAACGGGATTGCGCCGACCTGAACAAGGGTCACGCACATCAAGATTGCGGCCACCGAACTGTGCATCAAAAACGCCAGCGCACCACCCACCAGAAAAGCGGTGACATAATCCCGTGCAAGATAATCAGAAACCGCTGGCAAGAACGCACTGTCGCGGATCGGCTCCATCGCGTCGCGCAGAAACTGGAGCGAAATCAGAATGAGCGCGATGCCCATAACAATACGGCCGGCCTGACGCAGTTTCTTTTGCTCGGTCTTGACAAACAACCAGCCCCCCACAGCCAGCAGGGCCGGAACCAGCCAGTCAAGATCGAACGACAGGACCTGAATGATCAGTGCCGATCCAAGATCCCCGCCCAGCACAATCGCAAGACCGGTGCTGAAAGCGAGCATGCCGCTTGCCGCAAAACCTGCTGTCAACAACGCGACAGCCGCTGAGCTTTGCAAAACGACGGCCAGAGCGACGCCCACGCCGCTGGCCTGCACAGGCCCGCGTTGTCCCGTCATAAGCCGCTGAAACGACGCGCCATAGCTGCGTTCGATCCCTGTGCGCACCAACCGCACGGCAAACAACAACAGCATTGTTGCCCCGGCGATACTAATGAGAAACCGCATGATCAACATGGTCTAGCCTTTGACCTGCGCCAATAGCCGGGCATGGAGTTCCGGTGTTGCGGCCGACAGAACCCGACCATCCGAATTCAGCGTAAGGGGCGCGCCATGCCAGTCGGTCATAAGTCCGCCGGATTCCTGAACGACGACCGAAACCGGCAGGTAGTCATAAGGTTGCAGATCATAATCCACCACCGCGTCAACATGGCCTGCCGCCAGCAGGGCGTGGGGATAGCAATCATAGGAAAATCTGCGCGTTTGCCCGGCCTTTGTCAGGCGGTCAAAGACTTCCGGATGGTCCGCGTAGATCTTTTCACCCTCGTTTATGTACAGGATCGCCTGATCCAGACGTGTCTGACCAGAACTGTGGATCGGCTGTCCGTTCAGCGTGGCCCCCTTGCCTTTGATGCCCAGAAAGACCTCTTCTAAAGCGGGCATGCCGATGACCCCGATCTCTGGCGCACCATTCTTCAGGTGCCCTAGCAGAAATCCAAACAAGGGATGACCCGATAGAAAGGACCGCGTGCCGTCAATCGGATCAATGATCCACATGCGCTGCCTGTTCGCCCCTTCGATACCATGCTCTTCGCCAAATATTCCGTGATCGGGAAAATGCTGGTTCAGATAGGCCCGCACCAAGGTTTCGATACCCTTGTCCGCTTGGGTAACAGGGCTGTCGTCCGCTTTGAATTCAGTTCCCAGCTTTCCCCGGAAATAGCCCATTGCAGCTTTGCCCGCGAAATCCGCAATGGCGAGTGCATGTACGCCGTAGTCAGACGTCGCCATGTTCTTTGCCTCCGGTTGCGAGGTGAATTTCAATGCCCGCATTTCCAATTGCTTCCGCCAGCTTTTCGCCGGGGTATTGGTCTGTAACGATCTCGTTCACGTCGTGCAGGTGAAGACCGCAATGCGGGGCAGTCTGTCCGAATTTTGTATGATCCAGCGCCATGAGAACCCTTTCCGAACAGCCCACGACAACAGCGGCAAGGTGCGCCTCTGCAGCATTGAAGTTCAGAAAGCCCTGGTTTTCTGACAGGGCATCTGTGCTGAGGAGTGCCAGATCATAAGCAAACCGGCGGCATTGCTGTTCGGTCACAAATCCAAAGGTGCCCCGTTCGTCGGTTTGCATGTCACCGCCCAATAGATGCACGTGGTTGCCATTGTGATTTGCCAGTACCTGCGCCACGCCGATGGAGTTTGTCGCGACCGTCAGCCGAAAACGTTCCCGCAATTTTTCTGCAACAAACGCAGTGGTCGAACCAACATCCAGAAACAGGGTCATGCCGTCATGCACGCTCTGGGCAACTGTCGTGGCAATGGCGCGTTTTTCAGCGGAATGTTTGGCAATGCGGCGCAGAAATTCGGGCGCTGTGCGCGGACCAGTCAGATAGGCACCACCATACATGCGCTCCAGCACGCCGGATTTTGACAGTGCCTTGATTGTGCGACGGACAGTTTCCTCAGAGACGTCCAGTTCTTTCGCCAGTTCGGCGCTGCGCGCCGACCCGCCAAACCGGTGCAGCGCGTCAAGAAGCGCAAGCTCCCGGTGGGAATGTTTGGCCGATTTACTCATAACCGTAATGTCTGATTTCCACAATAATTCCACAAACATCCACACTTCTGACCGTAAATACAAGTATATTTAGGGAAATACACACAAAACCGGTCATACCAAGCGCTGCCGGCCAGAGCACCCCTTTCCAGACAGCGGAATTTACGCGTTATTCAGCGACACGTACCAAAAAGGATTCGCATCATGTCCAGCGCCAAGAATGTTCTGTTTATCGTGATGGACCAACTGCGCGCTGATTGCGTCTTTGGTGAACTGGCAGAACATCTGGACCTGCCCAACCTGCGCGCCCTGATGGCAGATGCGGTGACGTTTCAACGGCATTACTCGGTGGTAAATCCCTGTGGCCCGGCCCGCGCATCGCTCTTGACCGGGCAATACGCGATGAACCACAGATCGGTTCGCAATGGCACGCCCCTGCGCCATGACGTGCCAAACGTTGCGACTGAAATGCGAAAAGCGGGCTATTTGCCGATGCTTTTCGGATACACCGACACATCACAGGATCCGCGTCATTTTCACGCCAACGATCCCGCATTGCGCACCTACGAACATCCCCTGCCCGGCTTTCAGGAGGTTCTGGAGATGCGGTTCGAGATGTCCTATCCGTGGCGCTCCCATCTCATGAACCAAGGCTATGCTTTCGATACCTATGCGGATGTCTTTCGCCCCGCGGCACCCGACGGGGGTATGCCAAAAATCAACGACCCCGCTCTCTATCGCGCGGCGGACAGCGACACCGCGTTTCTGACCAACCGGTTCTTGGACACGATGCCGGGCTATAAGGGTCAGAACTGGTTTGCCCACCTGACCTATATCCGCCCCCATCCGCCGCTGGTCGCTCCGGCGCCATTCAACGAAATGTACGATCCGGCAAAGATACCGCTGCCCATACGCCTTGCCGATCCGGAGGATGAGATTGCCAACCACGCCTTTTTTGGACCAACGATAACAAGCAAGACGCCTGCGGGTATTGTTGTTGGCTTCCCGGAACTGGAAGCGACGGATGATACTATTCAGACGCTGCGGTCCTTGTATTTCGGCCTTATTGCCGAGGTTGATCTGCACATCGGACGGGTGATCAAGTTCCTCAAAGACAGCGGTCAATACGAGGATACGCTGATCATCGTGACTGCCGATCATGGCGAGATGCTCGGGGACAGGCACAGTTGGGGCAAATTCACGGTTCACGATGCAGCCTATCATGTGCCGCTGATCATCCGCCAACCGGGCAACGCAGCGCGCGCCGGTACTATCATGTCTCAACCGACCGAGACAATCGATATCACGCCCACAATCCTCGAGTGGAGCGGTCAAGCGGTTCCAAATTCGATGGACGGCAGATCGTTGTTGCCTCTTTTGCGCGGCGAGGCGCCGGGGGATTGGCGCACATACACGGTTTCGGAGTTCGATTTCTCCGAGCCGGAAGCGCCAACAATCTGGGAAACAATGCTCGGGACCGGACCCAGCGATTCATCCCTGATGATCCTGCGCGATACGCGCTTTACGCTGGTTCAATTTGCAGCTGAACTGCCGCCAATCCTGTACGATCACGAAGCGGGTGGCGAGGCGAAAAACGTAGCTGCGCAGCCTGACTATCAAGCCGACCTGAACCGGCTGACTCGGCTGATGCTGCAACATCGCATGAAGAATATGGATCACACCCTGTCACTTGTGACGATCACAAGTGACGGCCCCCGCGAGAAACAGCGGCACCCTTAGAAAAGATGGCGCGCTGCATTGGACTGCCTAACAATCGGGCATCCGAAGTTGCGTGCAAGATGCGCCGCAGACCTGCGGGTCGAATGATATCCCATCCTACTGTCCCCCTTTCACGCGCAGAAAACTACCTGCACGGATGGATCGAAAGCTGCCGATAGGCCTGCTATTGCGGCGCCAATCACTGAAAAATCAAATTCCTCCTGCTCGCCAATTTCCGGAAAGTTGTAGCGAAAAATGCATCTGCGGAGCAACAAGGCTCTTTCCTTTACGTCATTGCAAGAAAAACAAAGTTCATTGACTTGCTGCAAGTTATGTTACTAAATTTCTACATCTGCGGGGACGATTTCATGAAAAAATCTTTGTGCGGGCACCCTTATCCAAGGTGTCCGGCGCAATAGAATTAGCCGACACACGGGAACTGCGGGTGCCGATTTTGTCACTTGGAGCCAATCTGCTCGCGCCCGTCCGACGTGTCACAAAACGCATACATCAGCGCCATACCTTTAGATTTCCGGCGCTGTTTCAAAGAACGAACATGGGCGCAAAGCCCAACAATTAATTGGCCGGAATGAGCCGAAAACCAACAAGGAAGCACCTTATGAAGAACATACTCCTATCAAGTGTGGCGCTGACGGCATTCGCCGGTACAGCAATGGCGGCCTGCCCGGCCGTGACCGTAGCAGATCCGATGGGCGTTGCAGCAGGGGCATTCCCGCAGCAGTACGAATTGGCAGAATTCCAGACCGCCGCCAATTGCACATTGGAAATGTCGGAGAACCCCGACATTGCAGCGCTGAACGGGCGCATCCGTGGCAACCCCGATATGCCCGCATTGGCGGATCGACTTCCCGCCGAGCCGCTGATCGTCGCACCCTATGACATGATCGGCAGCTATGGTGGCACGTTCAACGCCCTGTCAAACGCAACCGAAGCAGGCACATCGGATTTCATGTCGGTCCGTCACGTAAACCTCGTGCGTTATGCCGATGATCTCACGACCATCGTACCGAACGTCGCCAAAAGTTGGTCCTGGAACGATGATTTCACACAGCTGACTTTTGTTCTGCGTGAAGGTCACAAATGGTCAGACGGCCAACCTTTCGGTGCCGAGGACGTAGAATTCTGGTACGAAAACCTCGCGCTTGATCCGAACGTGATCGAAAGCCCCAAGGACTATGTTCTGGCAGGTGGCGAGCCGATGACTGTGGACGTCATTGATGCGCAGACCGTGCGTTTCAACATGCCGTCCCCGAAACCGGGTTTCCTTGCACATTTTGCAAACCACTATGCGCAAGGTTTCCAGCCCAAGCATTTCCTGGGTCAGTATCACCCGGACATCAACCCTGACGCCGATACGCTGGCCCAATCGCTGGGGTTCGAGAACGGCTATGCCTTGGTAAAAGCCTACTACGGCAGCTCTGACTGGATGGATACGCCGACACCGATGCTGGCCCATCCCGACAAGGTCGCGGGTCTGCCTCTTGATGCGGCACCCACTTTGGAAAGCCATATCGTTATTTCCGAAACCACGGAAGGGCGCCAATTCGTCGCCAACCCCTATTATTACATGGTGGACACCGCTGGTCACCAGCTTCCCTATATCAACGAGATGGACGAGATCTTTGTGGGTGAAAGCGAAGTCCGGTTGCTGAAACTGGTTAACGGTGAAGTCGACTACAAGGCACAGGCTTTGCAGGTGGACTACGTTCCGCTGCTTCTGGAGAGTCAGGAAAAAGGTGGCTTTGTTGTCGATCTGAAGCCTGACATCACGATGCCGACCTTTGCCTTCAACGTGACGTCCGAAGATCTGGAAAAACGTAAGGTTTTCGGCGATCTGAAATTCCGTCAGGCGATGTCTGTCGCAATGAACCGCGACGAGATTAACGAAGTGGCGATGTTCGGCCTTGGTAAACCACAGCAATACATTGGGTTTTCGCCGACACCTTCGTTTGTACCGGCTGAATGGGAACAGCACTATGCGCAGTTTGATCCTGAACTGGCAAAGTCCCTGCTGGACGAAATTGGCGTGGTCGACACAGACGGTGACGGGATGCGTGAATTGCCAAACGGTGACCCGCTTGTTCTGAACCTGCAAGTCGCGACGCAGGGTATCTCGATCAAGATTGTCGAACTGGTCGGCCAAAGCTGGCGCAATGTCGGCATCAACAATACGGTCAAAGAGGTCACAACGGACGAATACCGCTCGTCACAATCGTCCAACCAACTGGACGTCACCATGTTCGAGAAAAGCGTGCCACTGGCCGTTGTCCTTGGAAACGGCGAAATCTTCATTCCGCCATATGACAACTATTTCAACATGCGCACGGCGATGCTTTGGGGTGAATATGTTGATTCTAACGGCGCCTCAGGGGTCGAGCCTCCGGCGTATGCCAAGCAGATGATGGAGGACGTCAAAGCCTTTCAGGCTGTCTCTGTCGGGACACCTGAATCGGATGCATTGGGTCTGAAACTGGTCGAGGCCATGACCAGCAATTTGCTGTTCATCGGCACCGTAAAGGAAGAAAAGCCGATCTACCATTCGGCAGCGCTGAAGAACTTTACGCAATTCAAAACAGCATCGTATGCCTATTATAGAACGTACCCGTACCGCCCGTCGCAGTGGTTCCTTGCCGAATAGGGCACTGATCACCTGAATTGAGATCGCTGCGGGCCGCAATGTCGGCCCGCAGTATAAAAAGCGAACCAAAAATGGTCGCAAAGCTGTGCGGGGCAGATATTACCGATGGTCCAGTTTCTTCGATTTGCCGCGATCCGCGCGGGCCTCGCCTTCTTTACCCTCTGCCTTGTTTCCTTCATTGTTTTCTCGCTGATGGAATTGGTACCCGGCGATTGCGCCGAACGCTACCTCGCCTTCAAGAATTCTCAGGGCGCCCAAATATCAATAGCAGATATCGAAGCCGAACGTGTCCGGCTGGGTCTGGACAGGCCCTATATCGAGCGTTGGACCAGTTGGATTTTCAACGCCTTTCGGGGTGAATTTGGCGACAGCTGCATCTTACGCCTGAATATCAATCAATTGCTCGGGCAAAAGGTTTGGCTCAGCATCGGCATTTGCCTCGGCTCGCTGCTTGTGGCTTATGCCATCGCCATTCCTGTCGGGATCATCGCGGCCACGTCGCGCAACCCCTTCCTGAACAACGGGCTGCGTCTGGTCAGCTATCTGGGGCTTGCCCTGCCGAATTTCCTTCTGGCCCTGATGATCATGCTGTTTTCGACGATCATGTTCGGGAACAGTTTGACCGGCCTGTTCTCGCCCGAATACCGCGACGCGCCCTGGGACTGGGGCAGGACAAAGGACTTTCTCAGTCACGTCTGGTTGCCGGTGTTCATCCTCGGTTGGTCCGCGACCGCCTTTGCAATCCAGACAGTGCGTGCGTTGATGTCCGATGAAATCAGCAAGCTCTATGTGACAGCCGCCGCCGCGCGCGGCGTGTCAGGGCGCAGATTGCTGATGCGTTATCCTGCACGCCACGCGCTCAGCCCGATCATAAATTCTCTCGGGTTTGACTTGAACCGCATTTTTAACGAACTGCCCATCGTGGCGCTGATCCTTACCCTGACCGAAGCGGGATCCCTCCTGATCGAAGCGCTGGCCCGGTCAAATGATCAACAGCTTGCCGGTGCCATTATCTTTTTCCTGACCGGCAGTATCGTCGCCATCAACTTTATCACCGACATCGTGCTGGCAATCGTCGATCCGCGCATTCGTCGCAGCATATTGGGATAAGTGATATGACCAAAACCAATATCTACGATGCCTCGGTAAACCAAAGCGCCAAAGACGCCTATTTCACGGCCTCCCAAGGGCAGCTGATATGGACGCGGTTCAAAAAGCAGAAAGCGGCAATGGTTGGTGCTTGGGTGCTGGTGATCCTGATCTTGTCAGGCATCTTTGCCTCCTTTCTCACGCCTTATGACCCGACAATTGCAGGGCGGGACAAAGACTATCTGAACGGCGCGCCAACGCTCCCGCAGTTCTGCGATGACAACGGGTGTTCCTTGCGGCCTTTCATTTTTGCGGTGGAGAGAGAGCGTTCGATCAAGACCAATTTCAGGTGGGTCACCAAGGTAAACACCGACAAACGGTTGTATGTTCAGTTCTTTGTCGACGGGTCGCCTTACAAGATGCTGGGCATGAAGTTTAACACCCATCTTTTCGGTTTAGACGAGGGCTACATCCACCTTTTCGGAACTGACTCAACTGGCAAAGACATTTTTTCGCGCACCTTTCACGCCATCAATACGTCTCTGGCGGTCGGCACCATCGGCGTGTTTATCGCCTTTGTGCTGGCGCTGATTATAGGGGGAATCTCCGGCTTTTATGGAGGATGGATAGACAGCTTTATACAGATGGTGACGGATGCTGTGCGCACCATTCCAGCGATTCCACTGTTCATGGCCCTAGCCGCCTTCATTCCCGACACCTGGAGCGCGGAAGAACGGTTCTTCTTTATTTCCATCATCCTCGGTTTCATTGGATGGCCAACGCTTGCAAGGCGGGTGCGCACCCATTTGCTGACCGAGCGCAATCAGGAATACGTGCTGGCCGCCCAGCTTTGCGGCGCCTCGTCCGGCCATGTAATTCGCAAACATCTGCTGCCCAGTTTCACCAGTTACATCATCGTGGATCTGGTGATTTCGTTTCCCTACATGGTGTTGTCGGAGACCGCGCTCAGTTTTATTGGTCTGGGCCTTAAGGACCCGGTCAATTCCCTTGGCGTCATGTTGCAAAATGTCACCAGCGCCGATGTGCTGCTGAATTATCAATGGTATTTTATCCCGGTGATTTTCTTCATCGTCCTTGTCATGGCGTTTGTGTTTGTCGGTGACGGGCTGCGCGATGCGGCCGATCCCTATGGAGAAACCAAGAAATGAGCCGCCTGATCGACGTTGAGAACCTGACCCTGCAATTTGACACCGACGAAGGCCGCATCACCGCGGTGGACAATGTCTCCTTCAGCCTCGACGCAGGCGAAGTGATGGGGCTGGTCGGTGAAAGCGGCTCAGGCAAATCTGTCACTGCCAAGTCGCTGATGAAACTCAATCCGCGCAATGCGGTTTACGGGCCAGATACCAAGATCACACTGCATCTTGAGGACGGGCCGGTTGATGTGATGTCGCTGCAAAACGATGCAGAGATGAAGATCGTTCGTGGTGGAGCGATCTCGCTGATTTTTCAGGAACCTATGGCCAGCTTTGCCCCCGCCATTTCCATTGGCGACCAGATGGTGGAACAGTTGCTGATCCACACAAGTTTTTCCAAATCGCAGGCCAAAGAACTGTCCATCGAAATGCTGGACCGTGTCGGCATATCCGATCCGGCGACGCGGTTTGGCCAATACGCGTTTGAACTGTCGGGGGGCATGCGCCAACGCGCGATGATCGCGATGGCCCTGTCGACCAAACCCAAGCTGCTGATTGCCGATGAACCGACCACCGCGTTGGACGTCACCATTCAGGCGCAGGTGATCGATCTGATGAAAGATCTTGTGTCAGAGTTCGGCATGGGGATCATCTTTATCACCCATGACCTTGGGGTGATTGCGCAGACCGCTGATAAAGTCGCTGTCATGTATCTGGGTCGTTTGGTCGAACAAGGCACCGTGCGCGATGTGATCCGTCGGCCCGCGCATCCCTATACGCGCGGATTGCTGGCGGCGCTGCCGACACTGGACGACATTGATGCGCCATTGACGCCGATCCCCGGTGACATTCCCTCGCCACTCGAACGCCCGCCGGGGTGTGTCTACAACACAAGATGTCAGGAGGTTATCGGACCCCGTTGCGCCACCGAGAT
>JBARUV010000006.1:0-11840 GCA_049645905.1 Sulfitobacter sp.
CTCGCTCCCAGCCTGTCCACCCCCGTCCCGGTCATCGACAAGATTGATGTGCTGGCCGACGCGATCCATCACCATTCCCAGATGAAACAGAGTTGAACCCATGGCCATCACATACCTGAAAAGTGCGAAACCCCGCCCCGCAGTCGAACACAAGGACCTCCGGGATGTCGTGGCCTCCATGCTGGCCAATATCGACGAGGGCGGTGAAGAGGCGGTGCGGGATTATGCCCACAAGCTCGACAACTGGACCGGTGACATTGTGGTTTCCCCTGCCGCCCGCGCCGCCGCCTGTGCCCGGGTGCCAGAGGCGCTCAAGGAGGACATCCGCTTTGCCCATGGCAATATCCGCCGCTTTGCCGAAGCTCAGAAGGCGACGATGGGCGAATGCGAGGTCGAGGTGATGCCGGGGCTGATCGCCGGGCAAAAGCAGATCCCGGTGTCGAGCGCGGGATGTTACGTCCCCGGCGGGCGCTATAGCCATATCGCCAGCGCGCTAATGACCGTCACCACCGCCAAGGTCGCGGGCGTGCCGCATATCACCGCCTGTTCGCCCACGCGGGCCGGCGTCGGCATTCCCGATGCCATCGTCTTTGCGATGGACCTCTGCGGCGCCGACCTGATCCTCAACCTCGGTGGCGTGCAGGGTGTCGCGGCCATGTCCAAGGGTCTGTTTGGCGGCAAGCCTGCGGATATCCTCGTTGGCCCCGGCAATAGCTACGTGGCCGAAGCCAAGCGGATGCTCTTTGGCGAGGTCGGCATCGACATGTTCGCGGGACCCACGGATTCGCTCGTCGTCGCCGATCACACCGCCGCGCCCGAGACTGCGGCCTGGGATCTGGTCAGCCAGGCAGAGCACGGGATCGATAGCCCGGTCTGGCTGGTCTCGACTGACAAGGCGCTGGCCGACGTGGTGATCAGCAGTGTGCCCGCCATGATCGACAGCCTGCCGGAACCCAACGCCTCTGCCGCCCGCATGGCTTGGGACGAACGGGCCGAGGTCATCCTGTGCGACACCCGCGAAGAGGCCGCGCAGGTAGCCGACCGCTACGCGCCCGAACACCTTCAGGTGCAGGCCGAGGATCTCGACTGGTGGCTGGGCCGCCTGACGGCCTATGGCTCGCTGTTCTTGGGCAAGGAAACGACAGTGGCCTTTGGCGACAAGACCTCTGGCCCCAACCACGTTTTGCCCACCAGCGGTGCCGCGCGCTATACCGGCGGGCTGTCGGTGCAGAAGTTCACCAAGACGGTCACCTGGCAGCGCTGCAACGCGGCGGCGTCACACGAACTGGCGCTGCGCACCGCCCGGATCAGCCGGACCGAAGGGATGGAGGGCCATGCCCGCTCCGCCGAACTGCGCCTTATGGCGCAGCCGGTCTAATTCCCATAGCCAAGCGTCTTGCCCAGATCAATTCCCAAAACTTCGATATCCATCTGAATGCTCCTTCTTCCACCTATGCCCGCAACAATAGCAGCAATTTGCTGGGAAGGCAGTTCATCCCATTAGCTCAAAAATGCTGTAAAGGGGTTCATGAGACACGCTTACAAACACTTCATGGGCGTTATGGGGCAACCAAGCCGAAGTTTTTTGCGTCGCAATTTGACCATAGCTGGAAATGTTGAACGCGCCGCCCATTAGCTACAAGCAGCGCCAGTTTTTTCAGTCCAAGTTATCGCCTACGCGGCTTTGCTCTACGACTTGTTTCGTCGCTTTCAGCGAGCCAGCCCAAGCATTTGCAGATGCGCGGCGGACGGCAAAATGCCAGCCTTGTCCCGCAGTTCCAGTATCAGGCGAGGATTGCTGTCAAGTTCGCCCAAGGCGCGAAACACGGCCTCCCAGCGGATGGTCCCATGACCGATGGCCCAGTGACGGTCAGCATAGCCATCGGCGTCCTGAAGGTGAATATGCTGTAACCGGTTGGCCGCGCGGCGCACGTAGTAATCGACAGGGGCGGCACCATTGGTGCCATGTGCGTAATGGGCGTGGCCGGTATCAATCGACACTGCCATCGCTGGCGAATTGAAACTATCCGCCAACGCGCACCGGATATCGGGGTCGATGTCCTCAATGTTCTCGATCACCATAGTCACGCCGCAGTCTTCGGCGCGTTTTACAACCTCGGCCATCGTGTTATGGCAATTTTCCACCAGCCGGGCGTATTCATAACGTGCGGGTGCATTGTCGAAGTTGTTGTAGCTCCATGTCGAGTAGGGGCTGTGAATCACCATCTGCGTCGCCCCCAGATATTCGCAGACTTCAATGCCTTGCAGATGCTTGCGCTGGTTCAACGCCCGCATTTCGGTATCAGGGCTTGCGATATTCAGTCCCCAGAACGGGCCGTGAATGCCCAACCGTCCGGTATAACCGGTCAGCAGGGTGCGGGTGCGGTCAGCGACAGATTTCCAGTCGCCGTTCAGCAGATCGGCGTCACAGAAATCCTGAATTTCGAGATCGCGGTTTTCGGATAGGATGAAATCCTGAAGGGTCTCAAGCGTGGCCATCGGAATGGCGGCACCGAGCAGCGGAAGATCGGTCATGGTGTAGTCCTTGAGTGTTGATGGGAATTGAAACGTTTATTTTGCGACCCCCCTGCAACGATGCGCAGTGTAGTCCATCCCGCAGTTTCCGAGCGCCGCGATGGGCCGTGATATTAGTCACGCGAAGCGTCCTTTGCTAACGGATGGTCGGATCAAGCTTGTCGCGAAGCCAGTCCCCCACCAGCGAAATCGACAGCGTTGTCATCATGATCACAAATGCAGGGCCCAGCATAATCCAAGGCGCACGGGTCAAATATTCACGGCCGAATCCGACCATATTGCCAAGCGAGCTTTCAGGAGGCTGAACGCCCAGCCCCAGAAACGACAATCCGCTTTCCATCAGGATGATTTCGGGAAACGTTAGCGTCATCGATACGATCAGGGTCGAGGCGACATTCGGCAGGATATGACGCAAGTAGACCCGCACGGGTGTTGCCCCCAGCTGGACCACGGCCGAGGCATAGCCCTGCGCGCCCGCCGAAATCGCCAATCCGCGTGAAATGCGGGCATAGCGTTCCCATCCGTAAAACCCCATCAGACCAACCAACAGCGTCATCGACGACCCGAAAAACGCCAGCACCGCCAGCGATAAGATTAGAAACGGGAGGGCCGCCTGAAAGTCTGCCAGAACAAGTATTAAATGTTCAACCACGCCCCGGAATTGTGCAGCCAGAAAGCCCAGAGTAGTGCCAAAGAAAGCTGACAGGATCGTCGCACCAAAGGCAATCACCAGCGAGACCCGGATCGACTGGATCAGGCGCGACAGCACATCCCGACCCAACTCATCGGTGCCCAAAAGGTGGCCATGGGTCAAGGGCGCGGCGAGACGAGCGGACAGATCCATTTGTGTCACGCCATAAGGGCGGACGAGATCCGCAAAAACCGCCGTAAACACCATCAGCCCCAGCCATGCCATCCCCAGAACCACCAGGAATGGTGCGCTGAACCGAAGTCGCATGATCACAGAGCGTACCGGTGCAATGTTGGTTGCCTGAGCGGTCATATCCCTATCCTCAATGGGCGGCGGCTTTGGACCGCAAACGCGGGTCCAACAGGCCATAAGCGAAATCGACACAAAGGTTGGCGATCACCATCGTCGACGCGATCACCAACAACAGACACTGAACCACCGCCAGATCCCTGTTCGACACAGAAACGATCAACAACCTGCCGATGCCCGGCCATGAGAAGATACTTTCGACCACCACTGCCCCGGCAATCAACGAGCCGACCATAAAGCCGACAATTGTGACAATCGGGACAGAGGCATTGGGCAATGCGTGTTTCCACACCACGTCGCGCCAGCTCATGCCTTTAGCCATCGCCGTACGGATATAGGGTTGGCCCATGACTTCGATCATCGCCGAGCGTGAAAACCGTGCAAGGACGCCGATGCCGCCGACGGCCATTGTCGCGATCGGCAATATCGCATATTGCCAACTGTCCTTACCCCCCGAAGGCAACCAACCCAGCTTAACCGCAAAAACCAGCACCAATATCAGTCCCATCACAAAAGATGGAATGGTAAAGCCAAAGATCGACAGCATGATCACCCCGCGATCCGCTAACGATTCACGGTGCAGGGCCGCGTAGACACCGGCGGGAATACCGATGCCGAGCTGAATAATCAGCGTCGGCACAGTCAGCGCCAGCGTCGCAGGCACCCGTTCCAGTACGAGATCAAGCGCCGAGGATCGGTCACGCATGGACACGCCGAAATCCATCTGGGCAATAGATCTCAAATAGGCGAAATACTGTTTCCACAGCGGATCATCGAGACCCCATTCTGCGCGAAACGCATCAATGCTGTCGGTTGGCGCATCAGGCCCCAGCATGATCGACGCGGGGTCGCCCGACAGACGCAACACGATAAACGCAAACGTCATCACCAAAAGGATGGTCAGCGCCGCGCGAAACAGGCGGGTCAAAAAATAACTTAGCATTCTATGCCTTTCCGGCTCATGCAGCAGGCCATCAGGCCGCCCGCTCCGTGCGAGGCACGTTTAGAAGATGGCAAGCCGCACGCCGCGATGGCGCGACGGTTTCAAGTGTCGGGACACCTGCGGAACAGCTTTGCACCGCCACCGCACACCGCGGATGAAACGCGCAACCTAAAGGGCGCTGCGCCGGATTTGGCGGCTCGCCTTTTAATAGAATACGACCTTCTAGACGTTTGCCGGGGACTGGCACCGACGACACAAGGGCCTGCGTATAAGGATGCATAGGATGGGCGAAAATCTCGTCCGAGCTGGCCTCTTCCACGATCCGACCAAGGTACATCACTGCGACGCGGTCGCAGATGTTGCGCACCACTTTCAGGTCGTGACTGATAAACACCATTGCGATGCCGTGGCTCTCCTGAAGATCGCGCAACAAGTTCACCACTTGGGCCTGTATCGAAACGTCCAGCGCCGAAACCGGCTCGTCGCACACCAGCAGCCGCGGGAATGTGGCTAATGCACGGGCAATGATCACACGCTGGCGCTGCCCGCCCGAAAGTTCATGCGGATACCGCACCCCCTGATCCTGCCGTAGCCCAACCTTCGCCATCAAATCGGCGACCCGTTCGTTCAGCTCAGCACCTTTGACACGGCCGTGGATTTCAAGCGGCTCGCCGATTTGGCGGGCAATGGTCCAACGCCGGTCTAAAGCCGCCAGCGGATCCTGGTAGATAAACTGCATCTGCGCGCGCAGCGACCGCCACGCGGGGCTGTGTATTTCTGGCATCGGCAGCCCGTCAAAGGTAACCTGCCCTGCGGTCGGGCGATCAATGCCCAACAACATCCGGCCCAACGTTGATTTACCGGAGCCGCTTTCTCCCACGATGCCTAACGTTTCGCCCGCCTGCAGCGTCAGGTCGACGCCGTCAACGGCCCGTACCGATATGGATTTTTTGAAAAAAGTTTTCTGGCTCCCGTAGCACCGGACCAACCCCCGTGCCTGCAGCAATGCGCTCACACCGATAGCCTTTCGTCGTTTGAAACTGCGCCGACCATCTGCACGCCGACCGGATAGAAACAGGCAAGCTGCCGTTCGTCCTTTTGCTGTTTCAATGTGGGCATTGCGCTGTTGCAGAATTCAGAGACTTTGGGGCAGCGCGGGGCAAACGCGCACCCCGAGGGCATGTGGCGCGGGTCCGGCACCGTCCCGTTTATGGGGATCAACCGGCTGCGCGTGCCGTCAATCCGGGGGATCGCATCGAATAGACCACGGGTATAAGGGTGTCGGGGGCTGTCGAACATCGGACCGATTTCGCCGCTTTCGACGATTTGGCCCGCGTACATCACATTGATCCGGTCACAGATCGCCCCTACCGCCCCCAAATCATGGCTGATAAAAACCATCGCCATGCCGATTTCACGCCGTAACATCGCCAGAAGGTCAAGTATCTGCGCTTGAATGGTGGCATCCAGTGCCGTGGTCGGCTCATCCGCGATCAGCAGATCAGGCGCGCCCGCCAGCGCCATTGCGATCATCACACGCTGACATTGACCGCCGGAAAATTCATGCGGATACAGATCCACCCGTTTGTTCGCACCCGGAATACCGACCATATCCAACAACCCCACAGCCTCGGTGCGCGCAGCGCGGCTGTCCATCCCACGGTGCAAGGTTAGGCTTTCGCAGATCTGGCGGCCAACCGTGCGGACAGGGTTCAGGGACGACGACGGGTCCTGAAAGATCATCGCGATCCGGGCACCGCGCACCGCCTCGATGGACCTGCGCGGTGCACCGATCAACTGCTGGCCCTGAACGGTCACCGAGCCGGACACCGTGGCTTTGCCCGGCAACAGGCCCAAAGCGGCCAACCATGTAACCGACTTGCCGCAACCGGATTCACCCACCAGCCCCAGCGCCTCGCCCTGGGCCACATCAAGGTTAATGCCGTGCAAAACCTGAACACCGTCAAAGGCAACTTTCAGATTGCGAATGGAAACAAATGTCATATCACGCTTTCAAATACCGAGTGGCGCGGCGCAAAGATCACCGCGCCACGGGTTTCAGGCTTGGCTCAGGACGCGTTCCAGTTGTTGGCGCGGAAATCCATTGCAAAGGCCGGAGCCGCCTTCCAGTGGAGCTCGGATTTCATGCCCGTGAACACACAGTTCTGGTGCAGTACCTGGAATGCAGGGTCTTCACGTTCGGAGATTTCCAGCATCCGGGCAAAGGCCTTTTTGCGGGCGGCACGGTCCGTAGATTTCTGCATGAAATTCGACAGGTCGTTCATCTCGACATTTGTCCATTCATTGCGCTGTTGCTGCAATCCGTTGGGACCGTGTTGTGCGACAATCGAAGACACCGGATCATTGAACGTGGCAGAGTTTGACCAGTCACGGATCCCGCGGGTATCGTTGTCTTCCAGCACCTGCCCCCAGTTTTCAACCATCTGGATTTCGACGTTCAGACCGGCCTGTTTCCACATCTCGACCATGATCTGCGCATTCGAGACCTGATTGATGTAATAGTTGTTCAACACGCGGAACGGGATCGCATCGCCCTGATATCCTGCCTGTTTTACAAGATCGCGTGCCATTTCGAGATTGAATTCGGGCGCAGTCCAATCCTTGATGAACATGTCATCGTAGAATTCGAACTGAAGCCCGGCGGGCACGACGGTTTGATCATCCCACAGCGCTTTGACGATCAACTGGCGGTCAATGGAATGGGTCATAGCGCGGCGGATCAACGGATCGCTCAGAACCGGATGAACCTTGTCGAAGACCTGAATGCGGTGATTCAGGATCGTTGAGCCTTGCACTTCGAGCCCGGTAGTGTTGCGCACCGCGTCCAACTGGTCGGGCGGCAGGTCGCAGGCAAAATCATATTCTCCGGAGAGCAGACCGTTTACGCGGCTGGCAACCTCGGGCACCTCAAGAAAACGGATCTGCGCAAGCGGCGGGCGACCGCCCCAATACGCGTCATGCGCAACCAGCGTCAGCGATACGTCGGGGCGGTATTCTTCAACCTTATAGGCGCCAGTGGTGACCGGTGCGTTGGCCCATTCCGCATAGCTTGCCGCTTCGTCCCACGCACGGCGGCTGGCGATCTGCGAGCCAAAGGCGATCATGCGCCCTTCAAGCGTTACATCAGGCGACGCGTTGTGGAACCGCACTGTGTATTTATCTATCGCTTCGACACCACGCAAAGCGGGCCACAGACGGCGTCCGACACCGGGCACGCCAGCGGGCAGTTCCTTGTCTGTCTTTGGTTTAAAGTTGGAGGCATAAAGCGTCTCACCGCCATCAGGCTGAGTACCCGCAAAAACACGTTCGTCAGAGAACGAAAAGACCACATCATCGGCAGTCATTTCGTCGCCGTTGTGGAACTTCACGCCTTCACGCAGTTTCAGTTCAATCGTTTTGTCGTCAAGACGGGTCCATCCGGTTGCCAGTCCGGGCACCCCGCCTTGATCACCCATCCAGTTGCGGTTGATCAGACCTTCCCAAAGGTTCGGGAAAAACACCCGCTCACCGACGTTGGATTGTTCGTTCCATACATCGAGCGTGTTGTTGTTTGTGATTTTTTGCACAGCGATTGTGATCGAACGGCGCTGTGCTTGCGCGAAGGACAAACCTGGCAAAACAATTGAGCCAGCAGTGGCCCCCATAAGACCAAGAGCGTGACGACGGTGAATGAGCATAGTGCTTTCCTCTGCTGGTGTCGGCCTCCCGAATTGGAAGGCATTTTCAGCACTTTATCGATCCGCTGTGCGACAATCGTGCGACAGTTTCTTGAACTATTTGTCTCGATTTCTTTGGAAAGCCGCTGACAGGTGCGGCGGCTCCGACCTGTTCCGAAAAGGGGCTAATTGTCAGGTATTTGTTGTTCAAAGCGCGTCCGTGCGTTCAGCTCAAGAGGCCAGCGGCGCTTACCATCTGAACTGCGTGGTATCCTTGCGAGACACTCGTTCCTAGCTTCCATAGAGAAACTCCCTTCAAATCTATGAAGGGACGGAACGCACATCAACAAACGAAGCGGTATGTGGGGTCTAAGCCGCGCTCATTGCGAAATTACACTTGTGGCTGGTAAATCCTAAACTGGCAGGCGGCTTTTCCTCTACTCAGCTTGGGCCAATGGTAGAGCTCCGCAGCAGAAACGATAACTAGGAAGTATTGCAACTTCGTCAGTGCTCACCAACCAGTCATTCAGGATGGATAAGTCATAAGCCTGTTTCATTCATCACCTTCGATATGGGGGTGCTTAGCTTCGTATTCGGCACGGGTGGCGCGAGGGTGATCTCCTTCCAACTGGATCGAGACCATGGCGCGGTCAATATATATCTCGGAGCGCAACGGCCAGTCACGCGCCGCATCAAACAATCCCGGCATCAAGTCATAACCGTGCGCGTCGTCCTCTAAGTCCCGCATCCAAAGATGTGATCCGCACGTGGTACAGAAGGCCCGTTCCGCAAATGCTGTCGAAGCAAAGCGCGTCACTGGTCCCTCGACCGTTACGGCGTCTTCGGCCGCATGGAAACACACAAAAACGCCGCCAGACCATCGTTGGCACATGCGGCAGTGGCAGGCCCCAGGTCGTGGGTCGTGTAGGCCATGTATGCGTATCATGACATCACCACACAGACAGCGACCCTCCAGGCATCCCGCGAGCTCATTCATACTGTTCGGAACAGGAAATCGCTTTGAGCGCTTAGGCATCCACTTGGTACTCCATTAGAAGTTTCTCAGGGTCGATCCCGCGCTTCTCAGCGCTTGTGCGGACCGCTTTCTGCAGCGCTTCGCTTCTTGTGAGCAGTGACCGGAACCGGGCCACATCCAGCACCAAGAGAGTCGAAGGAGCGATTGCGCGTACTTCGGAACGAGGAGTGTTCTTCGTCAGAATGGCAACTTGTCCAAACATTTCCCCTCTTCCCAACCGCCACTTCTGACCTGCGCTTTCTAGTTCAACCGCACCCGAAGCAATGAAAAAGACGCTTTTGACCGTGCCGTCCTTGCGCAGCAATATGGTGTCTGCGTTGACATATTGCGTCCTCAAAGCGCGACCGAGGCTCTTGACTGTCTTGTTGTCAAGTTCGGTGAATAGTGGGAACTGCCGGACCAGTTCTAGCCGTTGTAATGCAATATCCAAAGGTGGCCGGTCTTCTACAGCGGCGCGACGCGTCGCCAGATCTTGCATTAAAGTGGTGTAGACTTCTGCACCGATCAGACCGTCTTCGCGAATGGCTGAATATTCCCGCTCTTCAAGCCGCAACGCGGTACGCCGGATGAAGCGGCGTTCCAATTCTTCGGCGTAACCAGGATATTGTAGACGCAGTCCTTCCAGCGCGGTTTCTACCATTTCGATCCGCCGGGTAAGCAATTCGTGGAGCAGGTCCCCAACGCGCCGCCCGTGGATGCGGCGGATGCGCCCGTCGATGAAGGTATCGAGGTCACGCAATATAAACTGTTGCGACAAAAGCCGCTCGAACCGGTCAGCAGTCATGCGGACCAAGGGAGTGGAGAGACCCAAACGGGCGTGCAAGATAACCGCCGCCCGCAAACTGCGCCCATAGGCTACCGATTGCCGTGCCGCCCGCTGATAGCCACTGCGTCCACCAGAACGCGCACCCTCGATAAGCCGGTCGGCATCCAATATCGTCGGTTCGGCCATCCGGGCCGAGATCGTGCGTTCACGGACGCGCGCAAGGATCGTGTCACGTTCAAAACCGGTAAGCGCGATCAGCCCCAATGTGACCCGATCACGATCAAGAATGTCGTCGCTGTCTTCGGCGGTCTTCACTGCCTCCTCCAGACGCTCGCCAAATACCTTTGCCTCTGATCGCACTACTTCACGGGTTAACGAATAGTCATCGGTTGTGCGCGCCACATCCTCACGCACTGTCTGCAGAGCAACGGCGACCACCTGCCGTGACATTGCCTCGTCAATCGGAGACAGCCGATCAAGGCCGAGCCAGCCAATAACGGATCGAAGGGTCGCGCCCTGTACAATCAATGTAAAGAGCGTAAAGCCCGTCGCCAGGATGCCAACCAAGCGTTTGACCTCGACCGGAACGCGAAAACTCTCGGTTACTGCGAGCGCAAGTGCCAGTGTGACGGCCCCGCGAAGTCCGCCCCAAAGAATTGCGACACGATAAGGTCGCTCAACTAGGGGTGAGGCCCGCACGAGGGTTAGGAGGGGGAGCAGTCCAAACAGGATTAAAGCGCGTGCCGCCACTGCTGCCAGGATCACCACGCATATCAGGATGAAATCGCTGAATCTGACATCTTCAAGCAAGCGCGGGATCAAGAATGCTGCGAGGATAAAGATCAGGGCACCTGCCCAATGCGCCAAAAGGTCCCAAACCTCCCGAAGATTGACCCAAGCTTGCGGTGGCAGACGTCCGGGCCCTGTCAGGTTTAATGTCAAACCAGCCGCGACGACCGCGATCACGCCCGAAGCGCCAATGCTTTGTTCAGCGCCGATGTAAGCGAGGTACGGCAACGCGACAGAGACAGAGATCAGCGCCAGTTCATGGGCACCAAACAGAGCCATGATCCAGATAGCGATGCGTGACGCCATCCAACCAGTCAGCGCCCCTCCGGCAATCAGGATCGGAAAGCGAGCAAGCGCATCGCCAAGTTCAGGATCCGGCACGCCAAGCATCACAAAACCCATAAACAATCCGAACAACGCGATAGCAGCAGCATCGTTCAACAGGCTTTCGCCTTCGATGATCCGCGAAAGGCGACGAGGTGCTGAAATCGAGCGGAAGATCGAAACAACCGCCGAAGGGTCTGTTGTCGAGACGATTGATCCTATCAAAAGGCATGCCGCCAAAGGCAGGGTGCTGGCCCACGACAAGGCGTAGCCAACGCTGAGGGTTGCCACGACCACCGCCACCACCGCCAGAACGATGATCGGAACCCAATCGTCGATCATCCTGCGCAAGTTCATTCCCAATGTCGCTTGGAACAGAAGCGTCGGCAAGAAGACGTAGAGAAAGACGTTCGACCGGATTGGAAACCCAAGAATTGCCTCTGCTACGGGGTTGAGCGCATCGGTCAGGTCCGTGCGTAAGAAAAAGATAGCGCCGGATCCGATTAGGATACCGAGGACGGCGAGGATAACGCTGAATGGCATGTGCAAACGCGCAGCCAGCGGTTCGGCTGCACCGATGACAAGGAATAGCGATGCGACAACCGCAGTGATGAGAACGATATCCATGTAATAGGAATATCCGAATTTTCTAACCGCATAAACCGCTTAGCAAGCTTCGCGGAGTTTATGTTCTGGTAACTAACGATACTTCGGCACGCAGCACAGCCACCCCTAAAATATGTTATTCCTGAAACCATGATATTTGGCGC
>JBARUV010000007.1:0-20980 GCA_049645905.1 Sulfitobacter sp.
GCCATTGGCGCCGCGCGCGCCAAAGGGGCTGACCTGATGCGCAGAATCGCCCGCAAAAAACACGCGGCCATGCCGGTAGTCCTTCATCGTGCAGCAGCGAAACGTGTAAATTGATGTCCAGACAAGCTCGAAATCGTTGTCTGCCCCGATCATCGCCGAAACACGTTCACGGATGCGGTCGGGGTCCAACTCGGCCTTACGGTCAATGTCCCAACCCAGCTGGAAATCAAGCCGCCAAACATCATCGGGCTGTTTGTGCAGCAGCGCGGTTTCCCCTCGATTGAACGGCGGATTAAACCAGAAGCGCCTCTCGACCGGGAAATCCGCCGACATCTTTATGTCCGCGATCAGGAAGTTATCCTCGAAAACGCGGCCCTCGAATTCCAGGCCCATGATCGACCGGACAGGCGAGCTTGCACCGTCGCAGGCCACCAAATAATCGGCTTCGATCTTGTAGGGTCCGTCAGGCGTATCAACATCAAGGACCACATAATCGGCCTTTTGTTGCATCGCCGTGACGCAGTTCTGCCCGCGAATTTCAATGGGGGCACCCAGCCCCTGCTGACTCCGGATTTCCTCTACGATAAATTGTTCGAAATAGGGCTGCTGCAGGTTAATAAATGCGGGGCGTTTGTGGCCTTCTTCGGGGAGCAGATTGAAACTGTAAATCTCCGTCTCGTCTCGATAGACGCGACCCACGTTCCACACCACACCCTTGTCGACTATTCGGTCACCGCATCCCAGACGGTCGCAAATCTCGAGCGTGCGTTTGGCAAAACAGATCGCGCGGCTGCCTGTGCCAACGCCGTCATGATCATCCAGTACAAGGCATGGGACGCCGCGTTTTCCCAGATCAAGGGCCAACCCGATACCTATAGGCCCACCGCCAACAATGACGACGGGATGGCGCACCGGGCTTGTGGCATCCTGGTCTGCGACCTTTTCATAAGGATAGAGCCGCAAAGCGGTTTGATATCGAACAGCGACCATAGCGGTTATCCCTTCAGGGCCTCCCC
The DNA here is from genome assembly GCA_049645905.1 of Sulfitobacter sp. Taxonomy (GTDB): domain Bacteria; phylum Pseudomonadota; class Alphaproteobacteria; order Rhodobacterales; family Rhodobacteraceae; genus Sulfitobacter. The sequence goes on from JBARUV010000007.1 coordinate 1,017, forward strand.
GACCTATTAGTTGCTTTTGTAACTATCAACATCTAATGTCCCGTGCTCTTTCATTTTAGAATCGGACGTCTACGATTTCTGCCGTTCCAGGAAGATATTGTCGAGATACCGGCCCCGTCTGTCATCGAGATTTTGTCGTCGGCTTGGCCCACTGCGTTTCGGCCGCACCGCACTCAGGTGCCCGCCGTTGCTTGCAGAATTTGAGGGCCGAGCGCACGCCGTGCTTGCCCAATCCGACGACAAAGAATATGACATCCAAACCCGAAAATTTACTGTTGAGCGAACCTTGGGAGGGGGGCAGGTCATGAGCGTGAACACAATTCTTGCATATCGACAGGGTTCAAAGGGCTTTTGCCGATTGCCAGGCGATCGTTCGCAGATGGTGTGTCGTCATAAGACGCACCGGATTTTTAGCGCTCACATTTAATTTTTGTCCAAAATAAAAAAATCAGCCCGTTGTGACCGAATGGGGCAAAATATTTGCTAAGGTTAAACATATGACAGGGAGCGACATGGAAAAAACAAAAAGCCCATCTAAAGATCCGGACAGCATGACACTTTTAGCTGATCCCATATCTGAACCCCGAACACGCGTTGGCAGCTCCATCCTAGGGCCGGTTCTCGCAGCGCAGCCGATTGCCTTGGCTGTTACTGTCGTGATCGTCAAAATTGCAGATCTTTTCTGGCTCTGGGGTCTGCCGATTTTCACCGTCATCGCGCCCATCACCATACTGGGTTTGGTTTTGCTGGCGCAAAGACGTAAAACTGACGTTACCGTAAAATCAGGATCGATTTTCAGGCAATCCGGGAAAGACTCTCCAAAATTTTCTCCTGGAAGACCGCCTCGGTAAAGAGCCCCGCCCTGGCAACGCAGCTCTCCTGGCACAAGCTGGACATCTTGGACGCTTCGAACCGTTCGATCGCATCAATCAAGCCCTCAACACTTTGCGTATCAAAGAATACGCCCGTTTCTCCTTCGACCACGGTGTCGCGGATTCCACCGCGACCATAGGCAATTACAGGCCGACCCGACGCCATGACCTCTACGGGGATTATCCCGAAATCCTCCTCACCCGGGAATATCAGCGCCTTGCACCGCGCCATATGGTCCTTGAGAATATCAAAAGATACTTTACCCAAAAACCGTGTCTGATCGCCCGCTATCGCCTTGAGCTTGGCAACAGATTTATCTGGGCCGCCGATCACCACCAAAGGTTTGCCAAGTTTCCGAAATGCTTCGACGGCCAGATCGGGCCGCTTATAAGGCGCCAACTCGCCCGCCCACAGGTAAAAATCGCCCAGTTCTGATGGCGGCACCGGTGCGAAGTCTTCGACTGCTACAGGCGGATGCACGATATCGGCATCCCGCCGCCAATATTTATTAATGCGCTTTGCAACAAAGGAGGAGTTTGCTGCAAACCGGTCCACCCGCGCAGCGCTTGTGACATCCCATTGGCGCAGGCTATGGGCCATCGACGGCATTGCCATGCGCGTCAACACGCCGGCGCCGTTGCGGTAGACGTGATATTGATCCCATAAATAGCGCATCGGCGAATGGCAGTAACACAGATGCGGCGCGTCAGGCGGCACGATGACCCCTTTCGCGGGCCCTGCCTCTGACGATATGACCAAGTCGTACTGCGACAAGTCCAACTCCTCCAGCGCACGCGGCATAAACGGCAGATATTTTTGATACATCTGTCGTGCAAATGGCATGCGACCGATGCGCGTCTCGATGATTTTGTGACGGGTCAGTGTTGACGACAGTTGCGCGGGATCAGCAACATGGGTGTATAGATCAGCCTGCGGAAACATCCTGCACAGACTTTCGAGAACCTTTTCGCCCCCGCGCATGCCGACCAGCCAATAATGAATGATCGCAACCCGGCGTCCATCTGCCTGCCTATCCATCATAATTGCAGCCCCTCACGCAACGCCGTCAGTCCATCGCGCATCAGCGCATCTTCCGCGCTGTGGTTTGTTGCCTCGAGCTGAAGATCACTCCCGAACCCCTGCGAACTGGTCTTTGGCACGTCCTGCAACCGGTCATCGCGGGTCACCTCCTCGATCAATCGAGCGGCGGCGGTTTCACGCAGACTATTGGCTTTTGCTTGCGGACGTCCGAATCCGCTTGTTCCGAATTTTGGTGCCATAGCGATCTTCCTTACCCGGCCTTGTGGTTTTCAGTGTTGGCGAACCAACGGTCCAGATGCTTTAGCGTCGTCTGCGCTGCGGCATCCCAGGTGAATGTCGCTGCCCGTTCCCGACCTGCCCGGGCCAAATTCACTTGTCGTTGTTTATCTCCGAAAAGCGCCTGCAGGGTTTGAACCCAAGGCGTCCGGTCGTTTGCAGGCAGGATAATCCCCACCTCGCCAACCACCTCGGGCAAGGCGGCACGATCTGCAACCAGCACGGCCGCCCCGTGCGCCATCCCCTCCAGCGCGACAAGGCCAAAGCCTTCTTCCTTTGACGGCACGAGGACTGCAAGACACTCTTTGTACAGCCCTGCCAGTTCCGCATCGCGAACAAAGCCCGCAAAAATCACGTTGTCCGGAATGACATACCCCGCCGCCTCGAATGCTGCCCTATCCGAGCGACCTATCAGAACCAGCGGCAGATTCTCCAACGCCGGGTCGCGAAATGCGTCCAGCAGCAAGCCAATGTTTTTGTGAGGTAATACAGTCGCCAGTGCCACGCAGTAGGCGTTGGACTCCAGCCCCAACCGGCTCCGCAAGCTGTCATCCGGGGCGACCTGCCCCGGCGCGCCCAGACCGTTCGGGACGACGCCAATCGTCTCCTCAGCGCCGAGGTTCATTGCCAGCAACGTGCGTTTTGAATGCTCGGAAACCGTCAGGACATAGTTCCCGGGTGCCGCCGCCCGTCGTGACAGCGCCTTGCGCCACGCCCGCGTAGCGCGCCCGTAACTGTCCGGCGCCGTAAAAACCTGCGCATCATGCAGCATCGTCACATAACCTTTTCCATGTAACGGCACAGTATTGAAAAACCCCGCAATGACACCTTCCCTGCGCAGCACAGGAAGGTCCAACTGCTCCCAGGCAATCCCCGAGCGCCGACCCACGACACGCACGGGCAAACCTGTGTCTTTCGCCGCAGCCTCCAGCCCGGGCGGCACCGCCAGGGTCACAGACCAGTCCCCCGGATTACGAGCCAGCGCAGCCGCCAGATCACGCGCGACTGCATTTACCGCAGTCGGTGCACCGGCCATGAAGCGCCCGTTTACGAACAGCTTGGGCATTGGTAGCTTTGTCGCCAGCGGGGCCTGCGCGCGTTGAGTTCCTTGCGCAAAAGTTTGGCAAGCTGACGGGAGTAGTTCTTGTGCGAAAGCGGCCAGAGACCTGAGCCGGATGCCCCGCGAAGGATGATGGGAGCGATCGAGGTCATAAAGCACCTGCCATTTCTTCAAAGTATTGATGTGAGCTTTCTATAACGGCTGGCATCTAGGCTTAAATCTCTCGCGGCAAAAATTCTCCGATAACAATGGGATACCTGATCATTCTGAGCGGTTATTCATCACAGCGCGAAGTATTTGAGCAATGGCTTGAGAGAGTTATCAATACAACTGCGATACTGGACGGCTCGCTGATTTGCGGTTGTATCGCCGAGCAGCCAAATTAATGGATACATAAAAGCGGGTTCTGGGGTATTTTATGGCAGATTTATTGCTGAACGCGCGGTTTCTAATGCGCGCGCCGACCGGTGTGGACAGAACCGCGACCGAGCTTGTCTCGGCCCTTCTTGAGCTGCCGCATGCGCCGACACTTCGCGCTCTCAGACCTGGCGGGGCCATTGCAAATGAACCGGATCGACCGCCCTCCTTACTGGCGGTTACCAGTGTGCTGCCATCGCAGTGGCCGGGCCAGCTTTGGGAGCAAATCACCCTTAACTCCATGCGCCCGGATGACTGGATGCTCAGTCTTTGCAACATGGGTCCGGTACGCCGAAAGCGCCAGATCGTCATGATCCACGACGCCCAGGTCTTTCGCCAGCCCCAAAGCTATTCGCGCATGTTTCGCGCCTGGTACAATGTGCTGCAACCACGTCTCGGGCACCGTGCTTCACGGGTGTTGACGGTCTCGGAACATTCGCGTTCTGAAATACTGCATTTTGGCCTCGCGCCTGCAGACCGGATTGATGTTATTCCCAACGGGGCCGATCATATCTTGCGTATCGCGCCTGACCCGGAGACGTTGACGCGCCACCGGTTGCAGCCGGGGGGGTATCTTCTGGCGATCGGGTCAATCGCTCCGCACAAGAATCTGCCATTTTTGGTAAACGCTGCACGCGCGCGACAGAACCGCGATATGCCGCTGGTCATTGCAGGAGGCGGTAACGCGACAATCTTTGGTGCCGAAGGAATTGCCGCAAGCGAGGACGTTCGCATTCTTGGCCGCGTCTCCGAGGGGGAACTGCGCGCGCTATACAACAATGCGCGAGCCCTCGTGTTTCCATCCATCACGGAAGGTTTTGGCCTGCCAGCTGCCGAAGCAATGGCATGCGGCTGTCCGGTCATTGCATCAACCGGCGGCGCGATCCCCGAGGTTTGCGGCGACAGCACGATATTGCTTGATCCCGGCGATACAGCGGGCTGGACCCATGCGATGGACACTATCGCAAGCGATGATGCGCTGTGCGACCGGTTATCCAGGCAGGGGCGAAATCGTGCGGCTTCAATGACGTGGCGCGCCTCGGCAGAGCGCCTCGTGAAAATTCTGATGGATCTGGACAACCCGCACTAGCAGTCTTGCCTGCACGCAACGTCAGGATCTTGCGCCTAAATGGCCCCGCGTAACGGCAAGCCAGATAACGGATCATGCCTGCCGGGCACGGCGGAATTTGACAAGGCAAGATGCCGCATCAGACCCACCGCCAGTCCTGCCATCGCAAAAAACTCTGTTTCCAAATTGGGGTATGATTTCGTCAGGCAGGCTTGCAACAAGATCGCAGCACAGCCCGCCTGCAAAGATCCGGCGACCAAAATCCCGTGCGATGGCGGGGCACTATTCGCAGGACGCATGAACAGCACGGCACCCAGAAACCACAGATACAGCCCCGTTCCGACGACTCCAAGACTTCCCATGACGACGAAAAGCCAGCCAGACCCCCGCACACTGCCAAGGCCGGCGCCCATGCCGCCCGTTTCAAAAAAATTGCGCAATGCCTGCGTGTTCCACGACATCCGCTCAACCCCGGATGAGCTGCTAAGCTTGGTGAACAAAAGCCGGTCAAGCAGTTCAGGGATCGCCGGGATAAACGTATAGGCCAACATAGCAGCACCCAAAACTGCGGGCACTGCGGCGGTCATGCAAAGGTACAATACGGCTGCGCGCTGGTTGCGCGCAATGGTCCGGACCTGCCAGATCAAGAACAACAATCCAAAGGCTGCCATGCCCAACCATGCGGCACTTGATGTGGATCGAACCAAGAGCAGAATTGTGGCAAGCAGCATGAAGGCAGCGACACGTGAATTGCGCGCGCCAAACCAGTAGTTTAGCCAAAACCCAAATAAGCCCATGGTATAGTAGGCAAATGAGGACGGTTCGGCAAAGGCTCCGATCAGCCGCCGGATTCCACTTAGATATTGGTTGTCCAGAACGTTGACGAAGCCGGTGCGGAGAAACGCCAGCGGGTCCTGCCCGACAACAGTGGAAGACAGATCAGCCAACGAAAGCAAGATATGGATGATGGTGGCCCAGAGCAGAGCCCGAAAGACAGTATCGCTGTTTCCACTCCGGCGAAAGACCGTCGCCATCACCACAAAGATGGACGCAGACATGGTCAAGCGGAACAATTGCCCGATATTGCTTCCCACAGGCCCGAGGGGTGCCAAGAGTATTTCCGCGGCTCCGTCGCGGCGGGCAATGATGAAAACTTCCGTCACGCCCGCATTGATCCGTGGCAGGAAAAACGCCCCGAATGTCACCACGAGCATCAGCAACAGCAAAGGCAGGCCGGGTTGACCCGGTTTGAACGTGCCAAAGACGCTCGCGAGGCGGAAACGGTGCAGAAACATCGACAGCCAAAGGGCCGTTACCGCCGCGTCAGTCAGCGTGATGGAGCCGAGACCGCGCAGGTTAACCGCTGCCGAAATACCAAACGGCATTGTCATGAACAGAAATACCGTACCCCGCACTGGACCGACATACAGAATGGCGGCGCAAATCAGCAGGGCAATGGGGGTGGTGGCAACAAATTGCATAGCTGAGGTGTCGTTCTACTACCTGAAACTGAAGCGTGCTTCCCCAAAAGGTGTGCCACGTCACCAGAGATTAAAAAAGGCACCAAAGCTATATTTGGTGCCTTTCCCGTCAACCGACGTTCAACAGTAAGACGTATCCCGATCTCTAGACGAAATCGAATGTTCCGTAGTCACCGACAAAGTCGTCTTGTTCCAGTTCGGTGTTAAAGAAGGTTACAGTTGTTTCGCCAAAGGACATCACGGTGTTGCCGGCAAGATAACTAAGCGTCACGTCAGCGCCACCTTCAAGTTCGACGATATCCACGCCATCCGCAAAGTCGAAAACCTTGTCGTTGCCGTCGGCGGCATCAAAGATGAAAGTGTCAGCGCCGATTGTTCCGTCCTTGTTGCCGTTGGTCAAATCGCCATAGATAACATCGTCATTATCCCCGCCGCGCAAGGTATCATCGCCCGTGCCGCCAAAAATCCGGTCGAAGCCTGATCCGCCATCGACATAGTCATTGCCTTCGCCACCGAACACTTTGTCTCTGCCACCATTGCCCAGCAGGCGATCGTTACCGACACCTCCGCGAACTGTATCATCGCCGTGATTGGCCATAATCGTGTCGTTGCCTTCGCCACCAATTGCGATCGAGCTTACGCCATTTAGCGTAATCGTATCATCACCAGCACCGCCATTGACGCGAAATCTATCGGTCGACCCTGTACCGCTAAAATTCAGGATATCCGCGAGTTCAGTACCCGACCTGTTCAAAAATTTTCTGATATCATTATCCCCATGTTTTTATGATTATTATGTGAGTGGACTGAAATGAAAAGATCAGCCGGCAATAGGAATTTATTGCACGCACCGCCTCTCACCCCTCGTCGTCCCACTGCCAAAATATCAAAACAACAGTATGATACCAAAGGAAAATCTGCTGTCTTTTCGGTTTGATTTTTATTTGAGCAGATTTTCAGGCATTTGCTGAATTGTTGACGTATCTGCTGTCTTAAAATTCAAAACACTTTTCTCTTTTTGACCCTCGACTTTAACTGGACGAAGATGAGTTCAACTCATGAGGGAAAATTTATGAAACGCTGGTTCAGGAGATTCGCGCGGTCCTCGGGCGCCTCCCGGTTGGCTGTAGGGTCAATCTTGCGCACACGCGTGTTGGCTGGCGTGCTGTGTGCCGTTCTGCCTGCAGCAGCATACGCACAATCCGACGATCTGCGCGCCCCAGTTCTGGGAGCGTCCAGCAATTTCCAGTTTGGTCCACAGCGCGGCAAGATAGAACGCCTTGAAACGCTTGGCATCGTTTCGCTCCGCGATGGGCTGCGCTGGAAGGACATTGAACGCAACGAAGGGCTGTTTGATTTCAGCCAAGGCAGTGGTCGGCAGATTTCGGCGCTGGCTGCCAAGGGACTATTAGGGTCTGTCACGCTACACCCGCAACATCCGCTTTATGACAATGGCGATACCGTTACATCGGATGAAGGGATCGCAGCGTTTGCAGACTACGTTGCCGCTGTTGCGGAGCAGTTTCCGGATGTTCGACTTGAGATCGCAAACGAGTTCAATGGACGCTCCTTTGTCAGCGGACCCGCGCGGGACATGACTTCTGATGAGCGCGCGGTGTTGCACGCACATATGCTTGCCGCAATCGCCGCGACGGGACGGGTTGCGCCCGAGCGTATCATCGGAGGTGCTGCACATTCCGTTCCCGGGAGTTATTTTGCCAAAATGCTGGCGGCGGGTGCAGGTGGCAATATGGGCGCTGTGACGATCCACCCTTATTCCAGCGCGCCGGAAGTGCTGGCCGATCAGATCGAGGTCATCAGAACGCTGCCCGGCATGACGGCGCTGGCCGTTGAAATCACCGAATTTGGTCACTCGGAAACGGCAGATCCGTCGCTGGCTGCAGACAAGTTCTGGAAAGGGTACTGCGCGGCGGGGCTCGCCAAAGTCCGGCGTCTGGTCTGGTATCCACTTGAGCTGCGACGTGACGGATATGTAGCCGTTCTGGGTCGCGAAAATCAGATCACGTCGATGGGGCGTGCCTATCTTTTTGCAACCGAAAAACTTGCGCAGCTTCCTTTGCAGGAGCTCTGGCCCGAGGACAGGGCAGTTCGGGGCTGTCAGTTTGGCCCTCGTACCGCCGTGATCTGGGGCGCGCCACGTGAAGTGCAGCTATTTCGTGAGGATCTCACGCTACACAGCGCAGATATGACACCCATTGACGCCCAACGGGGTCTTGATCGCGCGCAGGTGATGGTCATCACTGCATCTGAAAATGCGCCGCCACTCGAGATACCGCGCGATATCAGGCTTGGCGCAACGGCCCTGATCGCTGACACGCAAGACAGCTGGAACTACCCCGAGACCGGACACGACAAAGACTTTGCCCGATTTTTGGAACGTGGCGAGACTCGTTTGCCGCTGCACACTTGTCTTGGGCAAGACCGGAATGGTGTCCCTTGGGTACCCTATCTATGTAGTAAAGATGTTGGTCGCATCGTTCTGACCGATCGAAATTTTGTCCTTGGTGGATCGGCTGCGACACCCGTTTCGCTGGTACATCGTTACACGCCACAGGCCGACATTCAGATCGTGCTGCAGGCAGATCTGGATATCAATAAAAGTAGCGATGATGGCGTCATGCTGGAGGTTGTGGTTGACGGACAGCAGATCGAGTCCCGCCTTGTGACCGGTGCCCAAGCGCTCACGTTCGCGCCAATTGCTGTCAGGCAGGGCAGTAGGGTAGATATTCGAATCAGCCCAAGTGCGAACCCCAAAGGCGATGCCGGAACCTACCGGCTGAGCCTGTTTGACGCCAATCTTGGAGAATTTTAAACAATACGATGATAGAATCGGCGCGCACCCTCATCAAAACCGCTGCTGGCCGTATCGCGATGATTGCCCCTCAGGCGCGTTTTGACCGCGGGATTTTGGTCTTGTCTCACATGCGGTCTATGACCACAGCGTTGACCAATGTCCTGTGCAGCCATCCTCAGATTTCAGGCTACGGCGAAACCCATGTCCCCTACAGCTCTGTTGATGCGCCGGGGAAAGTACTGGTTAATCTGGCGCTGCGACGTGCTTATTCTCCCGGCGCGACCTTTTTCACTGACAAGCTATTGCACAACAGGCTGGATGATGCGGTGCCGGAAAGCTTCTATCAGGCGCGGGGGCTTTTTCTTGCCCGCCTGCCGGGGCCGGCCATCCGGTCGATCACCCGACTGGCCATACGCGGTGATATGAAAGAAATGGAAACAGTCGAAGGGGCGGCACATTATTACGCCGAAAGGCTGGAACGGCTTGCGTATCTCTGGGATCGTTTCCCCACGTCAGCGCGACTTGGCTTCGAGGTCGAAAAGCTGCTTCTCGATCCTGATCGCTTTGTGGGAGACATTGGGTCATGGCTGGGACTGGAGCCGCCGCTGGAGAACCGATACCGGTCCCATGCCGCATCGCAAAAAGCCGGTGGGGGCGATCCTACGGCATCTGCCCTCCACACCCGGATAGAAAAATCAAATGCTTCGTCTGGTGAGGTACAGATGGGCCTCGATCTGTCAGAAGCCGTAAAGTTCCGATGTGAAGCAGCCCACAAAGAGTTGGTTGAGCGCTTCGTCAATTGACGGCGGGCAGCAGTTCAAAGGCCGTTCTAATGCGATCAGTACGCGCGTGGATCGTTTCGATTTCTTCTGGGGTGAGCAGATCGCGCCAATATTCATTTGCGGCGCGCAGGTTCCGGTTTTTGGAATGTGGATGCCCGCTCGGCTGATCTGACAGACCCGTCGCGTCACGCTGTGCCTCCGCAGCAGCGATCCCCGCAGCAGCGGCGGAACCCTCCGAAAGACCCAAGCGCGCAAAGAGTTCGTCATAGACAGATTTTGGATCTGTGATCACATCCTCCATCCGCACCAGATGCACCTTATCTGGCCTCTCTTGCGCGAGGTCCAGCAAATCACCATAGATCATCGCCCAAAGCGATGCCGCCCCGTCGATCAAATCCTTGCTGCCACGCGCATGTAGCACACCACCGTCAGGATGCGCGATACCAAGCGAATCGGCAATGTCATGGACCTCAAAATACCAATTCAGCCTTTTGTAACTTGCCGCTACAGCTTCGGGTGGTCGATAGGTTATGACTACCGGTATATCAAATCGTTCGACCGCGGCGCGCGCAGCAAGAGCGGCAAGCGGGTCTTTCCAGATAATCGTTTGCAGCCCCGGTGTGAACTTTGCCCGCGTCAGACTGCGACGCGATTGTCCACCGATCACCAGTTTGGCAGCTTTTTTCCAACCGTGCTCGTGTTCAAAGACGCCCGGCCTGAGCCGTAGGTCCAGATTGGCAATCCGGTGTACCAGATCGTCAAACGTCTCTTCAGAAAATCCGCCATGTCCGGGCCGTTCGAAATAGCGCGACACACTGCGGTCTCCGCTATCGCCATTCATCGGTTCATAAAGTGCGGTGCACCTCTCGGCCAGGCCCAGCTGTGTACCCACGACCGTTGTGCCCGAACGCGGTGCCCCTGTCACCATGATCAGGTTCCGATCCTGCGACGACCTGCCAAAGAAATTACCGATCATCATGCAGTCTCGATGCTTTTCTCGTCCATGCACCGCTCCCAAAGTGCAATGTCGCCTGCGTAATGCGCTGTGACACGCGCCAGCGGCAAGCCTGACAGATCGAGCGGACGGGTGACATTCAGACGGGGAACCGCTCCGGTTATGTTCGCATGCTTTTGCAAGCGTGCAATCCCGTCAGACATATCCTCCACGGGGAAAAGAAGGTTGGTAATGAGCGCGCCCCGTGCGTCCGACACAAAATCTGATTGCCGTCGAAAATGGTGCCATTGCATTATCCGCGGCGCAGAGATGTCCTCCTGATCGTTCAACCAATGCACAAAGTCGGAAAATGTTCTGAGGAAGGGCAAGTCTTCGTCCATTAACTGTCGTTCTTGCGGGATGGTTGTTTTCTCGCGGTAATAGGTAAATGCGGATGCAAGACGGTCAAGCGGATTGCGCAGAGGTGCAAAGACAAGCCAGTCCCGAAACTGCGACGGAAACACGCGCCGATAGAACTCTGCCGAGAAATGCGGAAGCTTATTTGCTCCGGGCACCGGATAGAGCATTGAAACAATCGAGCTAGAGGCGTTTTTGGGAACCCGCACAAAAATCGTCTTGCTGGGCGCAAAAAGGCGTATGGGGTTCAGCTCGGGATGCAGGCAAAAGCGCAACCGCATGGAGAGCACCTTTAATGACTGGGCACACAGGATATGCCGCAGCTTTGGATGGGAGATATCAAGACCCGGTGCCGGGAGATTAATGTGGGTGGCCATGCTATCTTTCCAGGCGCTCATTGCGCGCCACTCTGGATTTTCTTCGGTGAACATGCCGGAGGCTCGACTTTTTTTGACAACGGAGACTCAGTGAACGCGATATTACGCTTCCGATTTTAACAGTGTTCTCATGGGTTTTCGCGCTTTGGGTGCGATATTAGTTCGATTTCCGCGCCTCCGCACAAAATCAAGGCGCGCCACCCTAGCCCCGAGCAGTTTTTGTTGGTGTACTGTGCAGAAGAAAGGCGCCCTGAACCCGGCGAAACAGCATTTATCTTTGCATAGCCACGCGATCAGGCCATTTCCAGGATGCGTTCCGGCGCGCAGCGGCCAGTTAAAATATCTCTCATCGCGATCCAGTTGCCGCGCGCCCTGCCCTTCCGGTCGATCCAAGGTTCGGGGCGCAACATTTTGGCGTGGTTTGACAGGATATTTCGCACCGCCAAGCGCAAGGCAAATCGCTTGGGAAGCGACCCTTTGCGCATCAAATAGAAAGCATTTGCGATCTGGCTGTATCCCAAACGCTGTCCACTTGTTTCGCGCCCACGCGTTGTGCCGCAATGCACCCCGGTAAACGCATCAGTCAGCAGTTTCTCGCCGGGGACACGCGCCGCGAAATCCACATCTTCTTGCCAAGCGTACAGAGGCAACCGTTCATCAAACCGGGTGACACCTATCGCGGCGGATCTATAGGCCATATTGCACCCGTATAATCCAACCAGATTTCGCTCCATCGCAAGAGCCGTACGCGACGGGTGGTCGTGACCCGCTGTTCCCTCTTGCTGCGTGATCAGTTCAGAGGCCTGTTCAATCGGGAGCCCGCCGGCACGGATTCCATCTGCTAGCAGCTTGCCCGTGAAGCCTGCCGCATCCGGCCAAGTATCGAGGGCATTTATCACGCCGGAAATCGCCGAACGGGTCGGCACGTAGTCATCATCAATAAAGAATACAGCGTCACTTTTGTCCTGCACCGCATCAAGGCCGCAATTGCGCTGCTTCGGCAAACCCTTCTTCGAGTAAATAACCGTCGCGTCAGGCAGCGCAGATAAATCAGGAAGATCTTCCGGACCGGTGACAACAAAAACCACGTCTGACGGTGCAATTGTTTGACGCGCAATCCAAGGGAGTAATCCGGCAATGGACTCTGGTCGGCCCACGGAACATATCACAAGAGCTACGCGCAATCGCTTCCTCCAAACATGTACTCAAACCCTAGCCGTGTTTCGCGTGCAAACCTATAACCGATACTTACTGGCCCGTACGATTGATAAGCGCCCCTAGGGTTTTCCCCATAATAGACAGGTCCAACACCAGCGAGATATTCTCGTAGTATTCGATATCCAGCCGGATCCGCTCTGCGTAAGACACATCATTGCGGCCCGAAACCTGCCACATCCCTGAAATGCCGGGTTTCACGGCCTTGTAGACCCATTGGCTGGTCGCGTATTTTGCCGCCAACTCATCCTCGGGGACCGGGCGCGGGCCGATCAGGCTCATCTCACCCTTCAGCACGTTCCAGATCTGAGGCAGTTCATCAAGCGAGCTTTTGCGCAGAAATGCACCAATCCAGGTGATGCGCGGATCGTCGGTAAGCTTGCGTTCTTCCGCCCATTCCTTGCGTGCCAAACGGTCAGTTTTCAACAAGGCTTCCAGTTTGTCCTGGGCATCCGGAACCATGGTCCGGATCTTCCAACACATGAATTTTTTTCCGTTCTTGCCAACACGCTGATGTCCGAAAAAAGCAGTTCCACCATCGCGCTTTGCAGCCAGTGCCAAGATGCCGATTATCGGCAGGACGGACGGTAACAAAAGAATGCTGAGCGCGAGGTCCAATACCCTCTTCCCTTGGCCGCGGTATCTTGGAAACATTCTGTTATGACGTCCGAAAGAACTGTGTTTAAGGACTTGATTGTCGGTAGATTGTTCAAACATTTCAGTTCAGGCTCCAATAAATACATTCAACGGATACGCGACACCCAGTGTTTGGAGACACAGCGCATGCCAAAAAGTCGTGCATCACACGCAAGGCAAGCCCAAAAAAACGAGTAAAACGCCACGAACGTGTCGGGCAGTACAATAAGCAGTAAGCGAAAGCGGGCAGCTCGCGTACTTACAATGAATAAGGCATTTCTAAGGACGTTGAAGCAAAACGTTCAAAAGTAATGCCAATTCTCGAAATCAATGCTGCAGTGCGGAAAAATGGCGCTGAGAACCGGCATTTGTACAAAATTTGCACAGATTTAAAATTATTATCAAATAGTTATAGGCCAAGCATCTCTCGGCGATTCTAGGTCACAGATTTGTGTAGCCTTGCGCATAGCCATCGGGATCTGCTTCGATGTCCGCAATTGTCAACACCAGGCCGGTGGGGGCTAAGCCCACGTGCCGTAGAATGGACAGACCATAAGTAAGTGATCGTCGAGACGTGGTGCGGTAGCGGACCATATAAAGGATGTGATCCACCGCAGAGGCAATCGACAGTCCGTCGGACACCGCAAGTACAGGTGGTGCATCCGCTATGATCACATCGAACTTCTGTCCCAAAAGCCCGATCAGCTCGTGCAGCTTGTCAGTGTCCATCGTGTCAGCAAGTAATGCCGTGCTGCGCTGCGTGCCGCAGACGGACAGATCAAGTTCGTCAATTTCCACTATGGTCTCGTCCAGATGCGCTTTGCCTTCGACCCAATCGCCCAGATCCGAATTTGCCTGCTTTGAAAATTGAGACAGCATTACCGACCGTCGTGTGTCGAGATCAACGAGGATTGTCTTGTGACCTGCTGTCGCAAATGATGCCGCCAAGGCAAGTGCGGTGGTTGACTTGCCTTCATCCTGAACCGAGGAGAGAAGCACAACACTCAACGGCTGCCCGGGCTGCGCATTGAGCAGCAACATCATGCGCAATTGTCGTATCCGCTCGCTCAAGGCCGAAAAATTTGGCCCCTTTATCAAGTCTAGCAAATCGGAAATCCGCCCTACAGGTGCGCGCGGAATACTGGCCAGGACCGGTATCTGGGTCAGACGCTCCAGTTCAGAGCTTTGCGTAAAGCCGGAACCAAGCAGTTCCAACATCAGCGCAGCCACAAGGCCCGCCGTAAGCCCCAACATCGCGCCAAAAGCGGTCATAAGCTTGATCCGCGGCCCGGATGGCCCCAGCGGCACTTGTGCAACATTGACCATCTTGGCTTCGGATCGCTGGATTTCGACCTGCGCGCGCGTCTCGCCAAGACGCCCCAACAGCTCCTCAAATCCGCCGCGACGCGCTTCGGCTTCACGCTCTAGTTCGCGCAATCGCAGGGATGCTGTCGAAATGCTGGCAAGCTGGCTCTCGATAGCATCCATGTCGCTCTGCAACGACCTTTCGCGGGCCAAAAGGATTTCTATTTCATTCCGGTGGCCTTCGGCGATCGCCTGAACTTCATCCTCCATTGCACCGTCAAGCTGGGCAATCTCGGACAAAAGCACACTGCGGTCTGGATGTGATTTACCCAAAGACGCTGCCAGCCGCGCATCTTCGCGCGCAAGCTCCGCGCGCTGTTCGCGCAGGCTACTGAGATAGGGTGACTCCAATCCTTCTGTTGCCGCAGCGACGCCGCGTTCGGCAAGAACCCTCTCGATACGTGAAAGCCGTGCGGTTTCCGTTGCGCGGTTCGACCGGTCCAGCGAAATCTGCTGGTTCAACTCTACAAGCTGCTGTTGCAGCATCTCCTCCGATGCACCCGTTTCCACTAATTGGTCGCGCTGATAGGCCTCCACTTCAGCTTCAGCATTTGCCAATTCCAGACGTCGTGAATCGACCTGCGTGGCCAACCAACGGGTAGCGTCCTGCGCCACGCGCTGCCGGTCGGCAAGCTGTTCCTCAATATAGTTCTCTGCCAAAACGTTCGCGATCTCTGCAGACAGCACCGGATCAATCGTGGAGACGTTGATTTCAATGACATAAGAGTCTCCGACGCGGCGCACGACCAGCCCATCGCGCACAGCAGAAACGATCCGGTTCTCCCGTGCGACCTCGGCAGACACGAGGGGCGCATTTTCTGGTGTCTCTGCGTCCCGTGACCCAACGAGTGCATCGATACCGGATCTGATTGTTCGCGTAATCCTGCGGGTAAGCGACGGCTTTGCCAGCGCCGGATCAAGCGCGTTGAACCGGTCCAGCCCAATCTCCAGAACCACCGTTTTCACCAATGTCGACGAGCGTAGCAATGCCACCTCGGATTCAAGTATCGGATTGCTGAGTTTCAGATCCGAAACCACCTGTTCCTGACTCGAGATCACCTGTTGCTCGCGTGGATCAAGCATCACTGTCGAGTTTGCGGTATAGATCGGGTCCTGAGTAAGGCTGCTGAATAAAAATGCGCAGGCAAATACAAGTGTCGTGGCGAGTACGAGCCATTTGCGCAGCCAGATCGCCCGACCCAGTCGTCCGAGATCTATCGTATCATCCGGAACTGGCGCCGCATCGTGTTGACGTAAAGATACTCTCTGGGCTGCACGCAAGGCAACGGAGCCGGATCGTCTAGACTTGAACATTTAGGGGCATACCTTGATTGGTCTAGTCGCTACATTTTTAATCAAAACCAACCGAGATACTTCAGTTAATGATACAAGACTTGCGCCATTTGATTGAAACAATGTTGCCCTGCACCGGACAAACAGTCAGTCTCGCGTCACGATAATTTTTGCGTGTGCAGGAATTGGTGTAAATATTTTTCAGCACGAAATCGAGTGGAATGTGACGGACGCAACCTTATTCAGCTTTACTGCCCGATTAATAATCGAATTAAGGAGTGCCCCGCGTGGCGACTAAAGGCAGTGGCAATGCCGCGCTGTCAATCATTTGTCTAAGCACCCAACAGGCGTCGGGTCTTATCATCACACTATTGGCGGCGGGCTTTCTTTCAACGTCCGAATACGGTGTCTACACGCTTGCCGTGGTCTTTACCGAATTCGTGATCATGCTGACCTACACCGGGTTTTTCCACTTTGTCGTTAATTCCGAGGAGGAGGATGACCTCGTCCTCTCGACGATGTTCTGGATCATGACAGCGATCGGTCTGGCCGGGGGACTGGTTTTGTATTTCGGTGCCGCTGCAATCGCCGGTGTTTTTGATGCTCCTGTTCTGGAACCGGTTTTGCAGGCCTTTGGCCTGATGCAGCCGTTTGCCTCTGCGATAGGCTGGGCCACTGCGGCCCTGACCCGCGCGGGGCTGATGCGGAGCCAGTTTTTGTCGATCGGGGCCTCAAATGTCGGTGCTCTTGCCGTTGGATCGGCACTTTTGGTGAGCTGGCAGTCGGTCTTTGCACTGGTGGCATTTCGCGCGTCGCGTCTCACCCTCCAATGCGTGTTCTTCGGGCTGAGCATTCCGAAACGGCCAAAATTGATTTTCGATATGCGCCTGATGCGTGAAGCGGCGCACTATTCGGTTGGCCTTTACGGCTCTTCCCTGCTGACGTTCTTTGCGAACTTCGGGACTGATCTGGTTCTCGCGGGGCTGTTCAGCACGGCTGAATCCGGTTTGTACCGTTTTGCGAACAGGTTGGCGCAGGCAACTGTTGAGATCGTGGCCCAGCCCTACCGCACTTTCGCCTTGCGCCATTTTGGCGACGCGGCGCGCGGCAGGACAACACTTGCGCCGGTCTTTGCTCAGTTTCTTGGCGCTGGGACGCTTCTGTTGGGCGGTTTTGCCGCGACGCTGTTTGTCCTTGGCGCACCCGCAGTCGAGATCATGTTCCGTCCTGAATATGCAGCCGCAATCGTGACCATGCAGGCGTTGACCGTGCGCGCAGGTGCCCGCGTTGGCCAGCTGATCATCCAGCCGGTCTTTGCGGCGCGCAAACGCACAACGCCGGCGTTTTACTACAACCTCGGCCTGACCCTTGCGATCTTGGGCACCATCATCGTCTGCGCGCCAATGGGGTTGGAGGCGCTGGCCCTCTCGCAGGCCTTGGTTCAAGTGCTTAGCGTTCCATTGGCGATTTGGGTAATCCACCGCTGGGCAGAGGTGGATACGGCCCCCGCTTTGAATAACTTCTTCTGGGCGCTTGGTCTTGTCGGCGCTTATGGTATCGGAGTGTGGGTGCTTTGGCAGGCCACAGCGTTGGCCAGTTTGCCGGACAGCTGGCGCCTTGTCGCCGCCCTTGTGCTGGCGATCCTGCTCGGCATGGCCGTCACAGGCTATGCGATGCGCCGGGGCATCCTGACGCTCACTATGTTCGGAGACTAGACACGTTCCGTTACCGCCACCCCAGCAAGCGTGCCACGCCCACTCTGTCCGCTAGGGTCGCTGCGACCAAGGGCAAACAGACGCCCAACAAGGTGCCAGCGATGACGATGATCGTCCAGTTGCCGATCCCGAGAACCTGTAGCAACACGATCCGCGTGCCTGCCGTCACCAGAATATGGGTCACGAAGATCGGCATTGTATATCGGCCGACAAAGGACAAGGCAGCAGCGATCCAACCCTCCGGCGGCAAACGCCTGCACAACCAGACCAGCACCAATGGCCCCGCCACCAACGCGGGAATATAGCGCACTGTCCCAGCAGGGTATCCTGTTAGTCCCCCCTGCGCTTCTGTCCAGGCAATCCACATCGTCACAAGCATAACAACTCCGGCAAGACCATAGCCGACCGGTGTCGAAATTCGCTCCAACCCGGCACGCCCCACAGCCGCAGCAATCAGGAAAACGCCGATCCAACGACCCTCTTGCGGGACGAAATCGAAGCCATAGGCCATCGCCATGAGTGCTATTGCGACCCCGATCATAACGGTGCGCGATACCGGCTGTAATGCACGCATGATAAGCATCGCAAAAAACAGGACATACAGAAACCACATCACTGAAGGTGGGCTCCACAGAATGCGCCAGGGTGCGAAAGTATCCAGAGACGTGTTGGTCGAGCCGCTCATCGCAAAATGCGCCGCAAGCAACACAATGCTCCATAGAATATAGGGCCACACCACACGCAAGCCGAGCTGGCGGCCAACCTCGGGCCAACTACGCTGCGCCATGCCGCGCGATAAAATCCCCGACACCTCAAAGAAAAGAGCCATATGCGTGGAATAAATAACAATCAGGAGAAAGCGCACCAAAACCGTGTCTGCCCCCGCGCTGCGAATGCCGACCAGCACATGACCCAGAACAACAAGGATAATCGCAACACCCCGTACAAGGTCCAGAACCGCATCACGGGACATCGTTTTGCCGGGTGGTGCCGTATTCTCCATCGCCTGAACTGTCATGCCGCATCCTTCGTTTACACAGCGGTAGGTTTAGGCAGCAGCGGGCAATTAGCAAGTAACGGGAACCGCTTGTCGTTCAAGATGCTCGCCACGGTGCGCTATGTCCAAAACGGAGGCGTTTGAGGAAGTCAGTCATTGGTCTTTCGATACGAAAATGGATCGCGATGGCAATCAATTGTGACAACGTGACCGCCACGACGAAAAGGAAAACCGCACGAAGTGATCCGGCGCTGGCAATGCCACCGAATTTTCCCACGGCTTGCAGGACGAAAGGATGAAACAGGTAGAGCGCGTAACTTGCCGCCCCCAACACCGCGCAGCCATGCGATGCCAGACGCAGACCACCGCGTTCCAACGCCATTGCACCAGCCACACAGGCGACAGCCGGAAGTCCCCACAGGATCACACGATAGGACATCAGTTCGGAATAATTGTCCGGACGGGCCGCCAGAACAAAACCTGCCAGTCCGATCATCATCAGCAATATCCCCAGTCGCCGCGCCATAGCGCGCACAGCAGGGTCTGATCCGTCCGGTAACATAATCCAAATCTGCGCCAGCAACACGCCTACAGCAAATTCCAGCAAAATTGGATTTGTATAGAATCGTGCCATTACCGCTTCGGGGCGGAAATACAGTCCATATAGCACCAGCGCCGCCATCACGGCGACAATCATCAGGCTGCGCCGCAGTTCCGGTGCCAAAAGCAGAATGGCAAAAATTGCATAAAAAAACATCTCATAATTCAGCGTCCAGCCAACGCCGAGCAGCGGCATGACGCCGCCGTGCGTACGCTCGAACGGCAGGAACAGCATTGAGCGCACAAAATTCAGCGCGCTCACGTCCGCCTTCTGAAGACCCAGTGGTGCGAGCCCGACAAACAGCAGCAACATCACCGATGCCAGAGCCAACCACCAAAGCGGCACAACCCTGATGATACGCTGCCGCAGAAAGGTGGATGCCGGAACCGCATGCGCATGCGCTGACAAGGTGATCACGACCCCCGACAGCACGAAAAATATGTCGACCCCACCCGCGCCGATTGTCAGGGTTGAGACGCCTGAGAAATGGGGTTCAATCATCCCGCGCCCATGGTGCAAAACCACCATCAGGCTGGCAACAGCGCGCAGCGCATGCAGGTTCGAGATCACGGCAACGCTCCTGATGTTGACCGCGGCAGC
>JBARUV010000008.1:0-7976 GCA_049645905.1 Sulfitobacter sp.
CAGTGTCAGGCGTGTTGCGTTGAACATTTGTGTCTCCTCCACAATATCATTTCTGCGCGGGTCCGCGCGGTCTGTGTCGCGCCGCTGTTCCATCTGTAACTTACAGAATCCTCCCAGCGGCCTAAGAAATGATAATACGCATCAAACCGGTCATGAACCTATCATTTACGGCATGAACGCGCTTGCGCGGTCGGGTATGGCACGCGATCAGGCAGAAAATATTGAGCAGGCCGAAGGGCTTCCGGCCCTCCAGCGATCCGATTGCATGGTGCTTGATATCAATGTGGCGGACGGGCTTGGCACGGTCTTGCCCCGTGATCTGTGCAACAGGGGCGACCGCACGCGCTCACGTCGATCAACGAGGGGAGGGCGGCCTGTCACAGCCGCCCCTGTTACTCGTTCGTTCAGACTACTTTTGGCTCGATATCCACGGACCAAAGTTCAACATCTGCGCTGTCCATCAGCCGTACGGTCATCACGCCCGTGTCGGCTGCGATGTCGACCTTGCCAAAGAACTGCAGACCGTCGCTGGGGGGCAGGTTCGCTTGTCCCTCATCGGGATGCTTTGCGAACCGCACCTCCGGGCCGAACGTATTGTCGTACTCCGACGGGCCAAAGGTACCTGCATGAAGCGGGCCGGACACGAACTCCCAGAACGGCTCAAACTCCTGAAAGACTGCGCGATCCGGTGAATAATGGTGTGCTGCGGTGTAATGCACGTCCGCCGTCAGCCAGACCGTGTTCGTGATCTCCGCCGCCTTGATGAACGACAATACCGCCGCGATGTCTTGCTCGCGCCCGAGAACCGGACCATCGCCATTCGATCCGTTCTCCATGTTGGTCTCACCGTCGCGCACCATCATTCCAATGGGCATATCCGAGGCGATCACCTTCCACGTTGCGGTGGAATTCACCATCTCGCGCTTCAGCCATGCCAGTTGGTCGGCACCCAGAAACGGCGTGCTTTCGGCTTCGGTATTGGCCGTGTTGTCGCCCCGATAGGTCCGCAGGTCGATCACGAAAATGTCCAGCAGCGGACCATAGGAGACCTTGCGATAGACCCGCATCGGTTCTGACGGCGCGCGCCGCGTCGGCATCATCTCGTGAAACGCATGGGACGCACGCGCCGAAAGCAATTGCATCGATTTCACCGCATACCGGTCGTCACTGGCAAGAACCTCGTTGGGATACCAGTTGTTTGTCACTTCATGATCGTCCCACTGCGCAATGATCGGCACCGCCGCGTTGAACGCCTGAACGTTCCGGTCCATGTAATTGTAAAGGTGCTGCCCGCGGAATTCGTCCAAGGTCTCGGCCACCTTCATTTTCGCAGGCGTGACGATGTTCTTCCAGACCGTTCCATCATCCAGCTCGACCTCTTCCTTGAGCGGGCCGTCAGCATAGACCGTATCGCCTGAATGAAGGAAAAAATCAGGGGTGTGGCCCCGCATCGTGGCATAGGTGGTCATGCCGCCACGGTCTTCATCGATACCCCAG
Source organism: Sulfitobacter sp. (assembly GCA_049645905.1). GTDB lineage: Bacteria > Pseudomonadota > Alphaproteobacteria > Rhodobacterales > Rhodobacteraceae > Sulfitobacter. Next base: position 1,498 of record JBARUV010000008.1, read on the forward strand.
CCCTGTCCGGCAGTATCGCCTGACCAGACAAAGCTGACGTCGCGGCTGCCCATCGGGGCGGTCCGGAACGTGCCAAGGCTCGGCTCGGACATGGTGCCATCCGCCAGATCGGCCATCGTCACCCGATAAAAGATGTCCTGATCACTGGGAAGCCCGCTCAACGCCAGCTTGCCGGTGTAATCCGTCGGGGCACCCACAGCCAGGGCGGGCACGGCTTGCGCGTTCGACATGCTCTCGGATGTCGCCCATTCCACAAGCATCTTCGCTTCCCGGTCGGCACGGCTCCAGATCATCGCGCCGTCATGGGCGACATCGCCGGACATCACGCCGTGGGTTATGGCGGGACGTGACTGCGCACGCGAAAGGGACGGCAGGGCCAACGAAGCGCCAAGCGCTGCGGTGCCCAACATGGTCTGACGGCGGGTGAATGAAATGCGTGGCATAATGAGTGCCTCCTGAATGTTTTCTACATACAGGACCGTTTCAACGGAGGGTTTCATTCCACCTACAGTTTGAAGACAGATTCATGAAACTTTGCAAAAACGACAAATCAACCGGTTCGGCCGGTGATCGGCCACCGCTTTATGTGGTAAATTTTGTTGACCAACCGAAAGTGTGACGGCAGCAAATTACGCTCCCTGCCGCCATCTGGTGATCCTTACGCCTAAGCCCCCTCAAAGCTGCACAGCGCGTGCACTTCCATGCCCATCGCCTCCAGCTTGGCCCGCCCGCCCAGCTCCGGCAGGTCGATGATAAACGCACAGGATACAATCTCCCCGCCCAGCCGTTCGATCAGCTTGATCCCGGCTTCGGCCGTGCCACCGGTTGCCAGCAAATCATCCACCACAAGGATTTTTTCACCCGCCTGAATGGCATCATCGTGAATTTCCACAATCGCCTCGCCGTATTCCAGCTTGTAGTCCTGTGAAATCGTGGTGCCGGGCAGTTTGCCTTTTTTGCGGATCGGCACGAAACCGACGCTTAGCTGATGCGCAATCGCCCCGCCAAGGATGAACCCGCGCGCCTCAAGCCCCACGACCTTGTCGATCTCAAGACCCGCATAGGGGTGCAGCATCTGGTCAATCGCCATGCGAAAGCCGCGCGCATCGGCAAACAGCGTGGTGACATCACGGAACATGATCCCTTCATGCGGGAAATCGACGATGGTGCGGATATAATCGCGTACCTGTTTCATGACGTGGTCCTTCTGAGGGTGGCGGTCAAAACGCCCATTGTAATCAGCGCCGCACCGCCCCCGCGTGTGATCCATGTCAGGACCGAGGGCCGCGCGATGACGCGGCGCAACCGGTCTGCCAGCAGGGCATAGGCCAGCGTGTTAAGGGCGGCAAGGCCAACGAACGTGACGATCAGGATAGCGAACTGCGGCAGCAGCGGGGCGTCAGCGCGGATGAACTGCGGGACGAAAGCGATGAAAAAGGCGATGGACTTGGGGTTCAGGGCTGTCACTGCAGCGGCATGGCCAAACACATGTTTCGCGCTCACATCAGCATCCGGCACAGCCAGACCGCGCGACGGGGCAGAACGGATCAGTTTGACACCCAGCCAGACCAGATAGGCTGCCCCGACCCATTTCAGCACGCTGAACAGCATCGCAGAGGTCAACACCAGCGCGCCAAGCCCGGCAAGGGACGCAGACATCGCAATCAGATCGCCCAAGGCAACACCGGCAGCAGAGGCGATGGCCACCGGGCGTCCCTTGCTGAGCGCATAGCTGAGCACCAGCAAAACGGTGGGGCCGGGGATCAAGAGCAGCGCGGTTGAGGCCGCGACAAAGGTCAGCCAGAGGTCAAGAGGCATGCCCGTCCCCCTGCGGATTCAAAACCCGCCCCGCAACGGCATCCAGTTTTGCAACCAATGTTGCATCGCGCGCATCCGGCTGTGTGAGGATCGCAAATTCCAGCGCGCGGTCGCACCCGTGCGGGCAGGGCGCGCGCGCGGCCCCCAACAGCGCGGGCAGCCGCGAGACAAGCGCGCGTCCCTTGTCGGCATTGCCCATCAGCGTCTTGATAATCTGGGTGACGTCCACCTCGCCGTGGTCAGGATGCCAGCTGTCATAGTCCGTGATCATCGCGACAGAGGCATAACAAAGCTCTGCCTCGCGGGCGAGCTTTGCCTCGGGCATGTTGGTCATGCCGATCACATCCGCGCCCCAGCTTTCGCGGTACATCCTGCTTTCCGCCAGAGTGGAAAACTGCGGCCCTTCCATTGCCAGATAGGTGCCCCCGCGATGCACGGTGATGCCGGTGTCCCTTGCGGCCGTTTCGCAGGCATCCCCCAGACGCGCGCAGGTCGGATAGGCCACACTGACATGAGCCACGCAACCTGTCCCGAAAAACGATTTTTCGCGCGCGATAGTGCGGTCAATGAATTGATCTACAATAACAAAATCACCAGGGGCCATGGCCTCGCGGAACGACCCACAGGCCGAAACGCTGACGACATCACTACAGCCCAGACGTTTCAGCGCGTCGATGTTTGCACGGTAGGGAACGGTGGCGGGCGAATGGACATGGCCGCGCCCGTGGCGGGGCAGAAACACCATATCAACGCCATCCAGTGATCCGGTCAGCAGTTTGTCCGAGGGCGTACCCCAGGGGGTTTCCACCGAAACCCAGGTCGCATCCTCCAACCCGTCGATGTCATAGATGCCCGACCCGCCGATCACGGCGATTTTTGTCTGTGTCATTGCCTGCCCCTGTGGTTCGATGGCCAATGTGCACGCTGTCCGATCTGTTGAAAAGACCACATCTGGTGCGCGGGGGGCGGGTGCCTCAGGTCAGACCACAAATTCCTTGTAGGCGGCTCCTGCCTGATAGGCCTGATACAAGGTGCCGCCAAAGGCGACGATCTTGTTCGCGGCCCCTTTGACTTCGTCCAGCGTGCCCACCAGATAGTCGGGCGCGCCTGTGAACTGGCTGCATGTGATGTCACAGATGATCCGTGCGCCGGGATCGCCTGCCACGGCAAAATAGTGATCCGCCCCTGCGGTGCCGGTTTTATGCACCACCCGCACCACATGCGAACTGATGCGGTGATTGCGGTGAACAAGGAATTTTGCGGCCACGACCGACGCCCAGATACACAGACCGTTCATTGTCGTGCCCGATGGCACAGGGATGTTCTTCTCGCCGCACTTTGCCTTTGTCAGTGTAATCAGATCGGCCCAGACTCCGTCATCAATCCCGTATTTGCCAGATGCAGCAGGCAACGATCCGGCGTTGGTGGCATTAAACAGCCCGTAAGCTTCGCCGATATAGAGCGGGGTCGGGTTCTTTACCATTGCGGCCACGGGTCGGCTCTCCTTTCTGACAAACGGCGCGGTGAGTATCCGTTATCGGGTCCGGGTGCTGGATCATTGCCAGACACGCCACGACGCGAGGTTAGACCGCATCTGCGTTTCGGCGCAATGGTCCTAGGCTTTTCATCCGCGACATTCTGGTCTAGGCAGCGCGCAACCGTGCGGCCTGAACCGGGTCGCCCTTTCCTGTTCCGCCTCCAGAAGGATACCCGCAATGCCGCGCGCCACGTTGCACAATTTCGCCAAGAATCTCGACGTGACCGATTTGCGCTGGATGCCCGAGGACGGCTTTTCCGTCGGACGTCTGCGCATCGAATTGCTGTCGGGTCTGACCGTCGCACTGGCGCTGGTGCCCGAAGCCGTCGCTTTCGCCTTTGTTGCAGGCGTTCACCCGCTGGTCGGCCTCTACGCGGCTTTCCTTGTCGGGCTGATCACCGCCCTTATCGGTGGTCGTCCCGGCATGATCTCGGGCGCCACGGGGGCGCTTGCCGTGGTGATGGTGGCGCTGGTGGCACAGCACGGCGTTGAATACCTCTTTGCCACAGTGGTGCTGATGGGCGCGATCCAGATTTTTGCGGGCATCATGCAGTGGGGAAAATTTATCCGGCTGGTCCCGCATCCGGTCATGCTCGGCTTTGTGAATGGCCTCGCGATCGTGATTTTCCTCGCGCAGATGACCCAGTTCAAGGTGCCCGGCTCCATGGTGGATACAGGTCACGGCATGGGCGGCGGGGAATGGCTGTCCGGCACGCCGCTTTATCTGATGCTGGCGCTGGTGGCGGCGACAATGGCGATCATCTGGGTCACGCCGCGCATCACGCGCATCATTCCCGCGCCCCTGGCGGGCATCGGAATCGTCGCCGCAGTCGTGATCGGCTTTGGCATCCAGGTGCCACGTGTCGGTGATCTGGCCTCGATACAGGGCGGCTTTCCGATGCTGCACAACCCCTTTGGCGAAGGTGTCGGCATCTACGGGACGGCCCTTGCGCCCTTCACTTTGGAAACCCTCTATATTATTGCGCCCTACGCGGTGATCCTTGCCGCGATCGGCCTGATCGAAAGCCTGCTGACGCTGAACCTTGTCAGCGACATGACCAACACCCGTGGTGGTGCATCACAGGAGTGTATCGCGCAGGGTGTGGCCAATACCGTGACCGGTTTCTTTGGTGGCATGGGCGGCTGTGCGATGATCGGCCAGTCGATGATCAACGTGAAATCAGGCGGCCGCACCCGCGTGGCGGGCATCGCTGCGGCGGTATTTCTGCTGCTGTTCATTCTGGTCGGCTCGTCCGTCATCGAACTTATCCCGCTTGCCGCTCTGGTTGGCGTGATGTTCATGGTCGTGATCGGCACCTTCGCGTGGAATTCCCTTACAATCCTGCGCAAAGTGCCGCTCATGGACGCTTTTGTGATCCTGCTGGTGACGGTGGTAACAGTCTACGAAGACCTCGCCGTGGCGGTGGTTGTGGGTGTGATCGTGAGCGCGCTGGCCTATGCATGGAACAACGCGCGCCGCATTCACGCAAAGACCTATACCACGCCCGAAGGCGCACGCGTCTATCAGGTGCAGGGCCCGTTGTTTTTCGGGTCTTCCGAAGGATTTAACGAATTGTTCGATGTAGAGGGCGACCCGAAAAAGGTGATTGTGGATTTTGCCGACAGCCGCGTGGTGGATCAATCCGCGCTTCAGGCAATCGAGGCGATGGCCGCGAAATACGAGGCTGCGGGCAAGCGTCTGGAATTACGCCACCTGAGCCGCGATTGTCACCGTTTGCTGACCAAAGCAGGCCACCTGATGATCGACAGCGACGATGATCCCGAATACGAACTCGCGGTGAACTACCAGGTCCGCACAGGCGTTCTGGGCGGGCACTGATAGGGTGCCATGGACTTACTTGGTTCAATTTTCGTAGGATATAAGCCTTGTTCTGTTGCGATTGAGGTCATGATGCCAGACGCGACGGGGCAAGACGCCTCTCCCTCCGGGGCTCTTTCGTGTCGTTGTGCCGAAGAGGAAGTGGTTGCCGTCAACGGCGATCAAATCTATCGGATAGCCGGGATGACCGGGGATGCGGGGCAGGTCCCTTATGCCCGGAAAATCCTTTAAGTTGATCGGTAATTTCTGCGTGGCTTTGCGTGTGAAATCATATTCGATCACCCCATCGTTTCCCAACATCAGGAGTCGCTTCCGCGCAGGATCATAAAACAGGCCTGAGGCATCAAAATTTTCCATGCTGCGGACGACTGACCATTTCTTTGCCGCTAAATCTATTTGGTAGAGATACCCTTCACCGCCCAACGTGACGGCATAAGCAGCATTTTGAGATGCGACATAGACGCTGCCCATGAGCCAACTGATCTTAGGCACGTCCAGCGATGCCGGAATGAACACTTCCGTCACGGCCGTTTTGGTCAAGTACATCCCTTCACTTGCAAAGCGCAGTTGTGATTCCGGCCCGTGCGGCTGATCCAAAGCAAGCTGCAGGGACTGCGGCAAATCCCGCAGTCCGGAGGCGGTGTTTTCTAGCGGGTCGCTGCCCAGTTTCGGATCATTTGGAAAGGTGCTGATGATCCAGAACGGCTTTCTTGGCGCACTATAGGCACCGCTAAAGCTGTCCAGCCGCGTGAACCCTTCATCTTTGGTCAAGATATCGACCAGCTTTCGAAAGTTCGGGCCGGATGTTGCCCGAGGGCGTGGAAGGTCACGGCGAATACGCGCAGCCTCGAATACTGAACCGTCCAAGCGCACTTCGCTCACGCGATCACCATGGTTTGAAAGTAGAACCGCTTCGATTTCCGTGTCCGGTGACGCATCCACATGCCAGCGTATGGCGTCATAGGACAATAGGACCAAGGTCACTTTCGCGCCCGGACGCACAACCCTAACGTGTGCGATGGGTCCGTGGACCCGCCCTTCGGTTTTAGTGAGACCTTCGTATAGGCCAACAACATGCAGTTCACGCTCTGCAGTTGCTGTTGTTGCAATACTGAAAATCGCTATGAGAGCGATAAAAATTGTTCTTGCAAGATGCGTCACCAGTTTCCCTTTGACTGCTTTCATTCTCCTTCTGGATGTATTGCCATTGTTGGGCAAGATTATGGCAGCCACCACCTAGTTGTCAGGCCGGATCAACTCGAACACGGTTTCGACAGCCGCATA
>JBARUV010000009.1:0-2192 GCA_049645905.1 Sulfitobacter sp.
GGTTTGCTGGGGTTGTTTGGTCGGGCCGCGCCACAGGATCCAGTCCCTGAGCGCGAAGCAGGGGCACCGGAGCCTGACGCTGAAAAAGACGACGTTGCTACCGCTGGCCTCACGCCCGAACCTGCCCCCGAGCCAGCCCGCAAGGGCCTGTTCGGGCGTAAAGCTGGCAAGGCAAAAACCCGCAGCGGTCCGGATGCTCAGGATGTCCCTTATGGCACAGTGCTGGCGAATGGTCTGGTGGCACGGGTCTGTCAGGCCAAAGGCAAATCGCTGGGCAAGTTGGTAGAAAAACCGGCAGTACGCGGGTTTGCCCTTTATGATTCAACACCAGGATCGGCGGTTGCGCGTACCTGGTATGTCACCGGTTTTGCGGATGGCTGTCCGCGTCAGTTGACGGGGGCCAATGTATTGTTGGGGTCTGCATCTCTCTATGAACAACTGCATTACGGCCCCGGCGGGGAAAACCTGCCAACAGGAGAGACTGACTCCGCCTATGAGGGGGTGAAACGCAAAGTCTGTGGTACGGGCAGGGGCAAGTCTTGTGGGTCAAAAATTGGCAAAATGGAAAAGAGCACGTTTTTCCTGAGCGCCTATGCCAGTTTCGGGAATTCCAGCCGGTGGACAGAGCTCTTGATCCATGACGGCGAGGTGCTGGCTGTGGCAGTCAAGTCGAACCGGTGAGGGCGGGTGGCCAAGATGCCCACCTTACGGCGCTGATCCTGTAACGCGGGCATCTTGCCCGCCATCAAACCTAATAGTGTGGTGGACGTTCATCGCCCATCACCACGGCACCCCCGGAAGAATCACGCTCCCCTTCGCGCTGCATCAGCATATGAACACGGCGATTCAGGGTAACAATTTCCGCCTCCTGCCGCGCGACGACTTCGGAAAGTTCATCGACGGTGCGGGTCAGGTGGGCGATCTGTTCTTCGAGCTTTTCCATGGTGCCTCCATTATACCCGAACGGGGCGCTTGTCTGCCCTGTTGTTCAGGGTATTTCAGCGAAAAAGAGAATGGCCGGCTCGCTTGCCCTCAGGGTGGTGACAGGCTAATGCGGGGCCAATCAGGATCGCAGGGAAACACACCCATGGCCAAGCCAAAGAAAACCCCACGCCCCAAGGCGCAGACCCCCAAGGGGTTTCGCGACTATTTCGGCGCCGAGGTGACGCATCGCGCACAGATGCTGGGCAAGATTGCGGCTGTCTATCATCGCTACGGCTTTGACGCGCTGGAGAGTTCTGCGGTTGAAACTGTGGAGGCGCTGGGCAAGTTCCTGCCGGATGTGGACCGCCCCAACGAGGGTGTTTTTGCATGGCAGGAAGATGCGGATACGGACAAGCCGGGCGACTGGCTGGCGTTGCGCTATGATCTGACGGCGCCGCTTGCACGTGTCTACGCGCAACATCAGAACGATTTGCCCAAACCCTACCGACGCTATGCAATGGGGCCAGTATGGCGCAATGAAAAGCCCGGACCGGGGCGGTTTCGCCAGTTTTATCAGTGTGATGCGGATACCGTTGGAACGGGATCGGTCGCCGCGGATGCAGAGATTTGCGCGATGCTCGCGGATTGTCTGGAAGAGGTCGGGATCGAGCGCGGGGATTACATTGTTCGGGTGAATAACCGGAAGGTTCTGAATGGTGTCATGGAAGTTGCGGGGCTTTCTGGAGACGACAAGGAGGCCGAGCGCGGGATCGTACTGCGTGCGATTGATAAGCTGGATCGGTTGGGCGTTGAGGGTGTTCGGGCGTTGCTGGGTGAGGGGCGTAAGGACGAGAGTGGGGACTTTACGGAAGGTGCAGGCTTGAATGAGGCGCAGGTTGGGGTTGTGATGGGGTTTGTTGACGCTAACAGCTTCACGAGCGCCTCTCTTTCTGAAAGAGCAGAAGATATTGCTGAGATATCGAAGGGCGAAGCCGATCAGACGGTGGCAGCTAGCATGTCGGGTCAACCGGTATTCATTAAGAACCAGAATTTTCTAGGAACTTATAGGAAGCGTTGGAACGAAGCCGTATTGGAGCATCTCGAAGAATTGGTCGAACAATCTCCTGTTGGTAAAATGGGAATAGCTGAATTACGCTCAATTTCTGAGTTACTAGACAAAAGCGGTTACCACGCCGACCGCATCGTCATCGACCCCTCCGTTGTCCGTGGCCTCGGCTACTACACCGGCCCCGTATTCGAGGCTGAAC
>JBARUV010000010.1:0-5026 GCA_049645905.1 Sulfitobacter sp.
ATGCGTGACAGCACAGACACATGGGTTCCCTGATATTCGACAGCCGTTACATGTGCCTCGACCACGCCCTTGGCAGGGGTGGTGACATCAACGGCGTCCGCGCGGATTGCGAAATGCCCGTCTGGCAGCGCGATGACGTTATGACCCCCCATAAAGCGGGCCACGAATTCTGTTTTGGGTGCGTTGAACACATCCCGGGCCGGGCCAGCCTGTTCGATCACGGCGTTGTTCATAACGACGATCTCGTCTGCCAGCGCCAGCGCCTCGTCCTGCCCGTGGGTGACATGGATAAAGCTGATGCCCAGCTCCTTTTGCAGCTTCTTGAGCTCCGAGCGCATGCGGACGCGCAGGAAAGGGTCAAGTGCCGAGAGCGGTTCGTCCAGCAACAACACATCCGGCCGCGTGATCAGCGCCCGCGCGAGGGCAACCCGTTGTTGTTGCCCGCCAGACAGCTGATCGGGCATTCGGTCGGCGAGGGCGGTCAGATCAACCAGCTCCAGCATCTCGCCTGCTTTCTTACGGCGGGTAGGAGCGTCGACGCCCTGCATCTTGAGGCTGAAGCCCACGTTGTCGACGACGTTCAGGTGCGGAAACAAAGCATAGCTCTGGAACATCATCGCTGTGCCGCGCTGTGCGGGCGCAAGCCCCGAAATGTCGCGGCCCCCCAGCAGGATCGACCCTTCGGTCACGCTTTCATGTCCGGCAATCATTCTGAGGGTCGATGACTTGCCACAGCCCGAGGGGCCCAACAAACAGGCATAGGTGCCGGGCTGAAACCGGTGCTGTATGGCATCCACCGCAACTGTCGCGCCATAGCGTTTGGTGACAGATGCAAGTTCCAGATCGTGTTTCGATGTTTTCATGCAGAACCCCACGGTTGATCCAATTGGGCGCGATGGCTGGTGCAATTTCAAACAAGGCTGATGCTTTGCGTCGGCAAAAACTGGAAAAGGCGCAAATTTGGTCGGTATTCCGAACCATTGCCTAAGTATTGCGCACAATATTGTATACAATCTGGATAGGACTTGTGCGCAACCTGATCGCCTTGTCCAAGATGATCTTGTCTGACATCACAGGCCCCGAAGGACACGCGCCATGCCAGCAAAGCTCATTTCCTCTGCCAAACCCAAAGACGCAACCGGGAAGGTGGCGCATGCTTTGGCTTTGGCAATTCACGAGCATCGGATCGCACCGGGGACGAAACTGGGTGAGGATGAAATCGGAGAGATTTACGAAGTCTCCCGGACCGTTGTGCGCGCTGCCCTGCAATCGCTTGCCCATATTCAACTGGTCGAGATCCAGCGCAACAAAGGCGCTTTTGTTGCCCAGCCCAGTCTGCGCGAGGCCCGCGAAGTTTTTGAAGCCCGCGCGTTGCTTGAACCGCGCACTGCAGGCTCTGCTGCCGCACGCGCCACACCCCGCGACATTGAAAGTCTAAGACAGCATATCGCGCAGGAACATGCTGCAATGGATGCCGGCGATCATGGCCGCGCGCTGAACCTGTCGGGGCTGTTTCATATCGAGGTGGCGCGGATTGCCGATCAGGACACGATCCGCCACTTTATCGAGACATTGATCGCGCGTTCATCACTCATTATCGCACTCTATTGGCGACGCGAAAGCGCGCTCTGCGAGAGCCATGCCCATCATGCCATCATAGATGCGATTGCCGCGGCGGATGCACAAAACGCAAATGACCTGATGCGCAGCCACCTTGTTGATCTCAATTCCGCATTGGACTTGCGGGACCGCCCGATCCAGTCAGGAAGCCTGCGGGATCTGCTGCAAGAGCCCCGTCTTTGATCTTTGCGACCTGCTGTAGTGCCGGCACCCGTTCGCAACGCCACAGCGCGCGCCCCGCAGGGCGCACGCCACTATCTTAATCTTTGGTTGCACCTTCGGCATCGCCGCGCTGCATCCCGGATTTGACTTTCCGGGCAAAAAACAGCGGCAGAATAAAGCCGATGATCGCCACGACCCACAGCCCGATGGACAGCGGGCTGTCGATCAGTGTCCACCAGTTCCCGTTGTCTATGGTGATCGCGCGACGCAGGTTGTTCTCCATCGCATTGCCAAGCAGTGTGCCCAGAATGATAGGCACCAAAGGCACGTCGAACTTGCGCAACACCCAGCCCAAAAGGCCGAACCCGATCATAACAAGCAGGTCAAACGACGAGCCGGAGATACCGTAGATCCCGACAAAAGAAACCATCGCCACAACAGGCATCAGGACCCGTGGCGGCACCAATAGCAGCCGTGTGAAGATACCGACCATCGGGATGTTCAGCGCCAGAAGCATGAAGTTTGCGATAAACAGCGCCGCAATCAGGCCCCAGACCACATCGGGGTTATTGGCAAAAAGCAGGGGCCCCGGCGTGATGTTGAGGGACAAAAGCACCGCCAGCAACACGGCCGTGGTTCCTGATCCGGGCACCCCCAACGCGAGCATCGGCACCAGTGCACCACCTGCCGCCGCGTTATTACCCGCCTCGGGTGCTGCCACCCCGCGCGGGTCGCCTTTGCCGAATGTGCCGTCTTTGTCGATCATGCGTTTTTCAAGCGAATAGGACAGGAATGATCCAAGCGAGGCACCAGCCCCCGGCAAGACACCTGCCAGAAAGCCCACGAACGATGAACGCAACATGGTGGGCGTGCACGCCTTGAGCATTGATAGTGGCGGTGTCAGGCGGCCGATGACGATCTTTTTGCCTTTCGCGCTTGCCTCGCCGTGGCGGTGCTCCAGAAAGATGAACACTTCTGACAATGCAAACAGACCCACAATTGCCACAAGAAAATCGAGGCCGTCATAGAGATGAACCTCACCAAAGGTGAAGCGCGGCACACCGGTTTGCGAGTCAACGCCGATCATCGCAAACCCGAGCCCCAGGGCTGCGGCAAACGCGGATTTGGCCTGATTGGTCGAAGACACACCACCCAGCGTCATGAACGCCAGCGCGAACAGCGCGAAGTATTCGGCAGGGCCAAAGAGCAGCGCGATTTTGACCAATTGAGGTGCCAGAAGGATCAGACCCCAGGTCGCAATAAATGCACCGACAAAGGAGGATATGCCCGAGAGGGACAAAGCTTCGCCTGCCATCCCCTTTTGCGCCATCGGATAGCCGTCAAGGCAGGTCATCATCGCGGGTTCATCACCCGGAATGTTGAGCAGGATTGACGAAATCCGTCCGCCGTACATTGCCCCGTAGTAAACCGAGGTCAGCAGAATAAGCGAAGGTGTCGCCGCAAGCCCCAGCGTGAAGGCCAGCGGAATAAGGATAGCAACGCCGTTTGATGGCCCAAGACCGGGCAAAGCGCCCATGATCGTGCCCAGAAAGCAGCCCAGCAGGGCAAGCCCAATGTTCTGCCACGTCAAAGCGATCGCAAAGCCGTCGGCAAGATTTGATAACGTGTCCATGTTTTTGCCCCCTAGAACCCAAGCGGGCCGCGGGCCAGCGACAGCCCCAGCACCAGATGAAACACGACATAAATACCGGCAGAGGTGCCAACACCCGTCACCAACGCACCCAAAACGCTCGACCCAAGCCGCCATGACAGGTAGGCGGCGGCAAATGCGGTTGCGATGACAAACCCGATCACAGGCAGCATCTGCGCATAGAGGATCATGACAACCGCCGCGGCCAGAATCTCGATAAACTGCCCAAGGGGAGGCCAGACAGGTTCCGGATCAGGACGCAACGCAATGACCGCGCCCGCAAGCCCGAGGATGGTAGCAATAATATAGGGAAAGGCCTTTGGGCCAACAGCGTCCGACAAAAAGCTCTCTTTGATCTGGCTTGCAGCAAGTGCAAATCCGATGGCAAGAAGCACGCCGAACACGCCGAAAATTCGATCACTCATGGCGATCTCCTTTGTCTGAGGCGAAAATAATGGACCGGATTGTGTGGGGCGCAGATGACCCGCGCCCGCACCGTAAGTGGCTTATTGGATAATGCCGATTTCGCGCGAAATCGTTTCAATCTGCGCAACGGAATTTGCCACAAACTCCTGGAATGCGGCACCTTGCAGATCAAGGGGCGCCATGCCGTTGGACGCCATCACTTCTTTCCACTCGTCGCTTGCATAAAGCGTACCGATTTTTGCGACCCAGCCGTCATAGGCCTCGTCAGACATGCCACCGGGTGCGTAAAACCCGCGCCAGTTTGCGCCAATCGCATCGACACCCTGCTCCCGTGCTGTCGGAAAGTCGGCAAACTCGCCGTCCAGACGCTCGGGTGACAGAACCGCGACAACGCGGATATCACCGCTTTCCACAAAACCTTTCGCCTCGGATACATCGCCGGTGAATGCCTGTACCGACCCCGCCAAAAGCTGGGTGACAGCCTCGCCGCCGCCATCAAACGCGATGTATTTAACGGACCGCACGTCTTCGATGCCGTAGGCGTTTGCCGCGATCAGAACCTTCAGGTGATCCCAGCCCCCGACAGCGGAACCGCCGGCAATTGAAATCGACGTCGGGTCGTTCTTGATCGCATCAAGCAGTCCGGTGAGGTCCGCAATGTCGCTATCAGCCGCAACAGCAATCACGCCGTAGTCAGCACCGATAGAGGCAAGCCAGCGCACTTCGTTCATGGTGTTTCCGGGGTAAGCCCCCTGCGCCAAACGGGTCGATGTCGCCGCGGACGCCGCCACAATCAGGTCATTGTCATCGTTGCGCTTGTTCACAACCTCGGCAAAGGCTACACCCCCGCCGCCCCCGGCAAGATTCACGACCTGCATGGTTTTTTCGATCAAGCCCTGGTCCTGCATCGACTTGCCGACCTGACGGCACGTGAAATCCCAGCCACCACCGGGGTTGGCTGGCGCGATGCACTCCGGGTTCTGGGGTGTGAAACTTTGGCCAGCAGCTGTAAGTGCGGATGCGCTTACAATCAGGGCAGCCAGTGTCAGGCGTGTTGCGTTGAACATTTGTGTCTCCTCCACAATATCATTTCTGCGCGGGTCCGCGCGGTCTGTGTCGCGCCGCTGTTCCATCTGTAACTTACAGAATCCTCCCAGCGGCCTAAGA
>JBARUV010000011.1:0-3633 GCA_049645905.1 Sulfitobacter sp.
ACTCTTGGCATGATTTGCCCTCCATCCAACCCTCCTGCCCAAACATCAACACAGCGCTGACGACGTATTACAGCCTAAAAACTAATGTCGGCTTCGCCGCTGGCGCGTCATCAAGTGTTTCTGCAAAAGCAAAAGGCGGCTTCGAGCCCTCTTCGACTGATGCTGCACTATGTATTAATGACAGCTTTAGGTATTTAGAGATGTTGTCGGACTAAGCGGTCAAACGCCGCGCATTTATAATGATATTGCATCTGTCCCCTGAGACGCCCGCCACTGCCATGCGATCCCAACGATGGCAATGAGGGCCATTAATTGAATGCCCATAAAAAAGACGTTGTCGAGAACGGGTTTGATGTTCATCGCCACGAGCATGACCATCGTCAAAATGCCCACACCAATGTTCGCCCATCGATTTAACCCATGTGGTAGCAGCAACGCCAGGACTGTCATCAAGATTGGAATCTCTATCATGATCCCCCCTATCAGCATCAACACTTCCGTGACGACGACCCCGTCAATTGTGCCGGAAATCATCTGTTCCAGCATGCCGGGACGGCCAAATTCATGAATATCGCGTGCAAAGAAATTCAGGATGATGAAGACCCAAAGGATCGACAAAAGAAGACGGCGATTGCCATTTTGGTAGATCATTTCAAATCTCGTTTCTTGGTGTGGAAGGCCGATTAGGAGGCCGTGACGAATGCTTTTGCTGACGCTTTGTCGGTCTTAGCATTGAGCGTATGAAAATTTCTGCCGCGAGCAGATTGACCACCCACGCGAAAATCATCAACCCGTCGCGCAGGGGTCCCATCGCTTCGGAGCCAACAGCTATGATCCAAGCAATGCCCATTACGGCCTGCGTCGACGCGCCCTGACCGATGGCATAGGCCCGCACCATCGACGCGCTGTGTTGGAAAACGTTGCGAGATCTGATTGCGATCACGGCCCAGATGATGAGCCCGATCATTGCCGTGCCCAGAACCACCCGCACCCAATACAGCGCAACCCCCTGAAGCGCTTCGGGGAAGACATAAAAATGCGTCATCCACAAACCAGTGAGGGCGGACATACATCCTGCCACCGCGATCACCCGCCCGATGACGCGATGCGCGGCCGGACGCCGGCGCCGGATGCTTGGCAAGAACTGAACCGCCCCGACGATACAAAACAGAAAACTGCTCAGGGTGTGGAGAATGATGGGTGTTGGGGCAAGCAAAGCCCGCGGGTTTTCTGGTGCAATTTGTGGCCCGCCTGCAAGTTCCAGAACTCGGATTAAACCACCAAAGGCGGGAATGAACGAATAGACAAAGATGACGCCAAAGACGGCCCACTCGGATTTTCTTAAGCGAAGTTTGGGGGTTTCTAGACTTGCGGAGATCATCGGGGCCGCCGCGCCCAAAAGGCCGTGCTCGCGAAGCCAGCGGAGCCGAGCCGAACCGGTTGGTATCCGACATCGACAAGGTGGGATGCGTGCAGCCACGCGATGCCCTCTTGTTCTGTGATCGCCCATGTGCGCCACAAAAGTTGTACTATTGCGCCGAAAAGTGAGGAGCGCGTCACGCAGAGGAACACCATCCCACTTGGCTTTAGAACGCGAACCATCTCTGCAAGGGCGCGTTGTGGATCTGGCAGATGTTCAAGGACATGCGCGGCCATAACAACGTCAAAAGACTGATCCTCATAGGGCAATGACATAACATCGGCCTGTTGAAGGTGCGGGTCCAGTCCGGCGTGCCGCATCACGGACTTGGCCTGCACTAGCATTTCAGCAGAGGTATCAATTGCATGGAAGTCGATCGGACCCGTCATGAGGCTATCAAGCGCAATCGAAAGGCTACCATTTCCGACGCCGCAATCAAGGATGCGCGCCTGTGGCTCAACCTTCATAAGATCTATGACAACCTGAGAGGCCAAAAGAGGTTCGCAATATGCGGCATTCAATCGAAAACGACGCGCCCTCCGCGCCCACCTGCTCGAGACGGCGTCGTAGCGGCTGACAAGGTCCGTCGTAGAGAGCGGACGCCTGCTTATGAGAACCTCCCAAGAGCCGATGCGACGAGTCGCCATGGGAATTGCCTTTTCCATGGCAGGGGTGTGCAATGGCCTGAGCCTCTTTATTTCTTGAGTCGACATATTTTGCTGCCTAAAATTGATCACTGGCAAAACATAGATCGCGGCGCATCAATACGTAATTGCGTATCTCTCTTGGTTTGGTATACGAAAATAATGGAGTGGAAACGATCAGCCTTCGACTGGAACCAAGCGCGGGCGTTTCTCGTTACCGCTGAAGAAGGATCGCTGTCCGCAGCCGCGCGAGCGCTTGGGCTGACGCAGCCGACGCTGAGCCGACAGGTCGCGGGCCTTGAAGAGGCTCTTGGCGTGGTCCTCTTTGAGAGGACATCGCGCGCACTCTTGTTAACTCAATCAGGCGTAGAATTATTGGCGCACTTTCGGATGATGGGCGATGCGGCAAGCAGCATATCCCTTGCTGCAACGGGCCAATCCGAAGCCGTGACCGGACATGTATTGATTTCGTCCACAAATCTGATGGCAACGCATATTCTACCACCAGTCCTCAAGATGTTGAGTAAAACCGCGCCAGACCTTCAGATCGAAATTATTGCATCAAATGAGTTGAGCGATTTGCGTCGTCGTGAAGCTGACATCGCAATCCGTCATTCTCGACCCAAAGACGAGACCCTGTTTGCAAAACGGCTTCGCGACACGAAAGCACACCTTTTCGCTTCAAAGGAGTACCTTGACGAAGTTGGCCGCCCCAAGTCGCTGATTGATCTTGAGAAATTAACGTTTGTCGGTTTCGATCAACCAGAACAACGACTTGGTTTGATGGCATCACGTGGCGTGAATCTGACGACCGCGAATTTCAATTTTTCGACGTCGAGTGCCACACTAACCCTCGAGCTTGTCCGGCAAGGTTTTGGGATCGGCATTCTCCCGGTCGAAATCGGGGCTGATTACCCAGAACTCGAAAACGCGTTTTCTGAGTTTGAGCCGATCAGTATCGAGACGTGGCTGGTGGCCCACCGCGAGCTCAAGACAAATCTACGCATTCGCGTGGTTTTTGATCTGTTGGTAGAGGGTATAGGTTAGAAACATCCAAGCTCCGTCACCGGGTTGACGCTGGAACGACAAAACCTCCGCTATTCCGAACAACCTCTGGAATAGGCCATCGCATGGGAGATCCCAGCACAGATCAAACGTCAATTGCGGACATTGGAGCAAGCGCAGCGAAATCACACTTCGTCCAGGGAGTGGGCAAAACTTGGTGGACGAAGTGTTATGGTGAAGCTTTTGGAGCGAGGCGGGGTCGACCATGGATGTGCGAATTGTTGTCGAAACGACATTTGAAGATGGAGAAACGCAGAGGCGCAATATCGGGCGTCTTTGCCGTGCACCTGACAACCTAGAATCCGAGAGCTTGGGTTTGCGGCTTGATGAAGCCAAGAATTTGCTGGCGCACTTACAGGAAGTGTTCCTTTGCAATCAGATCGACGAAGCGTTGGCGGCAAGTCGAATTTGTGACGATTGCGTAAAGCGGCTTGCGATGCACGACGATCGAGGCCGTACTCTCGACACACTTTACGGCCGGTTTCGGGTGAAAGCGCCGCGGCT
>JBARUV010000012.1:0-21543 GCA_049645905.1 Sulfitobacter sp.
GCAATGGTCGCTGGGCGTCTTCGGTATTCAACGGTCGGAAAAAGGTCCGCGAAATATGCTCGATCGCGCGCACAAGCAGTTCTTCCCGATTCTTGAAATGTTCATAAACCGTGCGTTTTGACATGCCTGCGCGCCGCGCGATCAAGGCCATTGTGACCTCGTCAAAAGGCACCGCCAACAGCAATTGCGCTGTCACGCCAAGAATCGCGGACTCTCTTGCAGAGGGATCCATTTGCTGGGGGCGCCCGCGTCGCGGCTTGCTGCACGTTTCTTGATCGGGTTTTGCCACATTTTTCATAGGATCATCTTCTGCTGCCGTTTTTTAGAGCGAGCATCACGTTATACAAACCAATTGCGCTTTACAAAACTATCCGGTTTCCTTAACCACCGTGCAAGAGCAAATTTTGCATGCCGCTTGAATGGATGGAAATTTGCACGGGTTCACTTTTCACTACCGATCCGAGTGGTCGGCCCATTTTCTGGAGCCATCCTTAATGTCCCGCTCTCCTTTCGCGCGCCTGTCTCTGCTGTCAGCAGTGATTGTCTTTGCTGCAAGTCTGCCGATTGTCGTTGTTGCACAACAAGATCGCCCGCCCACGGCCGTTACCGTTGTCACTCTCAAGGCTGGTGACGTCACTTTGACAGCCCCCCTTCCCGGTCGCGTTGCCGCCTCTTCGGAGGCAGAAGTCCGCCCGCAAGTGAATGGCCTGATCCGCGAACGCCTCTATGTCGAAGGCCGCCCCGTCATAAAAGGCGACCCGCTTTACCAGATTGATGCAGCCTCCTACGAGGCTCAAAAAGCACTGGCAGAGGCGCAGCTTGCGCAGGCCAACGCGGTGTTCAGCTCTGCGCAGCGGGAATACAACCGGCAACAGGAATTGAAATCCCGAAACGTCGTTTCACAACAAAATCTGGATGCTGCTGTTTCAGCGCGCGACGCGGCGCAGGCCGCCACCAAAGTTGCAGAGGCACAGGTTCTTGCAACCGAAATTGACTTGGAACGCACCACCATTCGCGCGCCTATTGCAGGTATTGCCGGCTTGAGCGGTGTCAGTCAGGGGTCGCTGGTGACGTCCGGTCAGGCCGCAGCTCTCACAACCATTCGTGCGCTGGATCCCGTCTATGTTGATGTGACGCAGGCCGCAGCAGACATGCTGCGCTGGCGCCGTGCCGGACAGGAATCAGATTTCGCAGATGAGCTTGGGCAGATTGTCGAGCTTAAACTGGCCGACGGCACGATTTACGAATATCAGGGCGCGCTTTCTGCTGCTGAACCACATGTGAAAGAAGATACCGGCACCATTGTGTTGCGCTTGTCCTTTCCCAACCCGGACGGGTTCCTTCTGCCCGGGATGTATGTGCAGGTTGAAATGCCCCAAGGTGTGGTGAAAGACGCAATTCTGATCCCGCAACAGGCCGTCAGCTATAACCGCCGGGGGCAGCCGATGGCGCTTGTCGTCAATGGCGACAATGTCGTCGAACAACGGACACTGACTGTTTTGCGCGATCAAGGGACGGACTGGGTCGCGACCGCAGGCGTCGCGGATGGCGATCGTGTGATTGTCGCAGGTCTGCAAAAGACAGCCCCGGGTGCGACCGTGGCACCCGAGGAACAGGGAGCCGCAGAGGCGCCCGCCCCGAACAACTGATCTCAGATCTGAAAGTATCTCATGGCCCGTTTTTTTATTGACCGCCCGGTTTTCGCGTGGGTCATTTCGATCCTGATTATGGGCGTTGGCCTGTTGTCGATCTATACCCTTCCTGTGGCGCAATATCCGCAGATCGCACCGCCCTCGGTGGCGATCAATGCGACCTATCCGGGCGCTTCTGCCGAAACGGTGGCCAATACGGTCACACAGATCATTGAACAGCAGATGACCGGTCTGGACGGGATGCGATATGTATCCTCGTCCTCGTCATCGTCCGGTTCGGCAACGATTACGCTGACTTTCGAAACCGGCACGGACCCTGATATCGCGCAGGTTCAGGTTCAGAACAAACTGTCACAAGCGACTGCGCTTTTGCCTTCAGCGGTGCAGCGTCAGGGGGTGACGGTTCAGAAATCCGCAGCGGGATTTCTGATGGTCATCGGCCTGATCTCCGAAGATGGCAGCATGGATCAAGCGGATTTGGCGGACTACCTCAGTTCCAACCTCGTGGATGCCTTCAGCCGGATCGAGGGGGTCGGCAGCACACAGGTTTTCGGGGCAAAGTATGCCATGCGGATCTGGCTTGAGCCGTCCAAACTTGCCGCATTCGATATGACGCCGTCCGATGTCGTCTCGGCTGTTTCCTCGCAGAATGCGCAGATTTCGGCTGGCTCGTTTGGCTCGCTTCCGTCGCTTGAGGGGCAGGCATTTACCGCCACGATCACGGCGCAATCCCTGTTGGAAACACCCGAAGATTTCCGCAATATCATTCTGCGTTCCGAAACAGACGGGGGTCTGGTGCTTCTGGACGATGTCGCCCGTGTCGAGATCGGCGCGGAAAACTACATGACCATCTCGAAGTACAATGGCAATCCCGCTTCGGGGATGGCGATCCAGCTTGCACCGGGTGCAAACGCGCTCGACACCTCCAGACGCGTGGAAGAGATGATCCACGAATATGCCGAGTTTTTTCCCGAAGGCATGACCTATGTCATCCCGTATGACACCACGCCCTTCATCGAGATTTCCATCCACGAGGTGCAAAAAACCCTGATTGAAGCGATCGTGCTGGTGTTTTTCGTGATGCTCTTGTTCCTGCAGAACCTGCGGGCCACGCTGATCCCGACGCTTGCTGTTCCCGTGGTGCTGTTGGGAACATTCGCAATCCTGTCGGTCTTTGGCTATTCCATCAACGTCTTGACGATGCTGGCGATGGTGCTCGCTATTGGACTGCTTGTCGATGATGCGATTGTCGTGGTGGAAAACGTTGAGCGGATCATGGAGGAAGAGGGCCTGTCGCCGCGCGATGCAACCCGCAAATCCATGGATCAGATCACCGGCGCGCTGGTGGGGATTGCGCTTGTGGTTTCCGCCGTGTTCATCCCCATGGCCTTTTTTGGTGGTTCGACAGGTGTGATCTACCGCCAGTTCTCGGTGACAATCATCTCTGCTATGATGCTGTCTGTTCTGGTCGCACTCACGCTGACCCCTGCCCTTTGTGCGACGTTGCTGCGCGGCAAGGACGCCCATCATACCGCACGCGGACCATTCGGTTTGTTCAACCGCTTCTTTGAAATGATTACAGGTGGTTATGCATGGACGGTTGGTTTTGTCATTCGTCGCCCGCTACGGATGCTGATGGTTTATGGCCTGATGGGAGCCGGTATTGCCTGGCTCTTTTTGCAGACGCCCACGGGCTTTTTGCCGGACGAGGATCAGGGTATTATGCTGGCGCTGGTTCAGGGCCCTTCCGGGACCACCGCGGAAAATACACTCAAGGCGACGCAGCAAATTCAGGATCATTTTCTGAACAACGAAAGCGACAGTGTTGAGTCCATGTTCAGTGTTGCCGGCTTTTCCTTTAGCGGTGTCGGTCAGAACAATGGCCTCGCTTTTGTCCGGTTAAAGGACTGGGAGGACCGCCCGAACCCTTCGCAATCCGTTCAGGCCCTCGCTGGTCGGGCCTTCCCCGCAATGATGGGCATCAAAGAAGCCATGGCATTTCCGATCGTGCCTCCGGCGGTGATCGAGCTTGGCAATGTCTCCGGCTTTGACTTTTACCTGCAAGCGCAGGCCGGACAATCACATGAACAATTACTGGAAGCCCGCAACACGGTTCTGGGAATGGCCGCACAAAGCCCGTTGATTGCCTCTGCGCGCCCTTCGGGGCTTGAGGATGCAACCCAGTTCAAACTGGATATCGACTGGCGTGCAGCCGGGGCCATGGGAGTATCTCCCACGACTGTGGGCAACACGCTTGCCATCGCAATGGCCGGAACCTACGTAAATGACTTCAATGACAATGGCCGTACCAAACGTGTTTACATTCAAGGCGAGGCCAACTCACGTGCAACGCCCTCTGATCTGCAGAGATGGCGGGTGCGCAACACGTCAGGCAATCTGGTGCCGTTCTCGAACTTTTCCAGCGAACGCTGGGTCTATGGCCCCCAAGGTCTGAACCGCTACAACGGCACAGCCGCGATGCAGATTCAGGGCGCGCCGGCGGCGGGTGTGGCAACAGGTGAAGCCATGGCGGAAATCGAAGGCTTTGTTGACAAGCTCCCCGGTTTTTCTGTCGCGTGGACCGGCCTGTCACTCGAAGAACGGGAATCCGGCTCACAGGCACCGATGCTGTACGCATTGTCCCTCGCCGCGGTTTTCTTCTGTCTCGCCGCGCTTTACGAAAGTTGGGCCATTCCGTTTTCGGTGCTTCTGGCCATGCCCATCGGGATTTTGGGCACACTCTTTACCGCCTGGCACTTCGGGTTCCAGAACGGTGTTTTCTTTCAGGTGGGCCTGCTGACAGTCATTGGACTAACGGGCAAAAACGCCATTCTGATTGTAGAATTCGCGCGGGAACAAGTGGAGGACGGCAAAGAGCTTTATGAAGCCGTTCTGACCGCCGCACGGCAGCGCTTTCGCCCGATCATCATGACGTCGCTGGCGTTCTCTCTCGGGGTTGTTCCTCTGGTGCTGTCGTCTGGTGCGGGGTCAGGTGGTCGCCGTTCCGTCGGGGCTGCGGTGCTTGGCGGCACAATCACCGGGACGGTTCTGGGTATCATCTTTGTTCCGCTGTTCTTTGTTCTGGTCCGCAAGATTTTTGGGAACCAGAAGGCAAATGCCCACTGATTTGCGATCGAAAAACGCCTCGAAGGCATTCAGTTTTAGCCCATTCAATCCGGGAACATGACCCATTTGAACTGAGCCCCGCCACCAACCTCCATCAAGGCTGGTGACGGGCCGGCATTGAAAGATCAAGATTCAGAGATTTCCTTTGCTCATCTCGTCCGCGATGTGATCGGCCTGCCGGATCGCAAGTGTCACGATCGTCAGTGTCGGGTTCTCTGCGGCGCCAGTCGTGAACTGACTGCCATCCGAAACAAACAGATTGGGGATGTCATGCGTCTGGCCCCATTTGTTCACCACTCCATCGCGAGGATTTTCAGACATCCGGTTGGTTCCGAGGTTGTGTGTCGACGGATAGGGCGGTGTCGGGAACACCCGCGTCGCACCAGCCGCATCATAGACCGACATCCCCTGCTGGTAGGCGTGTTTGCGCATGGCAATGTCGTTGGGGTGATTGTCGAAATGAACATTGGGTGCCGGCAGACCATATTGATCTTTCAGATCATGGTTCAGGGTAATGCGGTTTGTTTCCTGCGGCATATCTTCGCCCACAATCCACATGCCTGCCATGTTCTCATAACTGTCAAGCGCCGTCGTGAATTCACGCCCCCAGCCACCCGGATCAAGGAAGGCGGCCATGAACGGCAGGCCCAGAGACAGCGTCTCCAATTCGTAACCACCGACAAATCCACGGTCGGGATCATGGTGCGCCTCGTCCTGAATGATGCCCGCCATAGTCGTGCCGCGCCACATTTTAACGGGTTTATCAAAGACCGCGTAAACCGATCCGGTCATATGACGCATATAGTTACGCCCGACCTGCCCGGACGAATTGGCCAGCCCGTCAGGGAACATCGAAGAGGCTGAATTCAGCAGCAATCGGGGACTCTCGATGGAGTTACCGGCCACACAGACGATCCGCGCCTTTTGCAGATGTTGGTTGCCGTCACTATCGGCATAAAGGACGCCGCTCACCTTGCCGCTGTCATCATGTTCGATTTTCAGAACATGGGCGCGGTCACGCACTTCCAGATTGCCGGTCGCTTCTCCGCGCGGGATATCTGTATATGCGGCTGACCATTTGGCGCCCCACTTGCAGCCCTGGAAACAAAACCCTGTCTGCTGGCACGCAGGCCGGTCGTCGTTGTCGGCGGAATTTATCGCCATCCGACCCGTGTGCACTTCCTTGTAACCGATTGCCTTGGCCCCGGCTTCGAACACTTTGTAATTGTTGCAACCGGGCAATCCGGCGCGACCTCCGGTGCGGGTCACACCCAGTTTGTTTTCCGCTTTCTCGTAATAGGGTTCCAGATCAGCGAGCGTGATAGGCCAGTCCAGAAGGTTCGCGCCCTGAACATCGCCATAGGTGGTTTTGGCTTTGAACTCATGCTCCTGAATGCGCAGGGATGCGCCCGCCCAGTGTGTTGTCGTTCCCCCGACAGCCTTGACGATCCATGCAGGCAAACCCGAAAAATCCTTGGCCACGCGCCAGTCACCTGACGTCGAACGTGCATCAAGCCACGCCAGTTGGCCAAAACTGTCCCACTCGTCGTTGATAAAGTCTTCGGGCAGGTAACGACCGCCCGCTTCGAGCGCCACGACGCTGATACCTTTCTGAGCGAGCTCATTGGCAAGAACGCCGCCGCCAGCGCCGGTTCCGATAATAACGACGACACTGTCGTCGCCTAGTTCAAATGGTGCAGCCATTGTACTTGCTCCCTCAGATCCATGTGATGTCGTCAAAGCCGCGGTCGATGTAACCGCCCTGACTGAAACTTTCGCCTTCATAGCCAAACAGCGGCCAGACCGGTTTCTGGTTGTAAAGTCCGGTCACAAGGCCGCCGCGTATGGTCTGAAAGAACGGGCTCTCTTCCATGCTGCGCAGGATATCAACGCGGTCACGCTCCCAACCGGTCGCGACATAGCTATCAAACCCCTTGCCAACGGCCGCAGCGTCAAGCGAAGCGATGCCGGCTTCGATCATCACGGCGCTGTCGGCGGTATCGTAGCCCTTGACGGCAATCGCATAGAATTCATCCCCCACATGATCATGCGGATAGATGTCGCGGGCCATCTGGATCAATGTCGCCATGCTCGCCGGTGCGAGGTATTCAACCTCCAGTGCCCAGGCTGCAGTGCTGCTGGCAACATACCCGCTGCCCACCACCAGTGCGGCCCCCGCTGCGGCACTGCGCGATAGCAATTCGCGCCGTGTCAGCGTTGATTTTTCTGGTTTCATACTCATCGAATTTCCCCCTCGATTATCGGTGTCAGTGATAGCGTCCGTGTTTCTGAAGCACTTCGATCTGGTACCCGTCAGGGTCCTGAACGAAAAAGAACCGGGCCAGCAAACTGCCGTCGCGCTTGAATTCCACGATGTCGCGCGGTGCATAGCCCGCGTCGGTGAACCGGGCATGTTCAGCGTCCAGATCATCGACGCAGAACGCGATGTGGCCATAGCCGTCGCCCAGATCATAGGCTTCTGTGCGGTCCTTGTTGATGGTCAGCTCCACTTCAAAGTGGGCGTCCTGATTGCTCATGTAGACCAACGTAAAGTCGTCAAAATCCAGCCGCTCGATGGTCGTCAACGCAAAGGCGTTCTTGTAGAATTCAACCGATTTCTCTTCGTTGAGAACGCGGATCATTGAATGAATGGCTTTGGCCATCTGTTCCTCCCGAACTTGTTCTGGCAATCAAGGCAGTCACGTTTCAAAGCGCCTGTCTGATTGATTTTTTTCCTGCACATTGCTGTTATGCTTCAACCCGCAAAACTAGGATCCACGCCCGTATCCGCGTGTCAGATCCCGCAACCGGGTGAGCACTGTCTCCTGCTCCAGCGACACCTTCCAGGGCGCGCCTTGCGCCAGACCACCTGTCGTTGCGACCATCGGTGCGTCCGGCTCATGGTGCTCTGCCACCACTGCCATCGCCCATTTTGCAAAAAGCCGCTTGGGCGCGTCCTGCGCCTGATCAAGGCGGACGGATTCATGGCGCGGGTCCGTCCTGATCCGGGCAAACAGGGT
Organism: Sulfitobacter sp.; assembly: GCA_049645905.1. Taxonomy (GTDB): domain Bacteria; phylum Pseudomonadota; class Alphaproteobacteria; order Rhodobacterales; family Rhodobacteraceae; genus Sulfitobacter. The sequence continues at coordinate 7,799 of JBARUV010000012.1, forward strand.
TTCCACCGCGTCTTTGGGGCCCTCGAGAACCTGTGCAAACCAGTCATCATAGAGCATCAGCGCGCCTGTCACTGCCAGTCTGGCGTTCTTGCTCCGTGCAACGCGCAGGATATCGGCCAGCCCATCCTTCCCGCCGGGTTTATCGGCGGGCGGCATCAGGCTGTGGCTGCGATAGATCAGCCGGTAGCAGGGGCCGGATGGCACCGCGAGGCTTACGTCTTTGGTTGGTGCTGTAGTGCTCATGATCCGTTCCTCTGTGTGTAGATGGTCAACCGCAACGCCCTCAGGGCACGATCACGCCGCGTCCGGTAAATTTGCGGTCCTTGAAATCGGTCATTGCCTGATTGATGTCGGCCAGTTTGTATTCGGTGTAGTGCATCTTGACCTTGCCATCGGCGTTCAGCTCCATCAGCTCGACCAGTTCGGTATAATTCCCGACCAGACTGCCGCCGATGCTGATCTCGTTGATCACCAGATCGACGGTAGGCACTTCGATCTTGCCGCCATATCCGATCATGAACAGCTGGCCGCCCTGACGCAGCATTTTCCAGCAGGTGTTCTCGACACCCAATTCGCCAACAAAGTCCAGAACGACCTGCGCGCCACCGCTGGTGATTTCCATGATTTCGTCGATGACTTTCGGCCCGCCATCGAGCACAAAATCGGCGCCCAGTTCCTTGCTCAACTTGCGTGCGGCTGGCTCTCGGTCGACGGCGATGATCCGGCAGCCCGAAATTTCGTGCAGGCATTGCAGCGCAATATGGCCCAAACCGCCGATGCCCACGATCACGCAATAGGCGCCGGGCCGCAGCAGTTTGGCGGCGCGCTTGGCGGCGCGATAGGCGGTGATGCCCGCATCAGCCATCGGTGCCACATCCAGCGGCGTGACATTGGGGTTCAGTTTGATCAGCGAGCGTTCGGAGGTTAGAAAGTATTCCGCAAAACCGCCATCCAGCCCCAGACCGGGAAACAGGCTGTTCTCGCAGTGCATGTCCTCGCCATAGCGGCAATTCAAACAAATCCCGCAGGTCCGGTGCGGGTGACAGATCACCGTATCGCCCGGCTTCACCGAAGTGACATTCGACCCTATATCCTCGACCCAGCCTGCGTTCTCATGGCCCATGATATAGGGCAGCAGGTTGCGCTCCTCATCCATGATATCCTTCCACACACCTTCGATGATGTGCAGATCGGTACGGCAAAGCCCCGCCGCACCCACTTTGACGATCACATCGTTCGGTCCCATGATCGTCGGTTCTTTCACTGCCTCGAGCTTGAGTTCGACATTCATCGCTGGGTCGTATTCGTAGAGTCTTGCAGCTTGCATGGGATGTGCCTTTTCAATTTTAAGTGCGACGACGTGTTGTTATTTGCGACCGAGGTTTTCTGCGCCCCCCCCCAGGGCACGGGCGGCTGTCGGGTCTTCGTCCTCGGCGAGATCGGCAATCAGTGTTTCGGTAGTAAGGATGAGGGTCGCGACGGACCCCGCATTCATCAGGGCCGCGCAGGTGACGCGCACCGGATCAATGACCCCAGCGTCCATCAGGTTCTCGAAAACGCCCGTGCGTGCGTTGTACCCTTCATTGCCGGTCATCTTACCGACCTTGCCGACAACCTCGTTCGGTTCTGCCCCGACGTTGAACGCAATGCGGGCCAGTGGCAGCGACAAGACCGACTGCACCAGTTCCACGCCCTTGCGCGCATCACCACTCACGCTGGCTGCGACCTCATCAAGCTGGGCCGCCACGCGAAGGAAGGCAACGCCGCCTCCGACCAGAACGCCTTCGTCAGCGGCAGCGCGCACCGCATTGAGGGAATCCTCGATCAGCTGGATCGTGCGCTTTTGTTCTACCGGGGTCACGCCCCCCGCCAGAATGAGTGCGGTACCGCCACATAGTTTGGCAAGCCGTTCCTGCAATTTGTCCTTGTCGATATTGGGCGGCGCATTGTCAAAAAGCCGCTGCACCTGCGCCTTGCGCGCCGTGATCTGCGCCTCGTCGCCGTGTCCACGCACAACGATGCATTCACCACTTGTGGCCTCGACCCTGTCGGCGCTGCCCAGTTCATCGCGGGTGATGTCCTGCAAACTGTCGCCGAGATCGCGGGCCAGCACTCTGCCGCCGGTGATGATGGCCAGATCTTCCATCATGGCACGGCGCCAGTGGCCAAACTCCGGCGGATGCACCACGAGGTACTTGCCGGGTCCGTCCTTGCCCAGAAGGGTCAGCAGAACGGCGGGCGAGGTTTCTTCGGAGATGATCACCAGCGGGCGATTGTCCTCTGCCGCGATTGCCTTGGCCGCATCCAGCTGTTCGGGGTCCGTTACTTTGATGTCGGTGAGGACGATATAGGGGTTTTCGACGACAGCGCGCATGGCATCCAGATCAGTAACCATGTGATGGGAGATATAGCCCCGCTCAAAGGACATGCCGTCCACCACATTCAGCGTCGTCTCGATTGTGGTGCCGTAGTCGGTCGAAATGATCCCCTTGGTGCCGACACGGGCGAAGGCTTCGGCAACCAGATTGCCCAATTCGGGGCCGGAGGCGGAAATATTCGCAACCGCAGACAGGACCGAGGGGTCGGTAACCGGCGTGGCAGCCGCGCGCAGGTTTTTGGTGGTTGCGCTGACCGCAAGCGCGATACCGCGGGCCAGTTCGACCGCGCGCGCCCCCTTTTCGATCATCGCCACCCCGGACTGGATCATGCCGTTGGCAAGCACGATAGATGTTGTGGTGCCATCGCCTGCGACGTCATTTGTCTGCATGGATACTTCACGCAAAACCTGTGCGCCCATGTTCTCGAACCGGTCGTAAAGTTCGATCTCGGAGGCAATTGAAACGCCGTCCCGGCTGATCAGCGGCGTGCCGACAGGACGGTCAATCATCGCGTTCATACCCAGTGGCCCCAGCGTCGATTCAACTGCTGCACTTAGTCTATGGACACCGCCCGCAAGTGCGCGGCGTGCTTCATTTCCGTGGATCATCAGTTTTGGCATGTCTTCCTCCTGCGGCCCCGAAGGCCGGTCGTGTTGCGTTTCATGTTTTAGCCGCTTTTCAGGTGTTGGGTGCCTGCCCGTCACGACCGGCTGCGGTGTTGGCCTCTATGATGAAGTCAACAAGCGTCGGCCCGTCACCGGACAGGTTCGCCTCTTTGTAGCGGCTGCGCTTGAGCCCCCGGCAGAGCGAGCCGGAGAACTCCATATTGATGCGCACGGATCGCAGCAGATCCATGTAGGATTTGAACCCCTGCCCGGTGATCTGCGTGCCCTCGTAAGTCGGGAACGCGGGGTCGTCAGGTATTGTTGCAAGCCTCTTGCTTTGCAGAAGATCAAGGTATCGCCCCGCCTGCCTCAGATTTTCCGCATCATCGAAGGTGTGTTCAAGCAAGTCACCCAAGGATGTCGCGAGAATGGCTTCGACCGAGCGGCCTTCAGAGACCAGTGCTTTGATCACGACCTCCTGACGCCGCTGAAAGGCCTTGCGGTCAAACTTTTCACGCAAGGCATCGAGGTCTTCACCGCCTTGGAGTTCGCTAAAGGCATCCGCAAACGAGCCGCCCGCATTCACAGCAGCGTTCATTTCTTCTGCGGCCATGTGATCTTCAAGCCAGACGTTGCTGCTGTTGACCCAAGGCAGCGCGTCAACCTCGCGCTTGATGCCCTGAGCCATCAGAAAGGCAAAGTTCGGCGAACACCAATAGGTTGGCAGTCGAAACATCACCGTCACGTCAGCCTTGTTTTCGATCAACACCTGCTCGACGAACCCCATATCTGTGATGGGTTCGTCGAGCTCGGGGTCCATCACGCGGTCAAGGCGTGCCCAGACGTCTGCCAGCTTCGGATCGGCCAATTCAGCGGGTTCCACTCCCCCTACTCCGCCGCAATCGACATTGGATTGGCGGCCAGTGCCTTCTTTTTGGCCTCGATGTCGATGTCATAGAGACGGGCCGCGTTCAGCCCGAGGATCTTTTCCTTAACCTCGTCGGTCAGCTGCACGCCACGCTCTGCGGCGATGTCTTCGGGTATCTGGTAGTCCCAGAACTTCTCAACCAGCCACTGTGGTGTCCAGATCGCATAGTCAGAGCCGAACAGGATTTTGTCTTCACCGATCCAGAACAGCAGCTCTGCGATGATTTCTCCGAAATAGCGTGGGCGCGTGTGAATGAACGGAAGCGCAACCGCCAATCCGGCATACACATTGGTTTCCTGCGTCGCGATCCAGCAGAATTCATCAAGCCGCGGCAGGCCACAATGCTCCACCATCCAGTTGAGGTTCTGGAAGTCGGTCGCGGCCTCGTCCACATCGCGCACGTCGAACGCATCAAGGTTGAGCGGGATGATCGTCGGGCCCTTGTGGACATGCACGTTTCTGATGCCCAGTTTGTCCAGCAACTCGAAGCACTTGTAGGCCTCCGGGTCGTTCAGCTTCCAGCCTTTGGATTTGCCGTTCCACTCGGCGGTATACATCTTGACGCCCTGAATATTGAACGTCTCGTGCATGTAATGGATGTATTCCAGCGCCTTTTGTCCGTCACGCGGATCAAAGGTGCCGTTCACGATAAAGCGGTCTGGGTATTTGGACGCCATGTCGGAACTGCGTTTGATGTTGGAGAAGCCCTTCTTGTAGAAATCGGTCAGATAGGTCGACTGGATGATCGCCACATCATCCGGCCCGTCGATGAACAGGTCGCGGTAAACATCATCCGCGGAGTATTTCTCGAACTTGCTCTTTTCCCACAGGTGCTCGGGTGGGCTGAGGTTGGTGTGGTAGGCGTAAAAGCATTCGATGAACTGCTTGCCGTGCACATTGGATTGATTGTCGGGGCTGCCGTCCCAGAAATGGGTGTGGCCATCAACCACGAAAATCTCTTTGCCGTCGGGTGTCTTGAACATGATCAAAGCCTCTGCATTGCGCGCGGTTTCGCGCTGTCGTGAAAAAAGTCGGCGCAGGCAAGGGGCCCGCGCCGCAGGGGGGAGGTCAGGTGTATTCCAGCATCTCGTCCATATCGCCGAACAGGATCACCGTGTTGTCATCGGTGCGCACCATACGGCCGTAGTGTGTGGACGAATTGACCTCGAATATCTCGGCTGTCATGTCGCGGCCGAGGTATTCGGTGATCTCATCCATCTTGAAGATCATCTTGCCTTTGCCGTCGATGCGGATCAGCGCAGGATTGTAGGTGACGGTCACGCCATCCTTTTCATCCATGTACTCGGCGATGGCGCGTGCCTCGACCGAATCCGACATCGTCACACCGCACTCGTGCGAAATGGTCCTGTCGAATGTGATGTCCTTCATGGCTTTGAAAATATTCCCGTGGGAAGTGTCGCGTGCAACATTTGACATGTGAAAGTTTCCTTAATTGCGGGACAGGTTGAGCTCGGCAAGGATCTTGCCGAAACGTTCTTCGGATACGGCGCGGGCTTCCTCGTAGCTGATCGGTTTGGCATGCGCCTGCGACCAGATCGGCTGGAGGGACTTGGATGCCTTGTCCGCCAGTTCCGCGTGTTTCATGATCCATCCCTGGAACAATTGACGGTTGGCTGCCCCGTGTTTTTCATCTGTCGCCAGCAGGTAGATCAGGTCGATCGTATTCGCGAGGTTGCGCTCATAATCGCCTTCAGCCGCCGCGATGACGGAGGGTGTCATAAAGTCGTTGTTCGGCGCGCCAGCCTGCATCAGGAAACCTGAGCGGAACAATTCGCCCACCAGCGGCTCAAAGACCAGATTGGTCGCAAAATACTGCTCCAGATAGTCTTCTGCACCCATGATCGCCTCGACACACTCGCGCGTGCCCTGCCAGATGTCGTCTTCCATCCACGCGGCCTTGCCGGCGTCGTCGTCCCAGCCGTCGATATCCAGACCGATTTCGGCCAGATACAGCGTGATGTCTTGCGCCAGACGCAGCTTATAAGAAGAATTGGTCAGCGTGGCGTTATTGATCATCTGGGTAAAGCCGTAGCGCTGTGCCTGCATCATTGCAGTGCCAAGCCCGAATTCCGCGTGCTTCCATGCGCCCAGATGCTTTTGCAGAATCTTGCACCACGTCGTATCAAACGCGTGCTGCGCACCGGATTTGCGACCATTGGCAATGACCGACTGAACGCCGATTTCAATACGCGACTGGCGCTGGTAGTGGGTGCGTTCCCATTCCTGATCCGGTGCGCGGAAAGCGTGCCAGTTGGAGCTCTTGGCCTGTGTCGAGCCCTGCTCGTAGGCACCATTGCCGTCCGGGAACGAGATGATCCAGTTCTGGATCAGATAGCGTTCGGGATCGGGTTGAACGTCAACTGTGACATCCTCGTAATGCGTGGCCCGCTTGCCGCGGGGTTCAAAATACCGGTATTTGCGGCTGTTCGAGTCTGAGAACTTTGCGGCCCCTGCGGCGCCGGATCCTACTGAACTTGAAGTGGCAACCATGTCTCTCTCCCTGGTTTGAGTGGGGCAGCGCGCCCCTGTTGTTGTTAATGCGCGGCCACCGGCGTTTGCTCGGTGGAGGGTGTAAACTTGTCAAAATGTGTGCGGTCCGGATCGAAATCCTGCATAAACAGAACCGGCTGCAACGCCTCGATCATGGGCGGGGGTCCGCAGGCGTAGGCGTCCGCGTCGGTCTCGATTTCCAGCCGGCGCAATTCGGACTGCACCACTTCGTGCACAAATCCCTGCGCGCCGGTCCATCCATCACCGTCTTCGGCATGGCTCAGGACCGGAATGAACGTGATATCGGCATGTTCTGCGGTGATCGCCTCGATCCGGTCGAGGTAGAACAAATCGCGAGCGGTGCGCGCGCCGTAAAAGAAATACACCGGGCGATCCTCGCCGCTTGCGATGTGATCATGCAGGATCGACCAGATCGGCGACATGCCTGACCCCGCCGCCACCAGCACTAGGGGCCCGGTTTTGTCTTCGCGTCGGAAGCAGCTTCCGAAGGGTCCTTTGACGTTGACGTCTGCTCCGATTTCGATGGCACCTTGGTCGAGGGCGTTGGAGAATTTTCCTTCGGGGTATTTTTTGATGATGAATTTGAGGTCTTGGGTTTGCTCCGGCGTATTTGCCATGGAGAACGACCGTGTAATCGTCTCCCCCTTTTGGGTCGTGACGGTGATGTCGACATATTGACCGGCCCAGAATTTGATCGGCGTCTCGATCCTGATCTCGACGGCCAGAATATCGTGGGTGAGGTTCTCTTTGCCTGTAATCTTACCCGGGAAATCTTTGACGGCGATGGATTTCGACAGCAGTTCCTCGTCGAAGTTCAACAGTTCGACGGTCATATCTTCAAGCGCCAGCGACCGGCAAAGCAGGGTGCTTCCCATTTCGCGTTCCGGATCACTCAGCGCAAAGGTTGAATATTTCAACAGTTCGAATTCACCCTCGACGACATTACATTTGCAGGCAGAGCACTGGCCCTCCTTGCAACCGTGCGGCAGTGAAATGCCTTGCCGGAATGCAGCGTCCAGAATGGTCTCGCCTTCCTCCACCTCAAATTCGACCCCGATGGGTTCCAGCGTAATTATGTGGGTCTCGGACATCGGATTGATGCTCCTTCAGGGTGCAGGGTTCCATGCCGCTGCCGGTCAGAGCAGCGGTTGTCGGGCAAAGCAGACCGGTTTCCCGGTCTGCGTCTTTGCTAGTGGCAGGGGTTGATCGTGAAGCCCTTGGCGTACTCTGCCAGATGCGCCTCGCGGGCTGTGTCATCCATGGCGCGCAACGCATTGAGCGGTGAGCCCAGCTTGTTGCCGCGAACATGATCCAGCGTCCACATGTCCTTGTCGTCGAACCGCAGGTGCGGTTGCGGCACAAGTGTCTTGCCGTCAGAGCGCACGAAGTTCAGATCGACAATCGCATCCGCGACGTCCCATCCGTCATAGAGCGTCTCCCATTCGCGCTTGCCCGAGAACCTGCCCATGGCAGGTGTTGGTCTGCCTTGATACTCGTCCGCAAACGCCTCGACAGCAGTCCAGCGGTCGATTTCATGGGCAAACGTGTGCAGTTGACCGTCGATGGTATCCGTCACCATATCCTCGCGGATCAGGCAGGGCACCAGACACGACCAGCAGCGGTGCGGATAGACGTATCCGACGTCCGGATTAAAGATCAGCGCCTGTTCACCCGGTTTGCTCAGCTTGGCGTACCATTTCCAGAATTCGCCGAACTCGTTGTACCACCCGGGATACTTGTGCTCGAACCATTCAAAGTCCTTCTCGGTCTGCGCTTCAATCCGCCAGAAATTCACCGGCCACCCAACCGCAAAGAACTGTCCGACCTTGTGAACGTAGTTCTTTTTGGTGATCCGGTCCCAGGCGGCGGTGACATCATCATGGTGGATCTTGATGCCGTATTTCTCCATCGGCAGCATGTAGGTACGGTAATAGTCTTCATAGACCCAGCGGTGCCACATCTCGGCATAACTTTCCTTGTTCTTGTCGCGGTCGGTTGTGCCGTATTCGATGAACGTCCCGATCGCCGCATCAACGATCGCGTGGTTCTGCCAGAAGGCATACTTCATATCGCGTTCGATCAACTGATGGTTCTCCGGCTCCTTGAGCGCGGCCATCAGCAACGAATGTCCGTTACCGATGTGGCGGCTCTCGTCCGATTGGACCGACAGGAACACCGTGGGCAGCGCATAGTCACCGTTGCGCGCTGCCTCGGAAGGCATCGCAACAAACAGCGTGTTGGTAAATGCAGTTTCGGCCACAACTGTCAGATACATGCAGGCCGCCGTCATCGTATCGCCGGTGATGAAACCCTCGCCGAACTGACGTCCGATGGTGGTCGCATAACATTTACCAAAGGCTTCTTCCGTGATGTCAAAGCCGGCCGGGTCGATATAGTTTTCCATGTACCACTTCTTCAGGTTCATCTGAATTGTGGAGTGGCGGAATTCATCGACCATCTGCATGGTGAAACCGGTGCGCAATTCCTCACCCGGCGTAATCCTGCTGACCATGGCCATCGACCGTGCCGCAGAAATTTCCGGAAACGGAATGATTGCCAGAAACAGCTTCATCCATTCAACCCAGCGTGGCTCCACGTTGCGGAACATGTCACCGCGCAGGGCGGCATCAAGCGCACCGTAAACCCGGTTGTCCTTTTCCTCCTGCATCGAGAAATAGGAGCGCAACACCTGCTTCATCGGGTCGCGGGGCGCCTTGGTGATTTTATAATCCGTCGGATAGGTAACCGCTTCCTGGACATAGGACGGATTCCATCCAAGGTCCGCGATCTTCTTGGTCGCATCGGCAACGGATATGCCTTTTTGCGCCGTGATCTTGTTAAGTGTCAGTGTTGACATGGCAACTCACCTTTCGAGATAAGAGTGACGTTTTCGCTGCACGCGGTGCGCGCAGGGTGGCAGGCAAAGGTCGAGGAGCTGTGTCGGCTTTGAAAATCGACGACTGTCCGCATCTGCGGCAGACACTCTGCGTCGACAAAAAATAGGTGTGAACGTTTCATTCCAACGCAGGCCTCCCCTCCTTCGTTCTTGGACTTCGCGGCTTTCCGGCGGCGCAGCCTTTATGTTCGATCATCTAAGCTAGGGTCAGAATCGCGGTTCCGGCAATCACGATTTTTTCCGTCACGTTGCGTTACGACTGTGTAACGATTCTTTACGATTCAGGAATTTTTTGGGCCTGCGCGGACGGGGTCTATAGTGGGCCACCAAGTTCCGATGACTGGCGATTCGGTGCGCATCCGGGGGGAATAATGCCAGACACAGACTCATATCCAGACAAAATGCAGAAGCTGCAGCAGATGCGCGTCGCAATGGTTTTGCTGTTGAGTGAGGAAAACACCAAGATGATGAGCCAGCGCCAGCGGGTGTCGGGCAAGGAAATCGAAATCATGTGCGCCGAGCGTGACCATGCCGCCGAAACGCTGCCGACATCCGAACTGGAAAAATTATATGCAGAGGACCGTGCCGTCAGAGAGACCCTCGAGGTTACCGAAGCGGAAATCGCCCGTATGGAGCAGGTTCTGGCAAAGATAGACGTCGATATCAGCGAGATGTGCCAGTCCTGACGGGACAGACAATGAGGAATGGAATGAAAGACGAACGGGACGAACGCGAACACCTGACGCTTTTCGATCTGATCGCGCGGGAATGGACATTGCCTTCAGCGGCAAAACGGGTGGTGTTCAACGCGGATGCGACAGCACTCGCGTTTGACTGCGCCGACGGTTCGCTCCGCATCGCGGCCACAGCCGACAAGGCGTCACCGAACAAAAGAACACGGCGTGCGGCCGATACCGCGCGCTTGACGATTGCCCCCCGGACGGAGCCGGTTGGCGCACTGAAAGCGGCCGACTACACCAAGGCGCGCTCCACGCCGGTTGTCGCAGATGGGCCCGCCCACTTTGCCTTCGGCACCCAGAACGGGCGCGTCAACACAACAACGCCCGGTGGCACATCTGTCTATCTACCCCACAAGGCCTCAGGCCCGGTCACCGCCGTAGCTGCAACCGCACACGAGGACGGCCCGCTGGCTTATGCAAGCGGATGCGACGTGCTGCTGCACGTTTCATCCAGTGATGAGACGCCCGAGGTTGTGACCCTGCCATCGCAGGTCGTCACACTTGCATTTTCGCCGGACGGAAAGGCCCTTGCAATCGGGCATAATGACGGGACATCGGTGTGGACTTTTGCGGCAGAGTCACCGGGCTTCGAACTGGATCAGAAATCGACTGATCTGTGGTGGAGCCGTGATGGCCACTGGCTTGCCTGTGGTCTGGAAACCCCCGGTTTCGCAGTGATTGACATCACCCGCCAGACTGCGGTGAACCACGCGAATTTCGCAGCCCCTGTCGGGGCTGCCGCCTTTGGTGCAGACAGCAAAACCGTGATCGCTTCCGGTGCCTACCGCGTGGCCGCATGGGATTTGCACACGCCGGACAAAAACGTTGAGACCGGCAAGACAGGGCTGATCCTGATTGACGCCATCGCAAGCTGCCCGACCCGGAATCTGGTCGCCGTCGGTTACGCGAACGGGCTGGTCAGTATCGCGCAGATCGGTGAGCCTGGCGAAATCCTGCTGCGCGAAAACACTGGCGCAGGGGTTACTGCGCTGGCCTGGTCGGATGACGGCAAATTCCTTGGAGTTGCAGGGGCTGACTGCTCCGCGGCTCTGGTCGAGTTTCCCACCGACATGTTCAAAACCTGAAACACCATTGGAGGATGACCAAAATGGCACCCAACGATTCGCAAACCCTCACCGATGAAGAGAAAAGCAAGGATGCGTATTTCCAGCGTATTGCAGCCATTGGCGGTGAAATGATCGAAGAACACGGCAAGGATTTTGCCACCGGCGCTTTTGTTCTGGCAGCACGCTGGATCAGCGAGGGTCGCATGGGCGTACCCAAAAAGCCTAAAGTTATGCAGTCTTAGGCGGGCTAACCTCAACCATACGGAAGCGAATGTTTTTTTGTCACAAAGAGGGTCTTTGCGACAGGGTCCGGGGGCGTCAGCAGCAAGGTTTCGCCGCCCAAGCACCCCCTACCCTTTCACCGTATCCCGACGCAGATCAGTCTGATAAATTCCCAACGATGGAGGCACGACATGGATATCATCTCCAAGAAGTCCGGCCCACGGCGCGAAGACGAACAAGCAAAGCGACACATCAATCAAAACTGGGGCACGATCGAAAAACTTGCCGACCAGATCAGTGGTGGCCGCTATAGTGCCGACAAAGCCAGAAAAGCGACGCAGCCACCACAGGCGAGTGGCAAGATCATCATCGATCAAGCCGCACGTTCAGCGCCCGGAGAGGTCAAACCCTATTTGCGCGTCAGCGTGAACGGGCGCGTGGTTGTGGCGGATGTAAACACCGGCCGGCAGCTCAATTTTTTGGGGCAACTCAAACGGATCAACGGCACTATGCGCTTTGTCATCGCAACCAAGGAGAACGGTTTCTTTTCACCAGTGGACGATGAAACTTACGACCTGATTGGTGATCTTAGTGACAGAACAATTAACCGGAGCTTTTCCGAAAAAGATCTCGAGCGTGAGTTGAGGACGCGCTTGAATATTACCTGAAGTAACGGAAGAGGACACATAGGTGTGGGGACACCTGTCCTGTTTCGCGGCTTGGGACCAGAAGAATTGAATCAACGGGAGGGGATTTGATGAACACGCGGCACGAGGAACCCAGCTACCGCAACAGAAGTCATGAACTGACGCAGACGGAATTCGACCCTGTGGAAACGGCCAAGGCATGGTCGAAATTCCTTGCCAACAGAAAGGCGCCCAGCATGCCGCCCACAGGCGTGCGCAATGTCATTTACCAATCCTGGATGCGCAGCAACACGACCGGTATTCGGGCTTCACAATTCGCGGCCCCCTCGCTTGACAAGGCCGAGCTCGACGAGAAGCAGATTTTCTACCAGTCCGAAATGCGCCGGGCCACGCAGGCCTGCCTGCATAACATGAACGATATGCTAGCCGGTGCCGAGGCGATGCTGATTTTGACCGACAAGGATGGCGTCATCCTCGAAACTGTGGGTGACAAAGCAACCCTCAACAAAGGCGGAAAAATCAATCTGGACATTGGAGGTGTCTGGAGCGAGACGGCAGCGGGAACCAACGGGATCGGCACGGCGCTGTGGATGGACAAGCCTGTCTATGTTCATGGCGAAGAACACTTTTGTGAGGGCATGAAGGCCTGGAGCTGTGCTGCGGCGCCGATCCATGATCCTGTTGACCAGTCGATCATCGGGATTATCAATCTCTCGGGCCTGACAACCATTTTCCAGAAACACAACGCGGCCTTTGCCGCCTCGCTCGCCCGCGACATTGAGGTATCGTTGCAGCAATCCCTGTCGCAGATGAACTTCAAACTGCTGGACTGGGTCGTCGGGCGCAAGCCGCGACAGGCCCTCTCCGGTGCTGACGGTCTCGCGATCATAAACCACTTCGGACGATTGGTCTTTGACAGGTTCGGTCACGATTCCGCCACGACCCTGAAGGAGACCGAAAGGTTCGGCAAACCTTTCCTCGAACTTTCGGGCAGCATTACAGAAGAAACAATCATCGCCGCCTTGCCCACCAGATTTATCTGCAAGGAAGTCCAGCTTATCGAGCTGGACGGGATTGTGCAGGGTGCATCGTTGATTCTAGAAGACGACACCCTAAGTCGCAAACACAACCAGCCCGCGAAACGCATGCCCCTGCCCGGCGTGGAAATTGCCAACACCGGCCTGAAGATCGTGGGTCGCAGCGAGGCGATACTGGCCGCACTGGAAACAGCGAACAGCCTGTTCGACACCAGGGCGCCAACGCTGATTCAAGGGCAAACAGGTGTTGGCAAGCAGCTCTTTGCGAGGTTGATCCACGCAGGCGGCAAACCGTTGAAAAGCCAGCACTTCAAGACCATCAACTGCGCTGCACTTTCAAGAGAGGTGCTGGAAAGTGACCTGAGCTTGCCGGACGCGACCAAAGCGGAAGCGTTTCTGATATTCGATGAAATAGGCGAACTGCCCTTCGAATTGCAGCCGGTGTTACTCCGCCTGCTAGAGAACGCCGATGCCCGAACCTTTGACCTGCCGTCGCAAAAATCCGCGACCCGTATTCTGTCGCTGACAAACCGGCGCCTCAACGACGAAGTTGCCGCAGGCCGTTTCCGGCGCGATCTTTATTATAGATTGGGCGCGGTTGTTCTGGAGATTCCGCCGCTTCGCGACAGGGGCGAGGATATTCTTTTGATCTTCGAGCATTACAATCGTCTGCTTTCGGCGCAATCCGGTCGC
>JBARUV010000013.1:0-10625 GCA_049645905.1 Sulfitobacter sp.
ACCCGCCACAGTCCGGTATCCTTGGCATGGCCAAGATCCAGGACCGCGCGATGGTTGTCGCCGGAGAGATCGTGATCCGCCCGATGATGTATATCTCGCTTTCCTATGACCACCGGATCATCGACGGTAAAGGCGCTGTGACGTTCCTTGTACGCGTCAAAGAGATGCTGGAGGATCCACGACGGTTGTTGATGGATTTGTGAGTGTTGGACAATATTCAGCGAAGCGAGAAAACAATTGCAGTCATTCTAGGACTGCTGATCGAACGAGGTATCCAAACATGGAGGATGGTTTCCGAAGATGTTGATATCGACAACGAATTGCGTCCCTTTTTCGTACCATGCTTCAAATGGTTAGTTTCCGAAGGAATTGTCGGTGCGGAAAATATTCTTGAGACCACTTCTGGAATGGTTGCAGTCAACCCTTCATTGACATCTCTTGGCTTCGTTTTGCTTGGCGAAAACTTGAATATGGAAGATGGTCAAATCAAATTGGCCAATGCTGTTGAAGAAGTGAGAACGACACAACGATCTTTTTCGCAGGCAGGAGACTTTTGTGGTGGCATACTAGCTGGGTTTGTGAAGTCGTTAGCTTCGTAATAGTCCTTTTCCATTCTATAGGAGAATTCATGACCGAAACAACAATCCTTGCCCTATATGGCCTCCTCGTGATGCTGACGATCCTCCTTCAGGTCCTCGGCGCGATGCAGTCCCTCCCGTTGGGGTACCTGATATCCTCGCGCGACGAACCCCGCGACGTTGGGCGGATGACTGCGCGCATCGAACGCGCGCTGGATAACTCTATCGTTGCGATGGCGCTGTTCGCCCCTGCCGTTCTGCTGGTTGTCCTGCTTGAGCGCACTTCCACAACGACCTTGCTTCTTGCGCAGGTCTTTTTGATTGCCCGCATCATCTATCTGATCGTCTACGCACTCGGTGTGCCCGCCATTCGCACCTTGGCATGGCTCTGCGGTTTCGCCGCTACCGCCAGCCTCTATCTGATTGCACTCTGATGGCATGGCGCGAAAAGAAATCGCTGACCTGCCCCAAGTGCCGCAGATCCGAACCGATCATCTGGGTGCTCGGCCGACCGCTCAAGCGCAGTGACAAAAGCAAGGGCTACGTGCGCCCCTTTGATGCGGGCGGCTGGGTGGTGCAACGTTTTGAGACCGATCAAGCCGTCATCTGCCCCGACTGCGGCACCGAAGTAAAGCGCCGCGGCCTTGTCCCGAACCCACGCAAGAAAGCCATAGGAGCCTGACCCATGCAACTTATCTGCCACTACGTTGTCACCGCCTTTGGCGACTTCAAATCGGCGTTTGACGCCGACGATGAGGCGCGGCGCAATGCGGGCCTGACAGTGCTGCAAATCTGGCGGGATGCCGACAGCGACACCCATGCGTTTGTTCTGATGGAAGTCGCCAGCCGCTCCCGTGCGCAAGACTGGATCGACCGCTCCGCCGCCCTTGTCAGCGACGACAACGGTACAGTGACAGGCGCAACCGCCTTCTTTATCGAAACGGCCTGAGGGGCGAGGCATACAGCGATGTTGCTATGCCCTTTGATGCGTTTGCCTTTCAGCCAACCGAAAGAATGCCTATGACCGCTGAACTCACGGCCCTGACCCTTGCGGCCCTCCTGCAAGTGGTCCAGTTCATCCTTTATGCGGTGCCCGCAAACCGCGATCTTGGCCCCGGCTATACCATGTCCGCACGGGACCGCGCCCCCACGCGCGAGATGTCGCAGCGCACCGCCCGTCTGGGGCGTGCTTTTGACAACCACATGGAATGGCTGGTGCTCTTTGCCGTTGCAGTCGGGGTGGTTCAAATGTCTGGTCAGAACTCGACATTCACAGCATTTTGCGCATGGGTGTATCTGATCGCGCGACTGGCCTATCTGCCCGCTTACGTGATGGGCCTGCGCCCGTGGCGCTCTGTCGTCTGGGCGATAGGCTTTGCGGCCACAGCCTGCATGTTGATTGCCGCGCTGATCTAGGTTGCACCTGACAATGCCCCCCCCTACCCTGAGACCCAACAAGACTCGCGTCTAACCGGACGTCCAAACCACCAAAGGAGACTTCCCATGTCCAGCTACGATGTCATCATCATCGGCTCCGGCCCCGGCGGTTATGTTGCCGCGATCCGCTGCGCACAACTGGGCCTCAAAGTAGCTTGCGTCGAAGGGCGCGATACATTGGGCGGCACCTGCCTGAATGTGGGTTGCATCCCCTCCAAGGCGCTGCTGCACGCCTCGCACATGCTGCACGAAGCTGAGCATAACTTTGCCGAAATGGGCCTCAAGGGCAAAAGCCCCTCGGTCGACTGGAAGCAGATGCTGGCCTACAAGCAATCCACGATCGACACCAACACGAAGGGTATCGAATTCCTGTTCAAAAAGAACAAGATCGACTGGCTGAAAGGCTGGGGGTCCATCCCCGAGGCGGGCAAGGTCAAGGTCGGTGACGACGTGCATGATGCCAAATCCATCATCATCGCCTCCGGTTCCGAACCGTCATCCCTGCCGGGCGTCGAGGTGGACGAAAAGACAGTCGTTACCTCGACCGGCGCACTGGAACTGGCCAAGGTGCCGCGCACCATGGTCGTGATCGGTGCCGGTGTGATCGGTCTGGAGCTGGGCAGTGTCTATGCCCGTCTGGGTACGGAGGTCACGGTGATCGAATACCTTGACGCGATTACCCCCGGCATGGACCCCGAGGTGCAAAAGACTTTCCAGCGCATGCTCAAGAAACAAGGCCTCAACTTTGTCATGGGCGCGGCTGTGCAAAGCACCGAAGCCATGAAGACAAAGGCCAAAGTGACCTACAAATTGCGTAAGGATGACAGCGAACATACGCTGGACGCAGATGTTGTTCTGGTTTCGACAGGGCGTAAACCCTACGTTGACGGTCTGGGTCTCGACGCACTTGGCATCGAAATGACGAAACGCGGCCAGATCGCGGTGAACGATCATTGGGAAACATCGGTCAAAGGCATCTACGCCATCGGCGATGTGATCGAAGGCCCGATGCTGGCGCACAAGGCCGAAGACGAAGGCATGGCAGCGGCCAGCGTCGTCGCGGGCAAGCACGGGCACGTCAACTACGGCGTCATTCCCGGCGTGATCTATACCCACCCCGAAGTCGCGAACGTGGGCGAAACCGAAGCCACCCTGAAAGAGGCCGGACGCGCTTACAAGGTCGGCAAATTTTCGTTCATGGGCAATGCTCGGGCCAAGGCCGTCTTTGCGGGTGACGGGTTTGTCAAAATCCTTGCTGACGCCGAAACCGACCGTATTCTGGGGTGCCACATCATCGGCCCCGGTGCGGGCGATCTGATCCACGAGGTCTGCGTTGCAATGGAATTCGGTGCGAGCGCCGAAGATCTGGCGATGACCTGCCATGCGCACCCGACCTACTCAGAGGCTGTGCGCGAAGCTGCCCTTGCCTGTGGCGACGGCGCCATTCACATGTAAAGGGCGGGTGGGGAATAAACCCCACCCATTTCACTCGATTAACCTATTGTTAATAATAGGAAAAGGTTTCGCGCGCGAAACCTATACGCTGACCTCACCACATGGTTTTTTCTGCCCGTGCGCCCCACGCAGCATCATAAGGTGCGCCCCCTTCTTCACCGCTGGTCATCTCGGCCAGGATGTCTCCGACGGAGGGCAAACCACTGCTTTGATCCTGCCCTGACCATGTACCGGCCCGCATCAGTGCACGGGCGCACTGGCTGTAAACCTCTGCGATCGTGATCACAATCACGGTAGCAGGCAGGCGGCTGTTCTTTTCAAACCGCGCACGCAGGTCGCTGTCATCCGTGAGCACGGCTAGACCGTTGACCCGCACCACATTGTTGGACCCGGCCACCACGAACATCAGGGACACACGCCCGTCCTCGACAATGTTGCGCAATGAATCCAGACGGTTATTGCCCCGCCAGTCGGGCATCGCGAGGGTGTGTTCATCAAGAACAGCCACAACCGGTCCGTCATCCCCGCGCGGGCTGCCGTCCGTACCCCTTGGCCCGACGGTGCTCAGGACGCACAGTTTTGCGGCCTTGATCCACTTGGCATAAAGCGGCGTCAGCCTGTCTGCGACCTTGCGCACTGCAGGCGCACCGGGACTGCCATAAAGCGCCTCAAGTGCGGCAATGTCTTTTATTTCATGCACGCCGGCGTCCAGTCAGTCTCGGCCAGTAAAGCATCCGAACGTGCCTCCACCTCTTTTTCCAGCCGCGCCATAAAGGCATCTTTCGTCAAACCGGGCGGAATCGGATCCAGAAATTCGACCACGGCAACGCCGGGTCGGCGATACAAACCGCGTCTGGGCCAGAAATGCCCCACGTTTGTCGCAACCGGCACACAAGGCTGCCCCATCTGTTCATAAAGGGCAGCAGTCCCGATTTTGTACGGCGCCTTGACCCCCGGCGCGATGCGGGTGCCTTGGGAATAGATAATCAACTGCCCGCCATCGATCTGGCCGGATTTCACCTCTTTCAACATTTTAGTGATGGCTACGCCGCGCTTGCCACGGTCCACCGCAATCATGTTCATCCGTTTCGCATATTGCCCGACGATCGGCGTCCACAATACCTGCCGCTTCATAATGAATTTGGCCCGTGGCAGAGCCGTGAAAATCATCATGATGTCTAGAAAGGACTGGTGCTTTGCCGCGACCAGAACCTGACCTTCAGGCACGTTTCCACGAAATTCGCAGCGCAATCCGATAATCCAGCGCGCCGTCCACATGCACCAGCGGGAATAGGTCTTGCAGCAGGTATAGGCACCGTTCAACGAGAATATTGCCCAAGGGGCAAAGAGCAATCCGATGACCGGCATCATGATGGTGGCCTGCACGATATAAACGATTGATCGTATCCACTGAAACATCAAGACAACTCCTGTAAGGTGCGGCGCGCGGCGGCACTGGTGGCCGCCAGCGCCACAGCCCCTGCCAGAATTGGGATCAGCAGTGGCAACAGCCAATGCCACCCGACAAACCCCAGCCCCGGCAGGAAATTGCCCGCATCCCCTGCGGTGGGCAAAAACCAGACCGCGACTAGGCCCAACACCATTCCCGCCGTCGCTCCCCCAAGGGCGCGCAGGGTAAAGCGCCGCACAAAGGCGGTAGCGATATAGTCATCGGTCGCTCCCACCAGCCGCAGCACACGGATCACCTGCGCATTCGCGGCAAGTGCGGCCTGTGCGGCCAGCGTGATCATCGCCGCGACGGTGGCAGTGATGAGCAAAATTGATACCCATCCTAGCAGCCGCAGCCGACTGGCCGCTTTGACCAGCGGTTCACGCCAGCGCGTATGGTCATCCAGAACAGCACCCGGCACCTCGGCCGCCAGCCGCAGGCGCAGACCTGCTGGATCAAGGCCATCTGCGTTCTCGATCACCTCGATCAGGCGCGGGACCGGCAGGTTCTCCAATTCCAGTTCTGCGCCGAACCACGGGGCCAGCAATTCCTGCTGCTCAGCGTCTGTCAATGCACGGGCGCTTTGCACCCCGCGCGTGGTTTCCAGAATTCGCAAGGCGGCCTCGGTCTGTGCCTGTCTCTGGGCCAAAGGTGCGACAATCCGAATGGTTGCCGACTGGGCCAGTTCCTGCCCCCAGCTTTTTGCCAACCTGCCTGACGCGAGTGACAACGCAAGCGCAAAGACTGCGAGAAACGCCATCGCACCGGCAGCAAACAGCGTCAACTGCGCGGTAAAACCTGACGGCGGAACGACCTTGTCAGCCTGTTTATCACCCGCAATCAATGCGCGCAGGCTCTTCATGCGAAACTTCACAAATCCGCCCCTGCCAATTGAATTCTGCGGCTGGCGATGCGCAGCACGCGGGCCTGCACATGCGCCTTGGTGGCACGGATCAGGCTTAGGTCATGGGTGGCAATCAAAACCGTTTTCCCCATTTTATTCAATTCTATCAACAACCTAAGGAGCCGTTGAGACATTTCCCAATCAACGTTGCCTGTTGGTTCATCTGCCAGCACGACATCGGGCGACATGATGACCGCGCGCGCCAATGCTGCACGCTGGCGTTCCCCACCAGACAGTTCAGGCGGCAAAGCATCTGCGCGACTGGTCAGGCCGACCCATGTCATCAGCTCTTCCAGATCTGCGCCCGCCCCGCCCTGATGACGCCCCGAGACGGTCAATGGCAGCGAAACGTTTTGCGACACCGAAAGATGATCGAGAAACTGCACATCCTGATGCACCACACCGACACGCCTGCGCGTCATCGCGATGTCGTCGCGGCTAAGCCCTCGAACATCCGCACCAAACAGGCGCACATGGCCCGCCGTGGGCAGCAACGCCCCATAGCACAGTTTCATCAGGGTGGTTTTCCCCGCGCCAGACGGCCCGGTCAGAAAATGAAACGATCCCGGAGCAAGTTTTAGCGAAATATCGGACAGCAGTTCAGCACCGCCATAGCTGTACGCCACATTTTCCAGCTCGATCACAAATGTACCCCATTTTATCGAACCTGTTGTGCCTCAGCACCGCTTGGGATTCAATGCACCAGTTGGGGCGCTGCTGTCCAGATAGCACTTTTCCAATGTTAACCTTCGACTTATGCTAATTCTCAACGAATAATACAATTGTAGACGAAACGGGAACAATAATGCGGCTGACCTGTCCAAACTGCGACGCCCAATACGAGGTGCCTGACGACGTAGTGCCAACCGAAGGGCGCGACGTACAATGCTCCAACTGCGGGCAGACATGGTTTCAACATCACCGCGACCATCCCGCGCAGGACGACGAAAGCGCGTGGGAAAAAGACACCAGCGCCCCGGACGAAGAGGTCGCGCCGAAGCCTGAAGCAGCAAGAGATCATGGCAGCGCAGACGATGATGTCGCGGACGATGACGACTATCTGGACGATGATGACGAAGATGCAGACGACGCAGAAGTCCTGACTTCGATACCGGCCGCCGCTATCCGCAGTGACGTAGACCCGGCCGTCAAAGATATCCTGCGCCAAGAGGCGGAGGCCGAAACCAATGCCCGGCGCAAACGGCAATCCGACCCTCTGGAAAGCCAACCCGATCTGGGGCTGCCAAACACGGAAGACGGTGAATCAAACGAACGCCGGACTCTGGAGGCGCGTCAACGCATGGCGCGCATGCGCGGCGAACCCGAACCGATGTCAGAGGCGGATGTAAATGCTGCGGCAATATCTTCGCGCCGCGATCTTTTGCCTGATATCGAAGAAATCAATTCAACCCTGCGGACGGAAAATGACCGTGCCACCGGCGCTGACGGACAGGCCCAGATCGACGGGCCAACCGTCAAGAAACGCAAGCGGAGCTTTCGACGCGGGTTCTTGATGATGGTGGTGCTTGTTGCAATTCTGGCGTTGGTTTATGCATATGCGCCCCGCATTGCGCAGGCGGTGCCGCAGTTGGATCCGTATCTGTCTTCCTTTGTGTCGTGGGTCGATCAGATGCGTCTGGTACTGGACGGTTGGGTCCAGTCCGGCTTGCGTTGGCTGGATGCAAAAGCATCGCAATCCGGCGGGTAAACCGCCGGAATTTCATGATTTTCTCAGAACCGGTCCAGCAAGCGATTGAGGTAGTCACGCTCGACTTCCGGCCGCGCTGTGTCACCGGAACGGCGGCGGATTTCGTCTAAAAGCCTGCGTGCACGGTCTGCGCCATCCGGCCCCAAAGCAAGAGGTGCATCGGTGCTTTCCGCGCCATTGCCACCCTGTTCGCGTCCCAGCGGGTCGCGCGCCTGGGCGCGGCGGTTGGATTCTGCGGTGCCTTGGCCGGGTTGCTGGTTCTGTTCTTCCTGCGCCATTGCTTCGCCGAGCGAGCGCATACCGTCGCGCAGCGCCTCCATGGCCTGCGCCTGATTGTCTATCGCTTCGGCGAGATCACGGTTGCGCAGCGCCTGTTCGGCCTGATCCATGGCGCGCCCGGCACGGTCCAACGCGTCGCGTGCGGCGTCGCCTTCCGGAGTGCCCTGTCCGGGCAGACTGCCCTGCTGGCGGCGCAATTCGTCGCGCAATGCCTGCTGTCGCTGCGCAAGACCCTGTTCCCCACTTGGATCGGGGTTCCCCGAGCCTTGGTCGTTATTGCCCTGTTGTTGCTGATCGCCAGAACCTTCGCCCTGCCCTTTCTGACCCTCGTGGCTCTGACCACGTCCCTCGCCGCCATTGCGGCCCTCGTTGCCCTGATTTTCACCGGACTGCGCATTGGGGTTGAACTGTTCCTGCAAATCACGGAACGCCTGATCGGACAGCCCTTGCTGGTCGCGTAATGTCTCGGCCAGACCTTCCATCGCCTGTTCGCCGGGGGATTGCCCGCCTTGACCGGACTGGCCCTGGGTGACGCGCATGTTCTCCATCATTTCCTGAAGCTCTTTGAGCGCCTGCTCGGCTTCGGCCATGCGGCCCTCTTCCATCAGTTCCTGAATACGATCCATCATGCGTTGCAGATCATCCTGCGTCATCTGCATGCCCTCGCCGGGATCGCCTTGCGGCGGCGTGCCGTTTTGTTCGTTTTCCTGTGCCTGCTGGCGTTGCAATTGCTTGAGATATTCCTCAGTCGCGCGGCGCAACTCGTCCATCAGCTCGGCGATTTCTTCTTTGGAGGCACCGTTCTTGATCGCCTCGTTCAGGCGATCCTGCGCGCGACGCATCCGGTCCAGCGCGTCGGCCAGCACGCCTTCTTCCAGCTCAATGGCAAGGCCCCACATATCCTCGGCCAGCTTGTCCTGCGCTTCATCGCCGATGCCAAAACGTGCATGGATCTCAAGGCGCTTTATCAAATCGCGCACCCGAAGTGCCGTTGTCTGGGAACGAAACAGATCATCGGGATGGTAACTAACCGCGCGCAAAACCTGCGCCATACGTGGGCCGTTTTCCTTGGACCACAACAAATCGCGCCGCATCTCGATCACCGCCGCTGCCGTTGGATCAAAAAAGCGTCGCCCCGGCAGGACAAGGGCGGATTGTCCTGTTTCACCCTTCTGTTCAGCGGCATCCAGAACGCTCAGCGAAAGTGTGACCGGCAGGTTTGCCCAAGGGTGTTTGGAGAAATTCTCGATCAGGTTTTCCTGAAAATCGCTGCGATCCCCCGCAATCGGTGTGGGCAGTGGCACAACAATATCCTCGCGTGGATCAGGATCAATCGTGAGACCATACCGTCGCTCGATCGCGGCCAGATCCAGCGAGATGCGCACCTCGCCGGCCTCGACACCGTAATCGTCGCGCGCACCAAACGGCAGGCGCATCTCGCCGAGGGCCGAAATCTCAGGGTGCCCCAACCTTTCCACTTCAGGTGCCGTATCAGGCAGCATTGCAACCTGCCAGTTACGCCCGTTCGGCCCTTCAATCGCCATGATACCGCTTTCAAGGACGGTAAAATCCTGCGCCGGATCAGCAGCGGTTGTCGCCTCGCCCTCTTGCGGCGCGGCGCGGCCCGAGACAGTTTCCGCGAGCGTCAATGCGCCCACTTCGCCATAAAATCGCAGCGTGATCAGGGTACCTTTGGGCAAACTCAGCGGCCCTTCGTCCAAGTCGTTCAGGTATAACGTCGGCTTGCCGGTATAGCGGGGCGGTTCTGCCCAGCCTTCCCAGACCGGACCACTGGCGAGTTCACCACCACCCGGCGCCATGTCGGCAACGGACCCCACACGCCAGATCGAACCGAACAGCAACGCAACACCGAAGGCGAGCACAGCCACGAACCGCAACGCGTAAGGATCGCGTTTTGACACCCGCAGATCACCGCGCACCGCGCGCGCCTGTGCTGCACGGTCCGCCATGCGCGCCTTATGTGCACGCCAAACCGCCATTGATGCCTCATCCGCCCCGCCAATCGCGGCATCATCCAGCATCGCCTGAATGGGCCGTCCGGGCAGGCTTTCATCCAGCCGCGCAAGTGCTGCTGGCCATGCCGGGATCGCAAACCGCCGCAGCGCATAGAACAATGCCCAGAGGCCACCGATAGCCGTTACACCAACAGCGGCCCAGACTACTTCGACAGGTACAACGTCCTGCATGCCCAGCATCAGCGCCGCCAATGCCAGCAGGCAAACGGTCATCAACGGCCAGAACGCCTGCACCACATTTTCGGCCAGCATGCCAACCCATGTCCAACGCCACGGCCAACGCAGCTTTTGCATGCTGCGGCGCAGGTCATTGGGCGTGAATGTGGCCATGAACGTCCCCTTAATCGGGCCTGATCAGCACAATGCCGTCAAAGCCATGAAGGCATGGTATCCCGATTTATCATTTCGTCAAAGGTCGGACGTGCGCGGATAACCGCGAATTGATCACCTTTGACCAGAACTTCGGGGACAAGTGCCCGCGAGTTATACTCGCTGCTCATCACCGCGCCATAAGCACCCGCACTGCGAAAGGCGACCAGATCACCTGCGTTCAATGGTGGCATCATCCGCTGTTTGGCAAATGTATCGCCGGATTCGCAGACCGGACCGACGATATCTATGGGCTGTTGCTCTGTTCCCGCCGCAGGTTCAACCACCGGCACGATATCGTGCCATGCATCATACATTGCAGGCCGGATAAGATCGTTCATCGCGCCGTCAAGGATCAGAAAATCGCGCCCCTCCCCGGATTTCACGTAGATCACTTCGCTGACCATCA
>JBARUV010000014.1:0-3356 GCA_049645905.1 Sulfitobacter sp.
GGATTGATTGGAAACGAAGAGAGCAAGCGCGGTTCTTTGAGATTCTCGCCGAAGGAGTACACTATCTCCCTACTGGCTCCCTCCTGGTCGAGATATCGAGATGGTCCCAAACAAACTTACCCTAACAGCTCAGTGCCAAGCATCCATCAAGAGCGGCGATTACATAGTTCCAAGGTGACGGCTTCGGATCAAGAGAAAGCCCCCGCTGATCACTCAGCGGGGGCTCCCTATCTTACCGTCGCAAGGTGGGTTGAAACCCCAACCTACGTAGGGTGGGGTTATACCCCACGCCTCACCAATCTTCGCGTACAATCACACGTGTCTTGATCGGCAGCTTCATCGCTGCCAGACGCAGCGCTTCACGCGCGACATCATCATTTACGCCGTCGATCTCGAACATCACGCGACCGGGTTTTACTTTGCAGGCCCAGAAATCAACGGAACCTTTACCCTTACCCATACGCACTTCGACAGGCTTGGACGTGACGGGCACATCCGGGAAAATACGGATCCAGACACGGCCCTGACGCTTCATATGACGCGTCATGGCACGACGTGCTGCTTCGATCTGGCGCGCTG
The DNA here is from genome assembly GCA_049645905.1 of Sulfitobacter sp. Classification (GTDB taxonomy): domain Bacteria; phylum Pseudomonadota; class Alphaproteobacteria; order Rhodobacterales; family Rhodobacteraceae; genus Sulfitobacter. Next base: position 580 of record JBARUV010000014.1, read on the forward strand.
TTACACGCTCCGGCTGCAGTGCTTTCAGGCCGTAGGTGCCAAAGTTCAGGTCAGACCCGCCCTTTGCCAGACCCTTGATGGAGCCCTTGAACTGCTTGCGGAATTTCGTCCGTTTTGGCTGTAGCATCTATCTACTCCTTAACGCCGACCGCCGGCACCACGAGGTGCTGGACCGTCTTGAAGTTCCTGTAACTTGCGATCATGCGCGGAGGGATCATGTTCCATGATCTCACCTTTGAAGATCCACGTCTTGATGCCGATAATGCCATAGGCAGTCATGGCTTCGACGTGAGCATAATCGATGTCGGCACGCAACGTGTGCAACGGAACGCGGCCTTCACGGTACCATTCAGTACGCGCGATTTCAGCGCCACCAAGACGGCCGGCAAGGTTACAACGGATGCCAAGGGCCCCCATACGCATGGCGTTCTGCACAGCACGTTTCATGGCGCGGCGGAAAGACACCCGGCGTTCCAGCTGTTGTGCAATGCTTTCACCAACCAGTGCAGCGTCCAGTTCGGGCTTGCGAACCTCAAGAATGTTGAGGTGCAAATCCGACTTGGTCATCTTGGCAATTTTCTGACGCAGACCTTCGATGTCTGCACCCTTCTTGCCGATGATGACACCGGGACGGGCAGTGTGGATCGTCACACGGCACTTCTTGTGCGGACGCTCGATGATCACACGGGAAATACCCGCCTGTTTGCACTCTTCTTTGACAAAGGCACGGATGGCGAGGTCTTCAAGCAGAAGATCACCGTAGTCCTTCGTGTCGGCGTACCAGCGGCTGTCCCAGGTGCGGTTGACCTGCAGACGCATACCGATCGGGTTTACTTTGTTACCCATTATGCTTGCTCCTCAACTTGACGCACGACGATTGTGACTTCGGCAAATGGCTTCATGATCTTGCCGAACCGGCCACGTGCACGCGGGCGACCGCGTTTGAGTGTCAGGTTCTTGCCAACATAGGCCTCGGCTACGATCAACTCGTCCACATCAAGGTTGTGGTTGTTCTCGGCGTTGGCAATCGCAGACTGAAGGCATTTCTTCACATCCTGCGCGATCCGCTTTTTGGAGAAGGTCAGGTCCGTGAGGGCACGTTCCACCTTCTTGCCGCGGATCAGGCCAGCAACGAGGTTCAGTTTCTGCGGCGACGTCTTCAGCATGCGCAGTTTTGCACGTGCTTCGTTGTCTGCCACGCGGCGGGGATTCTTATCCTTGCTCATTTGCGTTTCGCCTTCTTGTCGGCGGCATGACCGTAATAGGTCCGTGTTGGCGAATACTCACCAAACTTCTGACCGATCATATCTTCGCTGATGTTGACAGGGATATGCTTGTGACCGTTGTAGACACCGAATGTCAGGCCAACAAACTGCGGAAGAATGGTGGAGCGACGCGACCAGATCTTGATCACTTCATTCCGACCGCTCTCACGCGATGCTTCGGCCTTTTTGAGGACATACGAGTCAACAAAAGGACCTTTCCATACTGAACGAGACATAAATTAACGCCCCTTCTTCTTGGCGTGCCGTGAGCGGACGATAAGCCTGCTGGACGCTTTGTTCTTGTTACGTGTCTTGGCACCCTTTGTCGGCTTGCCCCATGGGGTAACCGGGTGACGACCACCGGAAGTACGACCTTCACCACCACCGTGCGGGTGGTCGATCGGGTTCATCACGACGCCACGCACAGAGGGGCGGATGCCCTTGTGGCGCATGCGGCCCGCTTTACCGTAGTTCTGGTTCGAGTTGTCGGGGTTGGACACGGCACCAACGGTGGCCATGCATTCCTGACGCACCAGACGCAGTTCTCCGGAGGAGAGGCGGATCTGCGCGTAGCCACCATCACGACCCACAAACTGAGCGTATGTACCGGCGGCGCGGGCGATCTGACCACCTTTGCCGGGCTTCATCTCGATGTTGTGGATGATCGTACCGATGGGCATGCCAGAGAACGGCATTGCGTTACCGGGCTTGATGTCCTGCTTGGCGCCAGCGATGACTTTGTCACCAACGGCCAGACGCTGAGGCGCAAGGATATAAGCTTGCTCGCCATCTTCGTACTGGATCAGGGCGATAAATGCTGTCCGGTTCGGGTCATATTCGATCCGCGCGACAACAGCGGACATGTCCAGCTTGCTGCGTTTGAAATCAACGATACGGTAAAGGCGCTTTGCCCCACCGCCTTTGCGACGCATCGTGATCCGTCCGGTGTTGTTCCGTCCGCCGTGTTTGCTAAGTCCCTCAGTGAGGGCCTTGACAGGGCGACCTTTCCAAAGCTCCGAACGGTCGATCAGTACCAGCCCACGCTGGCCCGGCGTCGTCGGTTTGTACGACTTGAGTGCCATGTTGTCTGTCTTCCGTTTTGCTTGTGTAGCCGCCTGGGGCGGCTGTGGTTTATAGGCCCCCGTAGGTGCCCGGTTTGGTGTGGCCGTAGGGTGGGGTTTCACCCCACGATACGAACAACATCAAAGCCCCGGACGAATCCGGGGCTGGTGATGATGTGGTCGTTTAGGAGGTTGAGGGGGTGGGGTCAAGTGGATTGGAGGAAGGTTGCATCGGAGTGCCTGCTGTGCGGCCAAAGCCGCCTTGCGACATGGATAACCAATGGGCGTTATTGTAGCCCAATCGCCAGACTGCTTTTGGGGCCCTGTCCCAATCTCCTACGAAAATACAGATTGGATAATGTAGTATTCAGTTTTCTCGCCCAAGATAACGGTCAAGGAGTGCGTCTGCGATTTCCGATACGGTCTCCCGCGCTGCTGCATGGTCCAGGTT
>JBARUV010000015.1:0-6588 GCA_049645905.1 Sulfitobacter sp.
GACCGCAACCGGACCCGGTCGGCGAAGGGTGCTGTACCATCGTTGTGCGCCCGGGCGAGAGTATTCAGGACGCCATCAATGCGCTGCCGCCTCAGGGCGGGTGTATCTGTATCAAGGCAGGTGTGCATCCGGTGCCCGGAACCCTGACGCTAAATCGCGCCAATGTGCACATGCATGGCGAAAGCCCCGGCGCGATTTTGCAGGGTGCTGCGCCGCTTTTGCAATTGGGGACGGCGGCGCAAAGCATAAGGATCGAGATGCTGGATTTTCTCGCCCGTGTGCCGACGGCTGGGTCAACCTCGATCATCTCCGCAGGGGGGGCTGATGATCTGACCATTTCTGATTGCCGGATATCGCCATTTCCCGGCACGTCGGGTGGGATCGCGATCCAACTGACGCGTACGGATCGAGCGCGCATAACCGACAATGCAATTTTTAACACCGATTTTGGTATTGTCGTGAACGGCCTGTCCACATTGCCCGAAATCAACCGCAATGGCATGGTTTTCGGGCTTGGGCTTGAACAGGGGCCAGCTTCGACCGGAATCTGGATTGCCAGTAATCCGTCGGCAAATCATATCCGGGAGAACGTCATCCTGGGTGCGCATCAGGGTATCGTTGTCAACGATGCCCCTTTTGAAACGCCGCGGTCGGCTTCGGCAGCCACGATGATCCATGACAATGCCATTCTGACCGGCGTTCAAACCGGTAATGACAACATGCGCGCCCGGGGAATCGATGCTGCGTCCGATTTCAGTACCGTACGCGGCAATAATGTCGTCATCGCTGCGGTCCAGGGGCAGGGGATCCGCGTTACGGGGGCCGGCAGTACAGTGACCGACAACAAGGTCACGGCCCTGGCACGCGGTGAACAACCTGCAATCGGCTTGCAGATCGGGCATGAAAGCGAAAGCGCCGTTCCCCCTGTCGGCATCATCGCCAGAGACAACCAGTTCGGAGGAGCGATGACGGGTATCCTGCTTACGCAATGTTCGGGAACGGTGGTGCAATCGAACCACATTGTTACCGTCGACGATCTTCCAGCGTTCGGAATCCTGTCGCTGAACGCATCGGCGCAACGTCTGGAAAACAACACGATCGCGGGTGCGTTTGGCGGTATCGTGTCCGCGAATGGCCGTGACACCCGCATTGAAGGCAATGATGTGATCGGAGGGCTGGTCGGTCTATTTTTGACCGATGACACCCGCCCTACTATCTCGGGCAATCGGCTCGCTGGCTGTCGGGGGCTGGGTGCCATCGGATTGCAGACCATTGGCAGAACCGAGTTCTGCAACAATCGCATCACGAACGCGGGTTCTGCCCTCTCCCTTTCGGTCGCTCTGGGCGCATTTCTGGTGTCGGGTGAACTTGTGGTGGACGGAAATGAGATCACTGATACCGGAGTCCCGCTTGACGGCGATGGTGCATCTACAGCGGCATGGGGCATCTACGGCGATCTGATCCTCGAAGCGCGTGTGCAGAGCAACTTTGTAAGCTACAGTGATATGACAAACCGTGAGGTTGGACGCGAGGATCGCGCGCTGATTATGCGTGGATTGCTGGAATTCCGGATAGCGTTAGGGCGAATTGAAACCATCCTCGGCTATGCGATCCAGATTCTTGATAACAAATTCGTCGGGACAGGTGCGAGTGCGCTGGTTCAGTTGGCTCAATTCCCGGTCAGCGACAATATCAACATTCGGTTTGAACGCGTTTTCTTCAGCAACAACTATTGCATGCACCTCGTTGGTTCACCGGATGACAGATTTGCAACCGTTGTTTTGCTGGGGCGTGCATGCACGGTTATGGGCAACCACGTGAAAGCGAGCCTGCCCGGATATTTTTCATTCGATTTCAACGGGATGAGAGGCCCGTATGTAGGCAATGTCACCAGTGGTCCACCACTTGGCTACAATCCGTTTGTGGAAGAGCCTGCTGGTGATCACAATTTCATTTCATAACCCGGGAGGTGTACCATGGATATCAACAAGGAAATTGCACGCCAGATCGCACGTATCGAAAACATCCAGGATGAGGTTTTTCAAAGGAAGCCATCGGCAGAAGACGCCGAGCGCCCCGAGGCCATGCGCAAGGAACGTGCGGCAAATCTGCGCAACGCGATCAAAATTCAGCGAAAGCGGCGGGATGAAGTGATCAGCAGAATGGATGCGGAGATCAAGGATCTGGAGGCGGAGCTGAATTCATTGGAATCAAAATCCGACATCGCGCTGGGAGGCTTGAGCGGAAAGACCAATATCAACCGGCAACCCACATCAACAGAAAGGGACACTGAGGGGGAGAACTCATCCAAGGACAAGGCGCAAAAGGAATGAGGTTGTGGCCTTGGGCGATTGCATAGATTGGCCGCCTCGCAGATCAGGTCGCCCAGACGACCCAAGCCCAGACCATCGCGACATAAGTCATCTGGTGCAAAAACTGATCGACACCGAAAGCGCGCCAATAGCCGGCGTCCTTTGTGCCAAAACCGGTGATGTCGGAATGCCGGCCCTTGGCCCAGTCAATGTGGTAATGCAGAACCACCTCGACCACGCAGAGCACCAGCGTGAACAACAGCGGGGCACCCACCAACAGCAGGCAGATGAGTGAAAGGCCGCCATGCAGGACCGCATGCTGGCCCCGTCCAAAATGCAGATACACGCCACGATCACGCATCATGCGCCGTGTCTGCAGAAAGAAGTCTGCGAAAAGATGCTTTAAAAGCAATAGAGTAACTAAAATCAGGGCCGTCTGCAATATCTGCGTCAAAGGCAATTCTCCTTCGGTAGGAAAAGTGTACCCAAATATTGCGGGCAGGCAAACCATTTGATTTAGGCACCCCGGCCTTGCTAAGCCTGAATGTGCGGCACGTCGCCGATCACGATTCATTGGACCACAAAAATAGAACGTTCGCTTTTTGCCTTTATCTGGAAATATTCCAGACGCGATCAATTATTGTTGCTGTTTGTGACCCTGACGCTGTTTCCATTGCTCTACCTGACACTGGAACTGCCCAAGCGCATCATCAACGATGCCATTGGTGCGAGCAGTGATGTGGTGACCGTCTATGGCTTTGCCGTGCCACAGATCACCTATCTTTTTGCGCTTTGCGGCATTTTCCTGCTTGCGGTGTTGTTTCACGGGCTGATGAAAATGCGGATCAACACGATGAAGGGTGTGCTGGCCGAACGCCTGCTGCGCCGGTTCCGCTATTCGCTGATTGCCCGCATCCTGCGGTTCCCCGCGCCATATTTTCAACGCACCTCCCAAGGCGAACTGGTGTCGATGGTCACGTCAGAATCCGAACCTATGGGCGGCCTGATGGGCGATGCGGTGGCCCAGCCGGTGTTGCAGGCGGGGCAAATGCTCACAATCCTGGGATTTCTGTTTGCGCAAAGCATCACGTTCGGGCTTGCGGCCTGTGCATTGATCCCGCTGCAGGCATGGCTGATCCCGAAGTTGCAGCGCCAGATCAATCTGCTGAACAAGAAGCGTGTGGTGCAAGTGCGCGCACTGGCGGCAGAAATCGGCGAAGGCGCGGCAGGGTCAACGGCCCTGCGCACCCACGGCGGTTGGCGGTATCGTATGGCGATGATATCTGACCGGCTGGGGCGGTTGTATTTCATACGGTTCGAAATTTTCCAGAAAAAATTCTTTATGAAGTTTCTCAACAACTTCATTACGCAGCTTACCCCGTTTCTGTTCTACGCCTTGGGCGGCTATCTCGTCATTCAGGGCCAGATCACCATTGGTGCGCTGGTGGCGGCATTGGCGGCCTACAAAGATCTAAGCTCACCCTGGAAAGAGCTGCTGGACTACTACACCCTTTCGCAGGATATGGCGCTGCGCTGGCAGATCATCACCGAACGGTTTGCCCCGCCTGACATGATCGACGACACCCTGTTTGATGGCGACCCCGGCGAAATTCCGTCGCTGGCTGGGGATATCACGCTTTGCGATGTGTCGGTGCGCGACGGGGATGGCAATTCCCTACTTGAAGACCTGTCACTCACCATACCGGCAGGGAGCGCCGTTGCGATCACGGCCCCGAATGACGAAGACCGCCGCGCCCTTGGCGCGCTGTTGACCCGTGAACTGACACCGACGTCGGGCAGGGTGGTGATTGCGGGCCACGATATGTCGCGTCTGCATCAGGCTACCATCGCTGCGCGTATTGGGCATGCCACATCACGGCCCGTGCTGTTTGTGGGTACACTTGGCGAAAATGTCCTGATGCCGCTGCGCTATCAGCCTATTCACGACATCGTGGAAACCGACCTGTCGCGCGAGAGCAGACGTGCGGGCAACAGCCCTGAAACACCCGGAGCAGAATGGCTGGACGTCTCAAGTGCGCAGGTCTCGGATGGGGGCGAATTGCGGGACTGGTTGCTTGATCTGGTCAAAGCGATGGGCAGCACCGGAGCATTGCTGCGGCGCGGTCTGGACCTGCGGTTCGATCTGGAAACCCACCCGGAACTGGCTCGCGCCCTTGTTGATTTGCGCGCTGATGTGAGCCGTGGACTGGCGGCTGCGGGCCTCGATATCCACGTCCGGACCTTTGATCCTGACACATATAATCCGGCCTTTCCGGTTGTTGATAACCTGCTGTTCAGTGCCCCGCTTGGAGATGTCACGGCTGATCTGCTGGCACAGCAGACGCGTTTTCTGGAACTGCTTGGCGAGTTGGACCTTGAGGAAGACCTGATGCAACTGGCCGTCGATGTTGTTGAAATGTTGCGCGGCATCTTTGGTCTGGATGGCACTGATCACCCGTTGTTCCGAAAACTGGGGCTGGACGTGGCCACCTATGAAAACGCCGTGGCTCTGATCGCCAAACAGGGCAATAACGCGGGTTTGAGTGAGGCGGAAAAGGCGGGTTTGCTGATTGTGCCGTTCGCAATCTCGGCCGAAAAAATCGGCCCCTCTTTCCCTGCTGAAATCGTGGAGAGGGTTTTGCAGATGCGCCAGGCCCACGGTGCAGCATTGCAGGCCAGCATGAAGCAGCTTTTTGCGCCGTTGGATGCAGGGCGGCCCGTCGCGGGTCTGAGTGTTCTCGAAAATGCGCTGTTTGGTCGGATATCCCAATCTGCCGGACGGCAAGGTGATGCAGTGCGCGCGGTGGTGAGCGGGGTGTTTCACGCTGCGGGGCTGGATGGATTGGTGTTAGGGCTGGTTTTTGACATGCCAATCGCTTTGGGAGGGGCGAACTTGCCTGCCCAGATTGCGGAGGCTGTGGACCTGAGCCGCGCCGCGATCAAACGCCCGGATGTTCTGATCCTTGATACTGTCCTTGCCAGCCACGATGCCGCCGCGACGGAACTGATGTATCGCAACATGCGCGCCCTGTTACCCCACACAACCCTGATTTTTCTGGCACCCCTATTTGACGATCTCACAGGTTTCGACCTGTACCTTGATCTGAAGCAGGGACGCATTTCGACCGATGCAGAGGGCCCCGTTGACGCGGACGAAAACGCAATCAGCGCCGATCAGGCACGCAAGATGCGCGCGCTGGAAAGCACCGTCCTGTTTAACGGACTGGACCGCAAGCAGTTGCGATTGCTCGCTTTCGGGGCGCGCTGGGATACCGCAAAAGCCGGCGAGTATTTGTTTCACAAGGATGATGATCCGACAAGCGGCGCTTACCTGATTATCGAAGGCGAAGCCGAGCTGCTGTTGCCTCGGGAGAACGGCGAAGACAGACTCATTTCTACCGCGACACCGGGCACTTTGGTGGGGGAGTTGGGTCTGATCCGAAACGTTCCCCGCGCGCTGGATATGCGCGCTGCCAGCGATCTGACCAGCCTGCGGATCGGTGCCGAAGAATTCCTTTCGGTGGTCGAGAACGACGCAGCAACGGCCTACAAGCTGTTGCAGGTGGTCGCAGGCTATGTATCGAACTGAGCGATAAAAGCGCGTGCACCAGTGCCGCCGCCAAAGAGCACAATGGGTCCTAGAGCGATTTCCCATGGTTTTTTACCAGCGAACACTGTGGAAGGTATGAGGCAAGCGGTGTTCAGGTAGCACCTACAGCGCCCACTTGATTGCAAGTGGGTTCTGCTCGGTCGTAGGGTGCCCCAACACAATACCGGAGCATCCTCGATGGTATATACCGATCATATGGCGTTTCAGTCCTCTCTTAGTTCTACTGATTGCGCCGCGTTTCATGCTGACATAGTGCCGTGGATTGAACGCAAGGACCGGCGCTTGTTCAGCGAGGTTGCCCAATGACACAAACGCCTATTATCCTGACAGGTGCGCGGATTCACGATGGCCATCGCCTGCATGACGATGTGGTTCTGCAGATCACCGCTGACGGGTCGGCAGCAATCCAGCCCGCGGCGAACGCCGGTAAAGGCAGCAGGCTGGCCCTTGACGAAGGCATCATCATCCCCGGCTTTGTAGATCTGCAGGTCAACGGCGGGGATGGCATCATGTTCAACGATGCTCCGACCCTGGAAACACTGCGCCGTATCGCGAGGGCGCATTGGTCTCTGGGATGTGCGGCGATCCTGCCGACATTGATCACGGACACACCTGCGAAAACCCAAGCTGCAATTGATGCGACGATTGCGGCAATCAAAGAGCAGG
>JBARUV010000016.1:0-14578 GCA_049645905.1 Sulfitobacter sp.
TGCCCTTCGGTCGCCCAAGGCGATGTTGCGCGGCGTTCAAGCGAGTTGCAGCGTTTCAGAATGCGTTTCTGGCTGCGGCTGGGGGAAAAGGCGTCGACATCGATGCGCGCGGACAGGCAGGAGGCGCAATCGGCACAGGATGGCCGGTAAAGAACGTTTTGCGAGCGCCTGAAACCCTGACCTGACAGGCTGTCGTTCAGTTCGGCGGCATTTTCGCCCTGAAGGGCGGTGAACAGCTTACGCTCCATCCGGCCCTCCAGATAAGGGCAGGGCTGCGGCGCGGTCACATAGAACTGCGGTGTCAGAGGGAGAGTATGGCGCATAAATTTTCCGATTTCTCTGTCCGTAATGATAACAACCGGCCCTCAAAAGAAAAGCCCCATTAACAGCAGAATTAGCGCAGGCGCCGCCGATTCAACGCCGTGGTGTTGAGGAACATGTCTGTCAGGCCCTGGCCCCGTGCGGAACTGGCCATCAGGACAATGGAAACAACCTGCACGATCGCAGTGCCAATTGAAAGTGTATATCCCAGCGTGTGCAACACCGCGAGCCCCAGATCAAAGGGCCGGTCCCTGCCGTCGCGCAGTTCGATTGCCATCAGACGCATGCCCCATGTGGCCGAGCCATTGGCCAGTGTTATCACGCGATAGGCGAAGCCGACCATCAGCAACAGGAACGGAAAAAAGAATAGGCCTGTAAAGGCGGTAAAGGGCAGGATCACCACGCACAGGACGACGATGATCACCGTGTCCACAAGCCATGCCAAAAGGCGCTTGAGGGGGACGTTTTCATAAAATTCGGGTTGGGTATCGGGATCGGGCAAGTGGGTCATCATGCTCTCGCTGTCATATGGAATGCGCGCCCCGGCCATGTGGCGGGACGCGCTGCTGGCTTGTATTCTGTCGATCAGGCCTCGGACGGGTCGTTGTCCGACCGTTTCGCGCGCTCATTCATGAACTGATCGAATTCGGCCTTGTCCTTGGCTTCGCGCAGACGGGTCAGGAAGCTTTCGAAGTTGGTCTGTTCTTCTTCGAGACGGCGCAGTGTGTCTTCGCGGTAGGCGTCAAAAGCGGCGTTGCCTGTGCTGCGGGTGGTCATCGAGAAGGATTTGCTGCGACGGGCGCAGGATTTACCAGAAAACATGCGTTTGCTCCAGATCATGTACATCAAAAGGGCGAGGCCAACAGGCCAGAAGAAGATAAATCCAAGAACCATGGCTGCGATCCAGGCGCCTTTGCCTTTGTCATCCAGCCACGCCTCGGAACGGGACAACCAGTTACCGCGGGGCGCATAACCGGCGTCGGGGGTGTAGGTGTTCATAGGGGTCAAGCCTTTCGTTTCAAAGCGGGCCTGATCCGCGGCCCTGTCCGGTGTGAGAGGCCTTATGTAAATCGCCTTCACATTACCTAGATTGGCGTTTCGGCTGCTTTGTACAAGGGGTTATGTGAATGCTTTTTACATTTTCTTTGAAATAGACCTAAATTCAGCGACTTGCGCACCGGAAATTCGCATAATTTCTTGCGGGGAAAGGCCAAAAACATGGTGCGGCGTGCCCGCTGCGGCCCAAATTACCTCAAAATCCAGCAATCGCGCGTCAAACCAGCCTCGTGGTGGCGTCAGATGGCCGAGGGGGGCAACACCGCCAATGGCAAAGCCGGTTTGCTGACGGATCAGGGCCGCGTCTGCCTTGCACAGTTGTTCTCCAGCAAGGTTTGCCGCGCGCTCCGGATCAACCCGATTGCCGCCTGCCGTAATAAACAGGAGGGCATTTCCGGACGTTTCTCCCGCAAAGATAATAGATTTCGCGATCTGGTCTATCTCGCAGCCAATCGCTGTTGCGGCTTCTGCTGCGGTGCGCGCAGGCACGGTCTCGCGGATGTCGGGGGCAATTCCTGCTGCCTCGAGGCAGGCACGCACGCGTTTCAGACTCTTGCTCATGGGGCAGTAGTGCCGCAATGCTAGGGGCATGACAATTGCTCTTGCCGATCTTATCACCCGGACCCCACGTATCTATCACAGCGACCGCGCGGCAGACGCCCAAGGAATGGTGGGCGCATTGCCGCCCGAGGTGCGCGCGCTGGCCATCGCGGCAGCCTCAACCGCGCCCTATCTGCTGGGATTGTTGCAGCGCGAGGCCAGATGGCTGGAACAGGCGGTTGAGGATCCCGCAGCAGCCGTCGGATCGGTAATCAGGGATGCCGCGCAGAATACGTCGGAAACACTGGGCGTTGACCTGCGGCAAGGCAAACGGCGTGTGGCGTTGATTACGGCGCTGGCCGATCTGGGTGGTGCGTGGGAGCTGGAGCAGGTGACAGCGGCGCTGACAAACTATGCCGATGCGGCGGTCCAAGCGGCCCTGCGCGCAGGCCTGAGCGCGCAGTTCAAGCGCGGAAAATTGCCCGGCATGACCCTTGATGACCTGAAAGATGCCTGCGGCATGGTGGTGCTGGCAATGGGCAAGATGGGCGCGGGCGAGCTGAATTATTCCTCCGATATCGACTTGATCTGTCTGTTTGACGAAACGCGATTTGAGCGGGATGATTTTCACGATGCGCGCAGTGCATTCGTGCGCGCAACCCGGCAGATGAGCGGGTTACTGAATGATATCACCGGTGACGGGTACGTGTTTCGGACCGATCTGCGGTTGCGGCCCGATCCGGCGGTGACGCCGGTGTGCATGGCGATGGCAGCGGCAGAAGCATACTATGAGAGTCTGGGGCGCACTTGGGAACGTGCTGCCTATATCAAGGCGCGTGTCTGCGCCGGAGACAGCGTTTCGGGGGGGCATTTCCTCGAAACCCTGCGGCCATTCGTGTGGCGCCGGCACCTTGATTTCGCGGCGATTCAGGATGCGCACGACATGCGCCTTGCGATCCGCGCCCATAAGGGGCTCGGCGGGCCGATCACGCTGGCGGGCCACAACATGAAGCTGGGGCGGGGCGGCATCCGCGAGATTGAGTTCTTTACCCAGACCCGCCAGCTGATTTCCGGCGGGCGCGACCCTGATCTGCGGCGGCGCGGCACGGTTGAGGGGCTGGGTGTGCTGGCAAACAAGGGTTGGGTGCCGGACGAAACGGCGCTCGCACTGACAGATCATTACCGTGCCCACCGCAGCATCGAGCATCGGCTGCAAATGGTGCGGGATGCACAGACCCATACCTTGCCCAAGACGAACGCGGGTTTTGACCGGCTGGCCTGCATGGTTGATATGGATACCGACGCGCTCAAGGCCGACTTGCATGGGCGCCTTACGGCGGTGCATGAAATCACCGAAGGATTCTTTGCCGCCTCACGTACCCCTGCGCAACCGGCGGAGGAGACCCATGCCTTTGATGCAAAAGTGGTCGCGCGCTGGCATAGCTACGCCGCTCTGCGCTCTGCTCGTGCAGCGGAACTGTTTGAACGTCTCAAACCCGAACTTCTCGAACGTCTTGCCACAGCGGCCAAGCCGGACGAGGCGCTTCTGGCGTTTGACGGTTTCCTGCAAGGGTTGCCAGCAGGGGTGCAGCTTTTTTCGCTGCTCAAGGCAAATCCTCAACTGGCGGACCTGCTGATCGACGTTGTCAGCACCTCGCCCGCGCTTGCCACACATTTGTCCCGCAATGCGCGGGTGTTTGATGCGGTTATAGGCGGTGATTTTTTTTCCGAGTGGCCGGGTGCGGATGGGTTGACCGACGCGCTGGACAGCGCCCTCGCAGCAGAGGCCGATTACGAGGCGCGTCTGGATGGTGCCCGCCGCTGGGCGCGGGAATGGCACTTCCGCATCGGCGTCCACTTGTTGCGGGGCCTGATTGATCCGGCGACGGCCGGTGCGCAATACGCCGATCTGGCGCAAGCGGTCTTGCGCGCGCTCTGGCCGGTGGTCACGGCGCAATTCGCAACACGGCACGGGCCACCCCCGGGGCGTGGTGCTGCATTGGTGGGCATGGGGTCATTGGGGGCGGGGCGGCTGACGGCAACATCCGATCTGGATATGATCGTTATTTATGATCCCGAAGGGGTGGATACCTCGGACGGGCCACGCCCGTTGGCGACACGCCTTTATTATGCGCGTCTGACGCAGGCGATGATTACGGCCATGACCGCTCCGATGGCGCAAGGGCGGCTTTACGAGATCGACATGCGCCTGCGTCCGTCGGGCAATCAGGGGCCTGTGGCCACCAGCCTGTCCAGTTTTGAGCACTATCAAAGCAATGAAGCATGGGTCTGGGAACATCTGGCCCTGACGCGGGCGGCGGTGATTGCAGGGCCTGAAGCACTGGCAAACGATGTGGATGCATTGCGAGGCAAAATTTTGTCACAGACGGGCGAAAAGTCAAAAGTGTTGCGACAGGTCGCCGAAATGCGGCGCAAGATCGGCGCGGCCAAATCCTCAGCCGGGGTCTGGGATGCCAAGATCGGCGCGGGCCGTTTGCAGGACATCGAATTGTTCGCGCAGGCTGGTGCCTTGCTCGCCGGACAGGGCGCTCGCGATATAGTAGAGGGGCTGCGTGCCGCGCATAAGAACGGGCTGCTGGTGACGCAGGATCAGGCGGTGTTGACGCAGGCCTATCGCTTGTGTTGGGCATTACAGTGTGCGTCGCGATTGCTTTCCGCTACACCGCTGGACAGTGACGCATTGGGACAAGCGGGGGCGGCCTATCTGTGCCGCACACTTGGCTGCGACACGATTGAGGAGTTGGAGGCGTATTTGGCCCAGACATATGCGGATGCCGCAGAAATTATCGACAGGGTTCTGGCACCATTTGATACAGAGGAAAGCGCATGACCAAAGGCGATGAAAGTGATCCCAAGGGGCTGATCTATGAATCCTATCGCATTGACGGGATCACCAAACCGGAATGCCGGTCCATTTTCCTTGATTGGGCGCTAAGCCTTCCTGTCGAGCGGGACACCGCTGCAGCGATCCGTGCGCTGCTGGAGCAATACGCCACAGAAGCGCCGGATCACCCGATGAGCGGGGTTCTCAAGGAGGGTCTCGTGGGCATGGCCGCCCCGCGCCGCCGGGGCGGGTGGCGCAGCAGGCCGCGAAACTAAGCGGTATGCCCCTTCCGTAATGCGCCGGAAACCACTAGAGGGATCGAATGAGCGAAGATACACACACCCCCGACAGCCAAAGCCCCGAAACCCAGCCCGTTGTGCGCCTGCTGCCCAAGGCAAATGCCCGCGCCGTGCGCCACGGCTTTCCCTGGGTCTATGGCAACGAACTGGTGCTCGACCGGCGCACCAAGAACCTTGCCCCCGGCACATTGGCGCAGTTGGAAGACAGCGCGCGCCAGCCGATGGGATTGGTTGCGGTCAATCCGATGTCCAAGATCGCGGCGCGGATGCTGGATGCCGATCCGGCGGCGGTGCTGGATCATGCATGGTTCGAGGAACGTATCACGCGTGCCCTTGCCCTGCGCGAAAAGATGTACGACGCGCCTTATTACCGCCTGATCCATGCCGAAGCGGATGGTATGCCCGGCGTGGTGGTGGACCGGTTCGGGGATACCTGCGTGATCCAGCCCAACGCCGCATGGGCCGACGCCCTGCTTGAAACAATTTGCGACGTTCTGGTCAAAGTGACAGGCGTGAGCAACGTTCTGAAAAACGCTGGCGGACGCACCCGCGCGTTGGAAGGGCTGGACGATGTCTCCGCCGTTCTGGCAGGCAGTGCACCCGAAGCGGCGATCCCGGTGCCGATGAATGGTGCACTCTACATGGCGGACCTCACAGGCGGGCAAAAGACCGGCTTGTTCTATGACCAGCGCCCGAACCATGCCTTTGCCGCGCAATTTGCGCGGGGCGCGCGGGTGTTGGATGTCTTTGCCCACGTTGGCGGGTTCTCCCTTGCTGCTCTTGCTGCGGGAGCAACCAGTGCGCTTGCTGTTGATTCTTCGGTGCCTGCGCTGGAGTTGGCCAACGGTGGCGCGCAGGCGATGGGGTGCAGCGACCGTTTTGAAACGCGTCAGGGCGATGCGTTTGACACTCTGACAGCCTTGCGCGCAGAGGGAGCAGAATTCGATCTTGTGGTCTGCGATCCACCGGCGTTTGCCCCGTCACGCAATGCCTTGGACGCAGGGCTGCGTGCCTATGAACGTATCGCGCGCCTCGCAGCCCCGCTGGTCGCTGAGGGTGGTATTCTGGGCCTGTGTTCGTGTTCCCATGCCGCTGATCTTGCAGCCTTCCGTACGGCCTGCGTGCGTGGAATCGGGCGCGGCGGGCGACGTGGCGTCTTGTTGCATACAGGTTTTGCCGGACCGGACCATCCGCAACTGCCGCAACTGGCCGAAAGCGGCTATCTGAAATCGTTGTTCTTCCGGTTATAAGACCCGTGGCGCGCATCCTGATAGATGCCTGCGTACTCTACCCGACGGTGATGCGCGAAGTGGTACTGGGCGCGGCGGCGGCAGGGCTTTTTGAACCAATCTGGTCGACCCGTATTCTGGAAGAATGGGCGCGTGCGGCCCGCAAGATGGGTCCGGAGGGCGAAATGCAGGCACGCGCCGAAGTGGCGCTGGTGCGCAGCGCCTGGCCCAAGGCAGAGCGGCCGGAGGCACCGGGCCTGGAAGCGCGCCTGTGGTTGCCGGATGAGAATGACATTCATGTTCTGGCTGTGGCGGTCGATGCAAGTGCAGACACGATCATGACCCTGAATGCCAAAGATTTTCCCCGTGGGATACTGGCACAAGAAGGCCTGACGCGTGTTGATCCGGATAGCTATCTGATGACCCTTTGGCCGGATCATTCAGATGTGTTGCAACAGGTCGCACAAAATATCCTGAGCACCGCACGCGCCCTCTCAGGCAAGCATTGGGACATGCGCGCCCTGATGAAAAAGGCGCGCCTGCCACGTCTGGCCAAGGCTTTGACGACCTAACTTTCCCACTTCTGCTGTAGTCCGCGCAAATGCGCCACCCGCTCTGCTGTTTTGGGGTGGCTCAACAGCCAAGCAGGTGCTGTGCCATGATTGGTCTGGGTCAATGCCTCAAGCTTTTCAAACAGCGAGATTTGCGGGGCGACCCCGATCCCTGCCTTGGTCAGCAGAGCCGCGGCATAGGCGTCCGCCTCGTATTCGTCGGTGCGGCTGAGCCGCGCAGCCAACAAAGTGACCAGCATGTTGGCGATCCATGGCCCGACGAAGGGGATAAAACGGCCAAGCACCATCATCAATACCGTGCGCACAGCGTTCTGGCCGGAAAAATCGATCATCCGGCGGCGTGAATGTCCCAAGGCCACATGACCCAACTCGTGCGCGATCACACTGGCCAACTCCTCGGCTGTAACCTCGCCTGATTTGAACCGGTTGTAAAAACCGCGGGTGATGAAAATACGCCCGTCCGGGGCAGCCAGTCCGTTCACCGGATCAATCTCGTAAATGTTCACCTTGATGCGCGGAATATCCAACGCGCGCGCCATCTTGTTGCTCATGTTCTTGAGCGCGGGATCCATGAGTTCGGTCGATTTCGCATCCAGTTCCCTGGCTGTGCGCCACGCGGAAAAGCGATACATCGCAAAGCCGTACAGAACGGCCAGCAGGATGGGGAGCACACGGATCATGCGCTCAATATGGGGGGCTGTGCGCGGGGGGCAAGGGACGATGGGGCTATTCGCACAGCGACACCACAATTACCACGCCACAGGCACGGACAAGGGCCCGCGAAACGCCCAGCCTTGAAATGGCACGGGACCGTTCAGGCGCAGGTCGGGCAGGGCGTCAAACAACAACGGCAGAGCAATTTCTGTGATCAGGCAGCGCGACGCGGCGGCACCGGCACAAAAATGCGGACCCGCGCCGAACGGGATGGCGGGGGTGGTGTTGCGGGTGATGTCAAAGGCCTCGGGATTGTCAAAATGCGCGTCGTCCCTGCCTGCCGAGGAGAACATCAAAAACACGCGATCACCGGTGTCAAAGGTGATGCCGTCAATCGAATCGGGCTGCGCGACAAGGCGGGGTGACATGCCGATCGGGCTTTGCCAGCGGACATATTCGCTGAAGGCGTCCTGCCAAGACGCCTTGCCGCTGCGGACCCTGTCCAACTGCGCGGGATGGTTCAACAGCGCCCAGACAGTGCCTGCAATCGCATCGCGCGGTTCGTTCTGCCCGCCCGAGATCACCAGCTTGATATTGGCGCGCACGGCCGCCATCGGGAGGCCCGCATCAAGCATCACCGCCAGCGCGCTTTTGACGGGCGGGCCGGCCTGCATCCGGTCGATGTGGGCATCAATCAGGGCGGTGGCGGCATGGCAGCGCGCCTCTGTTTCTGCATCCCCGGCGTAATTGGCGCAGCCGTCGATCATGTGCTGGCTGACACGGTCCATTTCGGTATGCGACATCTCGCTCAGGCCGGTGATGGCCTTGAGGGCCGCGGCGGAAACCGGCATCGCAAAATCAGCAACAAGATCGAAAGTGTCCTTTTTTATCAAATCTTTAAGGATCGTTCTTGTGGCAGCCTCGAAGATCGGGTTCCAGTGATCCGCGACCGTTCGGGGGCTCAGGGCCGGAAACAATGCGCGCCGTTCGACCATATGCGCGTCGCCGTCCTTGCGCATCATGTTCTCGCCCATCAACCGCGTCATCAGCCCGTCAGGTTGCAGGGAAGAGAACACATGGGTGCGCTTTTCCTCGCGGTGGATATCATCACGGCGCGTGATGAGAGTCGCGTCGAGCTGGGGCACATAGGTGATCGGATCATCGCGCCGCATCCGGGCCAGGGCCGGATAAGGATCAGCAAGAAAAGCGACGGGATCAATATGGGTAACAGGGGCGTTTGACATGGCGGCAGCTTATGGGTGCTGCCCGACAGATCAAGCGGTTTAACGTGTCAGTGTACGCATGCCGCGGCTCAAGCCTTCTAACGTCATTGGAATCATGGCATCGGCGCCGAACACTTCCTGAATCATCTGGATTGATTGGGTATAGGGCCAGTACTTTTCAGGAACCGGATTGATCCAGAGGCTTGACTTCCACTGGTCGCGCGCACGGGTCAGCCATGTGGCACCGCTTTCGGCATTCCAATGTTCGTTTGCCCCGCCGGGATAAGCGATTTCATAGGGAGACATTGAGGCGTCACCGACAAAAATACATTTATAATCAGGACCGTAGGTGCGCAGAATTTCCTGTGTCGACATCTGCGCATCCCAGCGGCGGCGGTTGTCGCGCCACACGCCCTCGTAAAGGCAATTGTGGAAATAGAAGTATTCAAAATGCTTGAATTCGGATTTGGCCGCGCTGAACAATTCCTCCACGATTTTGACATGCGGGTCCATTGAGCCGCCAACATCGAGAAACAGCAGGACCTTGACGGCATTGCGCCGTTCGGGGCGGGTTTTTACATCAAGATAGCCGTGTTCGGCGGTGGCCCGGATGGTGCCGCCCAGATCGAGTTCTTCCTGTGCGCCGTCACGTGCCCAGCGGCGCAGGCGTTTCAAAGCAACCTTGATGTTGCGCGTCCCCAGTTCGACGGTGTCGTCCAGATTTTTGAATTCGCGCTTGTCCCAGACCTTTGTGGCACGCTGGTGACGGCTTTCGTTCTGGCCGATCCGGACGCCTTCGGGGTTGTAGCCGTAGGCGCCAAACGGCGAGGTGCCCGCCGTGCCGACCCATTTGTTACCGCCCTGATGTCGGCCCTTTTGTTCCTCAAGACGTTTCTTGAGCGTTTCCATCAGCTTATCGAAGCCTCCTAAAGCTTCGATTTCGGCTTTTTCCTCGGGGCTGAGATGCTTTTCAGCCATCTTTTCCAGCCAGTCCTGCGGAATTTCAACAGCTTCAAGAACGTCGTCTAACGTTATGTTTTCCAACCCTTTAAACGCAGCCGCAAAGGCCTGATCGAATTTGTCGATGTTGCGTTCGTCTTTGACCATCGACACGCGGGCGAGGTAATAGAACGCCTCAACGTCGTAGGTGGCGATGCCCGCAGCCATACCATCCAGAAACGCCAGAAATTCCCGCATGGAGACGGGGACCTTGTGGGCGCGCAGCTGATCAAAAAAAGGTAGAAACATGTGACCAGTCTAGCCCACGAAAAGGCGATCCACCAGCACTGTCAGAATCATCCCGACAATGATGAATGCCAACCCGTAACCGGCTGCATATTGGGCAATATCCTTGCGGTTGCCGCCGCGCTTCTTGGCAGTGAAGCCGCCAATGCAGGCACCCGCCAGCGCCAGAAAAATTACGATCATGATTGTGTTTCCGCTTATCCTTTGCGCGGGTTCAGGGATGCAATCTCTTGCAGTTTGGCCCGCACAGCCCAGTCAGGGCCAAACCCGTAACGTGCCCAGCCGATGCTGTCCAGCCTGACGCTGCTTGCCTCGGCGGGGCGGTTCTCAAGCTCGAGTGCTTCGGAGCGCAGCAGCAGGAGCGTGGCCAGCAGGGCCGCATTTTCATGCACACTGGCGATTTCGATGTGGGGCCCGATAAGCGCGAGGGCTTCTGCCCCTTTACCCTGACTGACGGCATAGGCGCTCAGCTGTGTGGCGACATAGGCGCGGTGCAGACGGGTGCCGGGGGTCTGCGCATAATACTGGTCTGCGAGGATATATTGTTTGTGGGCGGCATCCGGCGCGCTGCCCTGCAAAACGCGGCCCATCGCATAATGGGCAAAGGCGCGGCGATGGTCATGCCAGCCCATTATTGTGGCGATGCGGACCGCCTCGTTCGCTGCCTTCAGGCGGCTGGCAGGCGGGATGGACCGACCCAGGGCGGTCTGGATTGCCGTGCTCCAACCGCGCGGGGTGCGGGTGGCATAACGGCCCGGTGCACTGTTGCCCCGTGGATTGATACGCGCGAAAATGGCGGGCAATGCGGTAGCGACCTGACCGCGCGACATGCCCGAATGCAGTGCCGGGTCATAATAGGCGCGCAGGATCATCATGTCGAAACCGGTCAGCACCGTGTGGACATTGTCGTCGTTGAAAACACTGTCGGGCAAGCGATAGAGATCGTTGAGCGGGCCAAGTGCTTGCGCGGTTTCTTCATGCAGACAATCACGGACTTCTTGCGGACTCGCGTCATTGGGCAGGAAAATCGCAATGTTGCGGCGCTGGTCGAGAATCCCCCAGTCGGTTTTCAGATGACGGCGCGCGCGGCGGTATTCCGCAAGCGTGCTGACGTTGGGTGCCACAAAACAGGCGGCTTGTGGCAGCACGTGCTGGATTTCCGCGCGGCTCACGGCCTGAATGGTGATATTGGCATCAGTCTGGGTCGTATAGCTGATGTCGATCCCCGCTTCCGCGCGCAGGCGTGCAATCAGGCGTTTCAGATCTGCACCCAGCGTGGCAGGTGGATTGCCCGTCACCCGTATGGTGATGGGCCCTTCAAAGCGGGTCAGCGTCGCGAGATCACGGCCACTTTCCATCTGAAAGGACAGTTCGATGAAATCGAGCGCCAGATCGTTGTTGGACCGCACCGGCAGGCTTGGCCGGCTGGCACCGAAATTCTTCATCGGGGGCAGGGTGCTTTGCGAAGTTATGGCGCGGGTCGCAACATCACCTTGAAATGTGGATGGCTGGGATGCGGGCACACAGGCATTCAGCACCATCAAAAGCGGCAGGACCACGCGCGCCTTCACAGACAGAGCCCTTTGTTTCCAACACCTTGGACCGACGGATCGGAGACATTGCGCAAATACACATTGCCAGCAGAAACTGCGGGTTTGCTCGAATTCATTGCCTGCCTGCCCTTTTTTGAGCCTTTGAATTAAGGTCTTTCCGCCTCTCATCACGCCCTTGCTAGGGAGCAATTAAGGCAAATATTGGGCAATCAGGGCAGACACGGATTTAGGATCGCCTTTGTGACAAAAAGGCGGCGTTTCCGACGGGTTTAAGGGCGGTTCTAGCGCTGGGAACGCGCCATGAACGCGAGCCGTTCGAACAGATGTACGTCCTGTTCGTTTTTCAGCAAGGCACCGTGCAGTTTGGGCAAAGAAGACGCACCGTCCTTTTTGAGATCAGCGGCGTCCATGTCCTCAGCCAGAAGCAGCTTCAACCAATCGAGAACTTCAGAGGTCGACGGCTTCTTTTTCAGCCCCTTCTGGTCGCGGATCTCGTAGAATTGGGTGAGGGCGGTCGTCAGCAACGCCTGTTTGATGCCCGGATGGTGAACCTCGACAATTTGCTTGAGGGTCTCCATCTCAGGGAACCGGATGTAATGGAAAAAGCAGCGGCGCAAGAAAGCATCCGGCAGCTCTTTTTCATTGTTGGAGGTGATGATCACGATGGGACGGTGACGCGCCTTGATGGTCTCGCCGGTCTCATAGACAAAGAACTCCATCTTATCGAGTTCCTGCAGCAGGTCGTTGGGAAATTCGATGTCGGCCTTGTCGATCTCGTCGATCAGCAGCACCACTTTCTGGTCTGCCTCAAAGGCCTGCCACATCTTTCCCTTGCGGATGTAGTTGGCCACATCATGCACGCGTTCTTCGCCCAACTGGCTGTCCCGCAACCGGCTGACGGCGTCGTATTCATAGAGACCCTGCTGCGCACGGGTAGTAGACTTAATGTTCCACTCAATCATAGGTAGTCCAAGGGCGGCGGACACCTGTTTGGCCAATTCGGTCTTTCCCGTCCCCGGTTCGCCCTTAACGAGTAGGGGTCGCTCGAGTGTGACAGCGGCATTGACCGCAATCGTGAGGTCATCGGTCGCTACATAATCTGCGGTGCCTTGAAATTTCATTTTAGTTTCAACCTCTCACGTCGCGTGGTTCATCCATTTGCCTTTACCCTAAAATCACAGGGATTGTGTAGTGACAATGTGTAAAGCCTGCGGTAAACGCGGCGGCAGGGAGCAATCCCGCGTAGGAGAAGGCCTCATATGCCAGATGATAACGCCATTGGGGAGATGAAGATGAAACAGGAATCTTTTCTGGAAGACGACTATACGCCTGCTGCTGATGAACCGTTCATGAACGAGAAACAGGTAGCCTATTTCAGGCGCAAACTGCTGCACTGGCGCGCGGACCTGTTGGCCGGCAGCCGTGACACGATTGAAGGGCTGCAGGACGGAACGCGCAACATTCCGGATGTGAATGATCGCGCCTCCGAGGAAACCGACAGGGCGCTTGAGTTGCGCACCCGTGATCGTGCGCGCAAGCTGGTGAACAAGATTGATGCGGCCCTGCGCCGGATTGACGAGGGTGAGTTCGGCTATTGCTCGGTGACCGGTGAACCGATTTCGCTCAAGCGGCTTGATGCGCGGCCCATCGCCACGATGAGCCTCGAGGCACAGGAAAAGCACGAGCGCCGCGAAAAAGTTCACCGCGACGACTAAGTGGTTCTTGAAGTGGTTTTACAAAACGCCGGGGCAGATGCCTCGGCGTTTTGTTGTTGAGAGGGCCGTATGGCAATTTCGAATGCAATTGTTGTGGGAGGCGGGATCGGCGGGCTGGCGGTTGCCGCCGCTTTGGGGCAGCGCGGTATCGCAGTCACATTGCTGGAGCGCGCCCAAAAGCTGAGCGAAGTCGGCGCCGGCCTGCAGATCAGCCCCAATGGCCTTGCTGTTCTGCGTGCTTTGGGGGTCGAAACTGCTTTGCGCCAGAAGGAAGCGGTGCGCGGGCAGGCCGTTCTATTGAAAGACAGCAAGGGCGACGCACCGGTTGCGCGGCTTGATCTGACGCGGCTGAACGACACGCAGCGCTATTACTTTGTGCACCGCGCAGATCTGATTGATGTGCTTGCAGGTGCTGCAAAACGCGCAAACGTCACCTTTGACTTGGGCACACAGGTTGTTTCGGTACATCCGGGCGTGTTGCCGCAGGTCCAACTGAGTGACGGCACAACGCGACGCGCCAAGCTGGTCGTTGCCGCAGACGGCCTGCATTCTGTTGCGCGTACGGCGCTAAATGGCGCAGACACCGCCCAATTCTCTGGGCAGGTGGCGTGGCGGGCGATTGTGCCCAACACGTTCAAGCACCCGGCCGAAGCACATGTGACAATGGGGCCGGGCCGCCATCTGGTCAGTTATCCGCTCAGGGGCGGGCGGCTGGTCAATCTGGTCGCCGTGGAGGAACGCGCGGACTGGACCGATGAGGGCTGGCATCACACTGATGATCCCGCCACCCTCAAGACGGCATTTGCCCAATTTGGTGGCCGCGCAGGCGAAATGATCGCGGCGGTAAAAGAAACGTCTGTCTGGGGATTGCACCTGCATCCTGTCGCAAACCGATGGCATGACGGCGGGGTGGCCTTGTTGGGGGATGCCGCGCATCCGATGCTGCCGTTTCTGGCGCAGGGTGCGAACATGGCGCTGGAAGATGCCTGGGTTCTGGCCGACATGGTTGCGCGGGGCGGCGCGGAGTGGGCCGACCGCTATCAGAATGCACGCCGGTCCCGCGTTGCCCGTGTCGTTCGCGCAGCGGCGGGCAATGCGAAACGCTATCACCTTCGCCCCGGCCTGCTGCGCACGGCAACCCACATGGGCCTGCGATTGGGCAGCAAGGTGATGCCGGGGCGGATGATCGGGGCGTTTGACTGGCTCTACGGGGTGGATGTCACGCGCGGCGGCTAAACGGGGCGGGACATCTGCCCCGCCCCCGAAAGCGGCTTACGCCTTTGCGCGCTGCAACATTCCGAACAGATCGCGGGGATCGTCCGGATC
>JBARUV010000017.1:0-10614 GCA_049645905.1 Sulfitobacter sp.
GTGGGCGCAAAGCGGCGTCTGCATCGGCGCGCCATGTGGCCTGCGCCTCGTATTCATCCAGCGCCTTGTCGTATTCCGCGAGTGCCGCCACCCGGTCAGGGTTCCGCTTGTCCTTGAGCGCGCGTTCCGCCTTGCCCAGCGCCGCCTTGATGTCGCCAGCGCCTTCGACATCGTTGAACTTGTCCTCAAGCGCGTCGACGGTTTCAAATGCATCAGCCTCCGGTGTGGTTTCGATGAACACACGCAGATCGCGTAATTCCTGCTCAAGCGCCGCGAAATCGGCATTGGAATCGAGCACGGCCATTACCTCACCGGGTGCTTCCCATGCTGCATCGGCCTGACGCTGATATGTGGTGCGTGCCTTTTGTTCGGTATTCGTCAACTTGGCAAAATTCGCGTGAACCTCTTCCCAACCGGCAGGAATGCTTGCGTGCAAACCCTCGATTTGCGCAAGCATACCATTGCGGCGTTCCTCAAGGCGTGCGCGCTCTTTGGCTTCTGCTTCACTGCGCAACCGGCTGATGCGAAGCTTCAGACCGTCGGCCTCTTCCTCGATGAGACGGATTTCCTTTTCAATGCGGCGCACGACGATCTGCTGCGGACGATATTCGGCTGCAGCGGCGTTAACTGCGTCTTCGGCGGTGAACGCTTCCTGAAGCATGCCCCTTGCAGTTTCAGCGCTTTCGAACCCCTTGGTCAGATCCTTGGACATGTCCGACGGCAGGACGGTTAGGTCGATGTCCTTTATGCTTGCCAAAGCAAGGCTGAGGGATCCGCTCCCCGTGATCTGGGTGCCGACATATTCCTCGATGCAATACTGCAGTTTCGGATTGCGTGGTGGCGGTGCGGTCTCAGAAAGGAACGACACTCGGTTTGGCAAATAGTTCACCAGCGGCGGGTAGAGGCCGACAATGGCCAGAGCGGTCAGCTGTAATCCGATGAACACAATAACGCCCTTGTACATCGATACGGTCTTTACCACTGCCGGGGCCACACCACGCAGATAGAACAACGCAAAGCCGAATGGTGGTGTCAGGAAGGAAGTTTGTATGTTCAGACCAATCATCACGCCCAACCAGACTGCAGTGATGTTTGCGGAAGGGTCCGCCAACAGGATCGGTGCAACAATCGGTACCACGACCACAGCAATTTCGATGAAATCCAGAAAGAACCCGAGCACAAAGATCACTGCCATCACGATGATGAACTGGCTCCAGAAACCGCCGGGAAGGGAGATCAGGAAATCGCGCACCAGTTCTTCGCCGCCAAAGGCGCGGAAGGCGGCCGTCAGCATGGCCGCACCCAAAAGGATGATAAAGACCAGTGAAGTGGTCTTGGCTGTTTCCAGCATTACGCCTTGCAGGGTATGCTCGATGCGCAGCACGCGAATGCCGCTCCAGACAATGGAGATGAGCAGAAGTCCCGTCGCCAACAGGCCCAGCCGGATGCCAAAGACGTCCTCCGGGGTGTCGATTGATTTGAGGTTCATTTCATAGGTCGAGAGACAATAGGCCAAGAGCGCCAGTGCCAGAATACCGATGATCGCAGGGACGAAGGTAAGCTTGCCGCCGCCTTCGTTCAGGCGGTAACCCGCCATCATCATGGCGCCGGCAGCGCCGATCGCGCCCGCTTGGTTGACGGTGGCAACGCCGGTCAGGATGGAACCCAGCACAAGAAAGATCAGGGTCAGTGGCGGGACCAGAGTCAGGGCAACCTTGCCCCAGAAACTCGCATCAAATCTGCCGCCCATGCTCACCGCAGGCGCGGCCTTGGGATTAATAATCGCGTAGATCAGGATGTAGAGCATGTAGAGCCCCACAAGTACGAGACCCGGAATGAGCGCGCCAAGGAACATTTCACCCGCAGAGGTGGATGCAACATCAAAAGCTGACGGCATGGAGAGTTCGCCGGTTGCTTCCTTATAGAGGGCCTTGCGTGCGGTAGAGGCCTGATCTGTCGCAGACGCCAGTTGGTCGGCCAAAATAATCAGGACGATAGAGGGCGGAATGATTTGTCCCAGGGTGCCCGAGGCCGCGATCGTACCGGTCGCCAATGACGGTGAATAGTTGTTGCGTAGCATCGCAGGCAGGGAGATCAGGCCCATTGCCACAACCGTCGCGCCCACAATCCCCGTAGTTGCAGCCAGAAGCGCACCCACAAAGACGACCGAGATGCCCAAACCACCGGGTACAGGGCCGAATAACTGCGCCATGGTAACCAGCAGGTCTTCGGCAATTTTGGACCGCTGAAGCATAATGCCCATGAAAATGAAAAGCGGGATGGCGATGAGCGTATCCCTCTCGACCTCCCAATAGACACCCCGCAGGTTGGTTACGCCTGCTGACAGCCATTGCTGCGGCCCCCCGCTGTGAAAGAACGCATCGGTGCTGCCTTCAAAAAGGTGGCCGGCAAGAGCCGCCGCGCCAATGGTGATCACCGCAGAGCCGGGCAGCGCAAAGGCAACCGGATAGCCCGAACCAAGGGCTGTTGCCATGATCAGGACCAGCATAGCCAGAAAGAAAAGTTCCATGTTTGCCGCTCCTGCTTAGTGGGCTACGGGGACAACGTTGCGATGCCCCTTTTCGTCGCGCCAATCGGCAACGGATTCAAAGAAATAGCTGACAAACTGGATCAGCATTGTGATGGCAAAGATACCCAGAAAGGCGGCCATCTGGTATTTTACATACATGCCCGAAGTGCCCGATTGGGTCACTTCAAAGTTCATCACAGGGCTGTTGATGATCGAGGTTTTGCCGTTGAAACCGATGTAGATGATGACCCATGCCGTGGACATCCCCAGCAGGATCGAGCCCCAGGCATTCAGGAACCCCTTGGTTGTGCGGCCCAACCCGGCATAGAGAACATCGACGCGGACGTGGCCGTCTTCGAACAGGGTATAGGCCGAAGCAAACAGGAACAGCGCGGCGTACCAATAGCGGACCAGATCGCCCATCATCGCCTGTTCGTAAGAGAAGACAAAGCGCGACACCACAATCGCCAGTTCCGCCACAACGATCATCAGCGCGAGCCACGGAAAGCCCAACGTGCGGGTCACCAGCGCGATCAGCATGCCCGCGATCACCAGGGGAATGTGTACATAGGTGCCAACATACGATGCACGGCCTAGGTTACTTACCGTGGCGGGATCGAAATACATGCCAAGCAGGTTTTCAACCCGGCCAAGAGCCAGAAATGCGTCAACGATGCCCACTAACAGGACAATCCAGAAACAGGCGCGGATCAGATAGGCGTTGAAGTTGTGGATGCGCATGGCGTCCCAGCGCAGCGCGCGGTCCGGCGTCAGCAATACGAAAACGACTGCCAGAGCAATGCAGACCGCATAGACAGCAAAGGTTGTCAGCGCACCGCTGGAGTAATTGGAAAACACTTCGGAGGCATCGGGAAATCCGAAACCGACGACCAGCACGTTGTTGATGGAAAACGCGGCCAGGACCGCCAACATGCCCCAGCCAAATGTTCGCACGATCGGCGCAGGATACCCTGTCGGTGATAGTTGCTGCTTACGCGTTGCGGCCATGTGATCCCCCGGGTCAAAAACGCTGCTCAACTACTCTTCCGGCAGGAGCAAGCGTCTGAAATATGCAAAAGAGCGGGGCCAGAAAGGCCCCGCCCTGTGTCCTAAGGCTGACGCCTTAAGTGATGCCCAACACGCGGTTACGCTGATTGACATAGCCGCCCTCAAAGAGCGACATCATTGTACCGATTTCGCGCAAAGATGACTGGAAGCTGTCGTCAATGCGTGTTGCCAGATCGGAGTGCGCTCGCACTTCTTCAAAGACTTCCGCAGCCGCTTCGCCGAAGGCGTCCCAGATATCGTCGTTGAAGTTGCGCACCTGAACGCCATGCTCTTCCTGAAGCTTGGTGAGGTATTCGCCGTTCTTGGCCACAACTTCATCATGGGCTGTGCCGTGCTCTTCGCTGCAAGCGGCCTCGAGGATTGCTTTTTCGTAGTCGGTCAGGCCTTCCCAGAAGTCCTTGTTCATGCCGAAAGCAAGGCCGCCGCCTGGCTCGTGCATACCAGCAGTGTAGTAGAATTTGGCAGCCTCGTAGAACTTCATGAAGTAGTCGTTGTAAGGACCAACCCATTCTGTAGCTTCGATCGAGCCGGAAACGAGGTTTTCATAGATCTGGCCACCCGGCAGGGATACCGTGGATGAACCCATCTTGGTCAGAACCTGACCGCCCAGACCCGGCATGCGCATTTTAAGGCCTTTGAAGTCTTCTGGCGATTCCATCTCTTTGTTGAACCAGCCACCAGCTTGTGTGCCGGTCGAGCCGCACATCAGTGCTTTGATACCAAAGCTGCCGGACAGTTCATCCCACAGTTCCTGACCGCCGCCGAATTTGATCCATGCGTTCCATTCAGGTGTGGTCATGCCGAAAGGCACTGAAGTGAAATACGCGAACGCCGGGTGCTTTCCGCCCCAGTAATAGTCCGCGCCGATATAGGCTTGGCTGTTGCCTGCGGCTACTTCGTCGAAGCTGTCAAATGCGCCGACACGTTCGCCAGCGGCGAAATATTCCACATTGAACGCGCCATCGGACAGCACGCCGATACGCTCAGCAAGGCGCTGGGCAGACGTACCCAAACCCGGGAAGTCCCGTGGCCAAGTTGAAACGATTGTAAGTTGTTTGGCACCTTGTGCCAGTGCGGGTGTGGCCAGTGCGGTTGCACCTGCGCCAATGGCGGCACCCTTTAGAAATTTCCGACGTTCCATAGATAATTCTCCTCCTGGTTGTTGTCGTTTCTTGTTTTATAGTTCGCGTAACTTATTCGAATGGGCGCAGTTTACAAGCGATCTGTGGAGGGCCTGTTTAGTTGGCTTTTCGCGGCGCGTCTTGCTTAAGATTTGTGCAAAAAATTGTTGAATGATCGGAGGCGAACGCAGAATCAATGGGACGGTGACGTCGCCATTTTGTCTGTGTTTCGCAGTGGTAAGCTCGCGCTGTAAACCAAAGCCCGCCCGCCCAAAAACGTCAGTTAAATCTGTTGTCTGAAATCAAACCCATAAGTCCCCTTTTTTGCAGTGCAATAAGGGGTTTGGTGGAGCATAGCGGGATCGAACCGCTGACCTCCTGCATGCCATGCAGGCGCTCTCCCAGCTGAGCTAATGCCCCATTGAGCCAAAGGGTCATTCAACAATGAATGATCCACACGCTCAGGGTGGTGGCGCGTCATTAAGCGCTCACAAGGGTAGGATCAAGCAGAAAATCTACCTGACCGCCCCCGTCAGATCAGTCGTCGTCGTCGGATGCCGCAACGTCAGCGATATCATCCAACGGTACTGTATCATCATCATCGTCATCGTCATCAAGCAGATCGTCATCCAGATCCACATCGATGTCGTCATCATCATCAAGAACTTCATCTTCCGTCGCTTCGGCTGCTTTTGCCTTGGCTGTGGCCGCGTCCTCGGCATCCGCGGCAATCATGCGCGACTTGGAAGGGTCGATTTCGAGAACTTCGCCAGTGTAGGGGCTGACAATCGGATTTTTGTTCAGGTCATAGAAACGCTTGCCTGATGTCGGGCACAGACGTTTTGTTCCCCATTCTTCGGCTACCATGTTAGGCCCCTTTTCAAATTTCGGTTTGCGGTTGGCAGATCAACTAGATGATTCCGGCCAAGTGCCATATGAGATAGGCAGTGTCAAAGGCTTATGCCAGCAGTGAGCGCCCAGATGAGTGACGTTTTCCTTCCCGGTGACCCGCCGATCCCCCTTGTTCTGCGCCGTACAGCGCGCGCGCGGCGCATTTCCCTGCGCATTTCGCAGTTGGACGGACGGGTGACGCTGACCATGCCGAAACAGTTGGCCGAGCGTGAAGCCCTTGATTTCGCGCGGACCAAAGAATCGTGGATTCGCAAACACCTGGACGCCCGCGGCAGTGAGGTCGAGGTGCGACTGGGCAGTCAGATTCCGCTGGGCGGGCGTATGCTGACTGTCACACCGGGTGTGGGGCGCCGGGTTGAGATTTTGCCGGATGCCATCGCGGTGCCGGGTGCGCCAGACAAGGTCGCCAGACGCCTTTCCGCTTACTTAAAGGAAATTGCGCGGGACCGGCTGGCAGGGGCCTGTGACGATTATGCCGCGCGTCTGGGTAAAGATTATAACCGGATCAGCATGCGTGACACGCGGTCACGCTGGGGATCTTGTACCAGCGACGGCGGGCTGATGTTTTCCTGGCGGCTGATCATGACGCCGCCCGAAGTACTCGATTATGTCGCCGCCCACGAGGTCGCGCACCTGGCGCAAATGAACCATTCTTCGGCGTTTTGGGGAGAGGTCGAGCGCATCTACGGCGACTACAAAAACCCGCGCAAATGGTTGCGCGTCAACGGTAGTGATCTGCATCGCTTCAGATTTTAGATCGCCGTCGCTGTGGTGGGATAGATAAAGCCCTTGACCGGATAGGCACGTCCGAATGTGCCGGGGCTGCTTTCCAGTTTCACGGCTGACCAATCGCCCGCTTCGGATACGTCAATCACAGCCATCTTGGATGAGATTTTGTTGCGGTGCCAATTTGCGTGATCCACACGGATTTCGCGATCGGAAATCACTTCGGACACAACCGCCACATGGCCCATCGTCAAGCGGCGGGTCTTGGAGAAGGTCATCACCGCGCCGATGCGCGGATCGTTCCCACGTGCGTATTTGCCCTCCGCCTGGCCCCACCATGTATTGGCGTTGCCTCTGATCTCGATCCCGCTGAGGTTACGCGCAAAGGGTACACACCAGGCACGCTTGCCTTGGGATCGCAGGTTCTGCACTTCCCGGATCGCGAGAGCTTGGCGGTTGGGGTCAATGTCGACGTCGGATAATTTGGGAAGCTCCGGCGCGCTAGTCGCGCAGGCAGAAAGTGCAGCGCACATGAGAGTGATACCGGCCAATAACCGAATTTTACGCTTCACACTCATTATGTCTGTCCCAACCTGCTTGGATACCCATCGCCGTCAATGCGGCGTTGCATCGGGAATGCCACGATTTATTTTAACTTCAAAGTATTTTGGCGGAGGATGGCGGAAATCTGCCTACTTTCGGGCGGGGTCTCCAATGGCTCAAACCAGAGTGAGTGCCGTTTTCCCTGCAATCCCGGCAATCCCGGAACTTCAGGACACACGATCAACTGCATTGCTGCTGGTAGTTTGAGGTCGGCAAAGGCGTATCGGCAAGATCGGCTACTTGACGGGTCCGACGCTTGTGATCACAAGAAACACCATGAAGTTTTCCCCAAGAACCGTCGAGTCAGCGCCGCTGGCCCATGATCGCGTCTATCGCCGTCTGCGCAGCCGTATCATGCATGGCGATATTCCACCCGGGCATCCCCTGACCCTGCGGGGGATCGGCAAAGAATACGGGGTGTCCATGACGCCCGCCCGCGAAGCTGTGCGTCGGCTTGCCGCCGAGGGCGCGCTGACCATGTCCGCGTCCTGGCGCATCTCGACGCCTGAGCTATCAAACGAGCGTATCGAAGAGCTGGCCGCGCTGCGTGCCCTGATTGAGGTCGAACTGGCCAGTCGGGCCTTGCCGCGTGCTCATCTGGCGCTGATCGAGCGGTTGCAGGCCATCAACAATTCGGTTGGCGAGGCGGTGAACCAACGTGATGCGGTGAGCTATATCCGCGCCAATCTGGAATTTCATCGTACACTCTACCTGCGCGCACAGGCGCCCGCGATGCTGGCGATGGCCGAAACGGTGTGGTTGCAGATGGGGCCTACTATGGGTGCGCTTTACGGGCGATTGCAACGTACCGAACCGCCGCAGTTTCACCGGGCCATTATTGCAGCCTTGCGCGCGGGGGATGAACCGGGGTTGCGGCTTGCGGTGCGCTCCGACGTAACGCAGGGACTGCGGATGCTGGTGGGTTGACGCAGACGACTGGCGCCGCCAGTCTCATCGTCATGATAGCGCCTCAAAATATCGTCTATTACCGCCGCCCCTCCTGAACGCGGCGCTTTTCCATCTTCCATTTTCTCAAGCCGCCACATGCGCGGTTTTGTCGTTTGTGGCCCCTCGCAAGGAAACCACCAATGGCCGACATCCAAATCAGGCGTGCTGCTGGTCGCGATCTGCCGCAGGTACTGGAGATGATTCACGCCCTCGCTGCACACCACGGCGACACAGGAACCATTGACCTTGATACCCTCAGGCGCGACGCGCTGGGCGATGCCCCGTGGATCACGCTCTTGCTCGCTGAAACGAGGGGGGCATTGCAGGGGTACACGGCGCTTTGCCCGCTGGTGCAGGTCCAGTTCGGCGTTCGGGGGATGGACATGCACCACATCTATGTGACGCCGCAGATGCGTGGAAGGGGCGTGGGTCGCGCACTGATTGAAGCAGCACAAGTCGAAGCAAAGGCGCAAGGGTGCCGTTACCTCATGGTCGGAACCCAAACGGGCAACACGGCAGCGCAAAGCGCCTACCGCGCCGTTGGTTTTGAAGATGCAACCCCGTCAGGGCCACGCTTTCGCATGAAGGTATAGGGCGGGCTATACGGTACGGAAAGGCCTAGCCATCTTACGCGGCCAGCCCTTTACTGCCCATATCAAGGAATTTGCGGCGACGGTCCGCGATCAGTTGGGCGGGTTTCTTGCCGTCCATTTCTGCCAGCATAGCCTCGATTGCGCCGCCAACGGATTTGATCGCCTCTGCCGCACCGCGATGCGCGCCGCCTTTGGGTTCCGAAATAATCCGGTCAATTACACCCAGTTTCATCAGATCCGCCGAGGTCAGGCGCATGGCCTCTGCCGCTTCGCGCATTTTCTCGGAATCCTTCCACAGGATTGACGCACATCCCTCAGGGGTGATGACCGAATAAACCGAATGTTCCAGCATCGCGACACGGTTCGCCGTGGCAAAGGCCACCGCACCGCCAGAGCCACCCTCGCCTATGATCACCGACACCAGCGGAACGCCAATTTGAAGGCACTTCTCTGTAGAACGTGCAATCGCTTCAGACTGGCCGCGTTCTTCGGCACCTTTGCCAGGGTAGGCGCCGGGAGTGTCCACAAGCGTAATGACAGGCAGGCCGAATTTGCCCGCGAGGTCCATCAGGCGCACAGCTTTGCGATAGCCTTCGGGGCGGGCCATGCCGAAATTACGCTCAATACGGGACTTTGTATCGTTGCCTTTTTCCTGACCGATCACCACGACGGGGCGGTCGTTGAAACGGGCCAGACCGCCCATTACGGCCAGGTCGTCTGCAAAATTGCGGTCCCCTGCCAGCGGCGTGTATTCTTTGAACAACGCCTCTATATAGTTCTTGCAGTGAGGCCGCTCCGGGTGACGCGCCACCTGACATTTTCGCCATGGCGTGAGTGAGCTGTAAAGGTCCCCCATCATCTTGGCCGCCTTGGCATCCAGCGCCTTGGCTTCGTCCGCAACGTCCGCCTCTGCATTGCTCCGGCCCAGCGCACGCAGTTCTTCTGCTTTGCCCTCGATCTCTGCCAGGGGTTTCTCGAAATCCAGATATTGGGTCATGGGATGCTCCGCGTTGATCTGGGATATATGGCGCTCAATTGCACGGTTTGCAACGCAACACGATGGGGGTAGCCTGTTCAGGGAGGGAGTCTCGATATGAAAGCACTCATCGGGTTTTTGATTGCAATGGGGATTGTCCCGTTGGCTGTGTCCGCGCAATCCATAAACTTTGGCAACGACAACAGCGAATGGGCGGATGACAACGAATGTGATGATCGCCGTTTTCGTGGCACCAACATGGCAGGTGGGCTTGACCGCGATGACGTTCTCAAAGATGCAACCGACTGCAGAAAAGGTATCGAGAACAAGACGCTATCAGTGTGGGATTTTGAAGAGGCCAAAGCAGCCACGCAGTGCAAAGCACTCGATTTTGGCAATGATTCATCGAAGTGGGCGAACGATGGCGCCTGCGATGACTACCGTTTTGAAGGGCCGGGTGCAGATTATGTCCTCCTCAAGGAAGACATCGGGAAAGATGCCAGCGATTGCAGGAGCCTTTGTGAGCAAGGCCAGATCGCGCTGCGCGACTACTGACTAGAGGCTTAGCACCGGATAGAGCGAACACACCAGCAGCACCGCCATTGTTTAGTTAAACGCGCGCAATCGTGCAGGGTTGGTCAGAAACCGTGCCATTTGCTGGCCCAGTATCGTCCAGACCCCGACCGACGGCAAATTCACAATGGAAAAGATCACCGCCGCCACGCCCAGCATGCCCAGCCCGCTGTCGCCGACATAGACGGTGTTTGCTGTCAGGGCCATCGCCCAAGCCTTGGGGTTCACCCACTGAAAACCCGCGGCTTGTAAGAATGTCATCGGTTTGCCCGCGTCAGAGCGTTTTTCAACAGGGGCCGCGTGGGCGATTTTCCGTGCAAGCCAAATCATATAAAAGACGCAGAGCACTTTGAGCACGATGTAACTGATTGGAAAGAGTTCAAAGACCTGCACCAACCCCAGTCCGGTCAGCGCCATCAACACCAAGAACCCCAGTGAGATTCCGACCATATGCGGGACGGTCCGGACAAAGGCAAACAGGATCAGGGCGGGCAGAACGTCGGTATTCATGACGCGCTATCTGTCACAATTTGATCGCGGGTACAGCGCCAAATGCGGCAAAAT
>JBARUV010000018.1:0-15942 GCA_049645905.1 Sulfitobacter sp.
CTGGCGCAACAACAGGCGCAGGCGCATTGGCAGACCCCGTTGCGGCCATTGCGCTCTGGGTTTCCTCAAGCCGCGTCTCCAAACCGCTCAATTCGTTTGCTGCTGCGGCCCGCGCCTGTTCGACAGCATCCAGATCCGACTGGGCATCTTCGCCGCTTGCCACAAGTGCGGCTAGCCGGGTTTCAGCATCGGAAATCCTGGATTCAAGTGCTTCAAACGTACTTTCGGCTGAGGTGCGGGACTCCACCAATTCCGCAAGGGCCGCTTCCGCCTGTGTTCGCGCCGTCGCGGCCTCCGCTGCCGCCGTACGCTCTGCTTCGACCTCGGCGGTTAGCGCATCCTTTTGGCTTTCCAGTTCTGCCACAGCCTGCCGTATGGTTGTTTCTTGTGCGGAAAGCTCAGCCAATTCAGGCGCTTTGGCTTCTCCGGTCGCGATGGTGTCGCGCAACTGGCCGGCGCGCGCTTCCAGCGCCGCGACACTGTCCGAAAGCTCCGCCTCGCGTGCCTCCGCCTGCGAAATCCGCGTCTGTGCATCCGCGAGCATACTGTCGGATGACGCGGCAGCCGCCTGTTTTTCTGCACCGGCAGTTTCTAATTCTGCAAGACGTGTTTCCGCATCTGCGAGTGTTTTCTGGGATGCCGCCAACGCCTCAGCCACACGGGCCTCTTCCTGATTGAGTGCGTCGACCCGTTCGGCCCGAGCGGCAATGTCGGTTTCCAGCGCGTCCAGAGCATCCTGCCGGTCCTGCAATTGTGTTGTCGCATCTGCGATCTGGTCGTTCAGGGCCGACAGATTTGCTTCGGAGTCTGCAATGCTCGCAGCCGCCTGCCCTTCCGCCATCACACGTTCGTCCCGTAACGCCAGCATTTCTGCCTCTATCGCCTCAACTTCACCCGCCTTTGCAGCCGCCAACCCCGACAAACGCTCCATCTCTGCGGCAGCTTCCTCGGTGCGCGAAACAAGGTCCGCTTCCTGCGTGGTCAGGGCCGCAACAGCCGCCTCTTTCTGCGCAATCTCTGCGTTGTAGGCCTGCATACGTCCTTGCAGTTCCGCAGCAGCCGCGTCGAGCTCTGCGACTTCTGCTTTTTTCGCGTTAACGGCCTGCTCTGTCTCATCGCGCAGGGCTTGCAATTCCGTTACGCGGGCATCCAGTGCCGCAATATCCGCGCGGCTCGCGTCCAGCACCTCCTGCTGCAACCGCACTTCTTCGACTGTAGCCTCCCGTTGGGACGTGAGGGCCGCCATCGCCTCTTCGGATTCGGACAATCTGCGGACGGCTTCGTCCGATGCCGCTGTGATCCTTTCAAGCTCCACCTGCGCCGTCGTTACCGCCTCTACGGTTTCCGAGTTCTGTGAGAGTTCTTGCGCACGACGCGTCAAATCTGCCTGCGCCGCTGCAAGTTCCTCTTGTACGGCGACCAGATCGGCCTGCACCGCATCGCGCTGTTCTGTCAGTGCGGCCAACTCCGTCTCGGCGCTTGCCTTGTCCTGCACGGTTGCGTCGAGGGCAGACGCGTCAGCCTGCGCTTGTTCCAGCTCCGCGCGCACCGCACTCAGCTTTGCCTCTTCCCCGGCGGTCTCCTGCTGCGCGGCTTCCAGTGCGGATTGTGCTTCGGTCAATGCGCCACGCAATGTCTCCAACTGCGTCTGTTCGGCATCGCGCGCTGTTTTCGCGTCGGCAATATCGGCTTCCAATGCATCAATATCTTCTTCCAGAACCGCGATGATACGGCGAAAGGATGCGGCCTGCTCGGAAAGTGTTTCGGCGTCCGGCTCCGTCCCGCTCTGGGCGGTAACAACAGCGGGCTGCACTGCAATTGCAAATATCAAACCAAAGGCCAAAACCTGAAAAATCCGGCGCATCTCAAATAGTTCCTCCCGGTATCGAACAAAAAAATAAAAGTTCACCGTTAACACATTATTTGCATTTTGATTTCTCTATTGCAACTTTTGAGAACTGACGGACCATTAAAAGTCGCTGCAAGGTCAGGCTTGGGCCGCCTTTTAGACGCAGGTGCAAAAGCGATGCTGAAACGCAGACCGGGCTGATTGTCGGTCAGTTCCAATTTGGCATGATGCAGCGCATAGATTGCAGCAACCAGCCTCAGGCCAAGACCGTTACCATTTGGCGGACGGCTTTTTTCCATTCTGTAGACGTGTTTTCAAGTCATGGGCAATATCAGCACCGCGCCACCGTAGACGAACTGGTCCACGTGATTGAAGGATTCATCAGGCCAGAGGTTTTGACGTCAGGCATCGCAAGAGACGATCCGGGTCTTCGATGGAAACCAAACTAAAGCATGTCAGACACTTTTGCGCTCTGGCATCCCATCGGAAAAAGGAGGACGCTCTTTGAAATTGATAACCAAAAAACTTCAACAAGATTGGAAACCCAATGGGACAACTGGCTAACACTTGGCAATTCTGGGCTCTTATGGCGGCGGTCTTTGCCTCTCTTACAGCGATATTTGCAAAGCTTGGCGTGATGTCAATCGATCCGGATCTAGCGACTTTTCTTAGAACCATCGTGATCCTCGTTTTGTTGGGCCTTATTGTTTTGTGGAAACAAAACGCCACAGGGCTGGCAGGCTTGACCCCGCGCGCAGCAATCTTTCTGGTACTTTCGGGTCTTGCCACCGGCGCGTCATGGCTTTGCTATTTTCGCGCGTTGCACCTCGGTGATGCCTCCAAAGTCGCGCCGGTCGACAAACTTAGCGTCGTCTTTGTTGCTGTAATCGCAGCACTGTTTCTTGGGGAAAAGCTTTCGTCCACTGGTTGGACAGGCGTTGC
Source organism: Sulfitobacter sp. (assembly GCA_049645905.1). GTDB lineage: Bacteria > Pseudomonadota > Alphaproteobacteria > Rhodobacterales > Rhodobacteraceae > Sulfitobacter. The sequence continues at coordinate 2,792 of JBARUV010000018.1, forward strand.
CTTGATCGCCGCCGGGTCGATACTGGTTGCCAGTAGTTGAACATAATGGAGGCAGTCGAGGTTCTTGCCTAAGACATCTCTGAGGGCTTTTCTCGTTGCGCAGACTGGTCCTGCGCCGCGATCATCTGTTGCAGGGCAAAGCCGATCAGAAGGCAAATCACATGCGCAGAATCGGCGATCACCTCAAAACTGAACCAGACCTTCAGTCCGATTGCAGCCAGCAAACCCGCCAGCAGGAGCCACTTGCGGGGCCAACCCGCCAGAATGGCCCCGATGAGACCAAAACCGCCTGCGGACATGCCCACATCCAGCGTTTGGTGTGCAGCAGGATGGCCAAGCGCCGAGACTGAAGCAACAAATGGCACCACACCAAACAGCACGATCAATGTTCCAACGGTATCGATGAAAAAGTACGTGAGCACCGCGAGCAATGTAGAACGGTGCCATTCGAAATAACCGATAACGACTGCAGCAAAGACAAACTGCCCAAGAAACATATCCAGGTCATGCGAGAGGAACGTGCCGGTTACGAGCCGCGCCAAATCACCCTCGTTAACAGTCCGGTAACTGATGCCCCATTCAGCAAGTGCGGCCGGGGGCAATGTGCCGCTCAACGTTCCGGCAAGCCAGTTCGCGACAGTCATCACCAATAGGAACCCCAGTGTAAATGGAAGGCGTACAAACAGCTTCACTGCGGTGTGACATGAATGCCAAAGGCGGCAATCAATCCGAACAGCGCCCCAACCAGAACCAACAGAAAAGCATCCGCAGTCAGGGCGGAATCGTCAATCAGCTCTGCTGACGAAATGTTCTTGCGGACATGGCGCATCCGCAGGAAAGCCAGCAAAATCACCAGCGCACCGGATGCCAACATCAATATCTCGGACCAGAGTGCCGCCTTTTCCTGACCCAGCCGAGCAGCAGCCAACCCGAAACCGACAATTGCGATCACCGTCCGCACCCACGCGAGAAAAGTCCGCTCATTGGCTGAGTGGTCACCGTATCGTTCAATCATTTGCCACCCCTTACCCGATCAGACCTTTGATCCCGCCGGAAATCAGTACATTGACCTCGTAAAGAACCCGGGGGACTGCAAAGCCACCGGGGCCTGCCAAATAGTTTGGCGTCCAGACAGGATCAAATTTTTGCTTGAACGACCGTAGCCCATCAAAATGATAGAAGTGTTCGCCGTGGTCGTAAATAAACCCGCCCACACGGTTCCAGAGGGACGATAACTGCCGGCTTTCAATCCCCGAAAACGGAGCGGCCCCAAGCGAGAACCAATGGAATCCCTGTCCTGCACCCCAAAGCATCAACTCTCCAAAGAGCGCATCCATTGCAAACTTTGGTCCGGCCGGGTCATAGCGCATCAGATCCAGCGACAATTCGTGTTGGTGCGCGCCCTGAAACAGGTTGGCAAATGCTACGATGCGGCCGGTTTCAACGTGCCGCAATACCGCATGGTCAAAATTCATCAGATACGCATCATCGAAATAGCCCAGCGAGAATGCTTTTTCGTCGCCCTGCTTTGACTGCATCCACCTGTCTGAAATGACGCGCAATTCATCCAAGACTCCAGGTACGTCGGCCTTGGGTATGACGGTGAACGCGTACCCTTCGCGCGCGGCCTTTTTGAGCGCATATCGAAAGTCTTTCTTGGACGGTCCATCCAGCGTAAAGCCTTGCAGACTTACCCGTGCAACCTCGCCGATTTTGAGAATGGACAGCCCCAAATCAAGGTAGGTGGCCAGATATTTGGGCGATACCGCATAAAACGCACACCGTTTGCCCGCCTTGTCTGCCTGTTCGCGCAACTGCCAGATCAACTTGCGGCCCGCGGCTTCATTGCCCACAGGTTCGCCGCGGGTGATCAATGATCCTCCCGTGTCGCAATAGGCAAGATAGGCGCGCTGGTCGTCGGCCACCAGAAAGGCCTTGTCTCCAAGCAGATCAAGCTGCGCTTCGGTATCGTCGCTTTGTGCGATCAACGCGCGGACCACGTCGGGGATGCCAGAGGTTTTCGTGATTGAATTGTGGCGATAGAGAATCGAATTCAGCGTGATCCCGACAAGGATCAACGCAACAAAGACGCTGGCCCGCAGGAACCTTGAAGCATCCCCGTCAAAGGCAAATTGCCACCACAGCGCATCGCGGTATTCGACATGGCTGTAGGCAAACAACCCGATCCAGAATATCGCCGCCATCAGCGCCAAAATACTTACGATCCAGGTCGTGTTAAGGCGGAAAACCGACGCGTTCTCTACCCTGTAGAAAGCAGTGCGGAATACGCCCAGAATTGCAATCGTCACGCCCATGCCAACGGCCTCTTCCCAGTTGAGCCCCTTGAGGAGGGACGCGACCAGACCCACTGCCATCAACACCATCGCGATGACCCATGCGCGGTGGAGCTTGCGGTAAAGCCCGCGCGAGATCACGATCAGCAGGAGGCCTGCCACGCTGCCCGCAAGATGCGAGGCCTCAATGAACGACAACGGAAGGATATCGCGCAGCACACCAAGGCGTGCCGCGTCAGAAGGCAGGTTGCCGGAGATCAGCAGGATACTCCCCGCCAACAAGGCAACACCCGCCGCCGCAATCGGCACCAAGGGACGGATAAGCCGGTATGCCCAACCGGAGGTCTGCCAGATCGCCTTGCGTTGCGTGACACCCCACGTCACGGCAAGCGCGATCACGGCCACCAGAAACGGCAGTACCGAATAGACGACCCGGTACAAGAGCAGTGCTGCCAGCATGTCAGAACGACCAGCGGCCCCCAATCCGGCAATCATTGTTGCCTCGAACACACCTAACCCCCCGGGCGAGTGGCTAAGGATACCAAGGGCGGTTGCGCCCATATAGATCACGAAGAAGAATACAAAATTCTGCGCCAGATCCGCAGGCGACAGGAAATATAATGTCATTGCAGCGCCCATAAGATCGAACACGGCAATCACCATAAGTGACAGCGCTAGCTTTACCCCCGGTAACGGCACGATGAACCCACCCAATTTTATGGTGCGCTGGGCGCGGGCCAACCAGAAAAAGAGGCACACCAACAAGCCAAGAACGCCGACGCCAATGGCGACTTCTATTCTGCCATCCAAAGGCAGAACCGCAGAAAGACCTGCCGGATGCGCCAGCATCAGGGTTCCGAGGATCAGGGTCAGCCCCAGCCAGAATGCAATCCACGAGGTCGCGATGATTCCGGCAACCCGCCCCAGATCAACACCTAGCGAGGCATAGACGCGGTAGCGTACGGCCGTACCGGTCAAATACGAAAAGCCGAGCAGGTTGGACACAGCCGTCCCCGCCCCGCCTGCAAATGCGGCAACACGGTCAGGCACTTGGCCCTTGGCCACACTGCGCACCGCAAAGACATCATAAAAAGACAGCGCAAAAAAGCTCACCGCAGTCGCGCAGATTGCCAGTCCAATCGAAGTCCAGCTGCTGGCCGCTACATCTGACTTTACCGCGCTCCAGCTTACCTTGGCTGACAAGGCATGCAGCACATAGAATGTGATAGCAACAATGAGCAAGGGCACCACTATGTGAACGGCAGGATGCGCGAGCAAGCGTGAAACACGCCCCGGTTCGACGGGGGGGTGCGCCGCCTGATTACGTTCTGTCATTCGACCGTTCATGGAGTATATCAATCTGTATCTGCTGCATTTCAGCCAGCTTTTCCCACTGTTGGGCCAACTGGTGGTCCATTTTTTCGTGAAGCTGACGGATCTCAAGCTCGGCCTTGAGGTTCACGCGATAGTCGTTCTCGGCCCGTGCCCGGTCTTTGGTTTCCTGTCGCCGCTGGCTCATCATGATGACCGGGGCCTGCAGGGCTGCGAGGCTCGATAACAGCAGGTTCAGCAGGATGAACGGATAGGGATCGAAGGGACGTACCGAAAACCACACCGCATTGACAGTCATCCAGACAATCAGAACCCCTGCGAACATGAGGATGAAGGTCCAGCTACCGCCAAAGGCTGCCACGCGATCTGCCGCGCGCTCGCCGAACGTGCCACCAGTGCCTGCATCATCAATCAGATTCTGTGACACGATCTGACCGGTCTGCAAACTTTCGATCACCTGCTTTTCCAGATCCCCCAATTCGCCGCGTTCCCGCTCCAGCAAACGCTCGACATAAGCGCCGCGAAAATTCGAAAGGTCATCGCGACAGATGGATTTGCCCGGCCCCCATTCAGGATGTTCCATTGCGATTAATTCAGACACCCCCGGTCTGACAGAAACCCACGGCCGCATTTTGGCGCCAGCAAGTTTCCGGTGGCAAATGATACATGGCTCAATCGGGGATTTTTCTGTCATCCAATTACGTTACCAGCAGCACGGGAAACAAACATCATCGAAATACCTGTTGTGAGAAAGTTCAGGCCAACCAGAAACCCAAGCACCCATTGTGTCGTTGCAGGCCATTGCAGCAGAATAATAATCCCGAGGATAAACGCGCTGACGCCGCTTACGATGATCCACTGCCAGTTGCCGAGCTGTCCGCTCATCCGAAGTCCCATCAAGATTGACAGTATGCCTTCGATAATGAACGCGACAACCAGAAACGCCGTCATCACAGACGCTCCCACACCGGGAAACAGCAGAAAGAACACACCCAACAGCGTCACGACCAGAAAGCCGCCCGCGACCATCTTCCATTCAGAAAATGCTTTGAATGAGCGGGCAAAAAACAGACCCGCGATGCCCCAGGCCAATAGCAGCCAGCCGATCAACTGTTCGACCACGATCGTTGCGACAGTGGGTACCAAAACGGCGATTGCCCCAAGTACGGCAAAGACAATCCCGACATTGCGGAATGACCTGTGCAACTTACTCGATGCATATACTGTGCTGTTGGTATCATATTTCGTCATTTCTTTGTCCCCGGAACAGGCCTGGCGGCACCACAAGATGAAAATCAGATATCGCTCTTTGTCAGCGTTTAGGTTGTCCGAACCTTACATATTTTTCATATTAGCCCATTGGTCTTGTGCATTGCACAGACCTTGCCGATGATTGACACACCTCAACGGACATCCTTTGCCACGCTGGCGGACAATCTGGAAATAAAACGCATGAAGATTCTGTTGGCCGAGGATGATGTCGAAGTTGCCAAGTTCGTGATTTCGGGTTTTGAGGAAAATGGCCACAGTGTCGATCATGTCAGCGACGGCCGCGACGCTTTGAATTACTGCATGTACAACGACTGTGATGTTGCGGTGCTTGATCGGATGATGCCGGGAATGGACGGTCTTACCGCGGTCAAAGCGTTGCGGGCAGCTGGCAAGGACATCCCAATTTTGTTGCTGACGGCGCTGGGAGACGTGGACAACAAAGTCGAAGGGTTTCAGGCGGGCGCCGACGACTATCTTGCCAAACCCTTTCACTTTTCCGAACTTCTGGCGCGTGTGATGGCATTGACCCGCCGCCGCACGGATCACGCCGAGCAAACCAGTCTGGTCGTGCATGACCTGACCCTTGATCTGCTGTCGCGCACGGCACTGCGCCAGAAAGTGCAGATTGACTTACAGTCCAAGGAATTCGCGTTGCTGGAAATTCTCATGCGCAATACCGGGCGCATCGTCACGCGCACAATGTTGCTGGAAAAGGTGTGGAACTTCAACTTTGACCCCAACACCAGTGTAGTCGAAACTCACGTCAGCCGCCTGCGCTCCAAAGTAGACAAACCTTTCGACGTGGCCCTGATACATACGATGCGCAACTCCGGGTATTCCATGCATGGACCGCGGTAATATCTTTTCGGGCGGGGCGTTTCGCGTCACGCTTTACGCTACGCTGGTTCTGATCGCTGTCTGTACGATTACGGCAGTTTTCGGATACCGGTATATCCAGGAAGCCCAGCTTGCACAGTTGCGCGACCGGTTGCAATTCGTGACAGAGGCGCTTGAGGAGACCTACGATCAAAGCGGTTCAGACGCTCTGATCCAGGAGATTGAAACAGTCGGCAACCGTATCGTGCGTGATGGTCAGATTGTCTCACTCATTAATCAAAGTGGTGAATGGATTGCCGGCAGCCATTTGAACGGCACAGATTTTGCCAATACCGCAAAGCGCAAACTTACCCTTGGTTCCGGTACCGGCGACACCGCCGAATATTATCTGACAAAGTCTGTCATCGGACCCTACGTCCTCCTGACTGGCGCAAATCTTGGTCCTGTCCGCTCTGTCGAACTTGTCTTTATCAGATCCCTAATGCTGATCGCGGCTTTTCTCACGCTGGTTTTCATCACGCTGGGGTATCTGACAAGCCGTGGGATACAGGCCAAGCTGGAGCTGATCGACGCAACGCTGGGAAAATTCGCAAACGGCGAGGTCTCCATCCGGCTGCCCGTCTCCACGTCAAACGATCAGGTCGACCGGGTTTCCAACAAGATAAACCGTCAGCTTGATCATCTGTCCGGCCTGATGGCCGAGACGAAGTCAAGCGCAACGGCTATCGCGCATGACCTGAAGCGTCCGCTCGGGCGGGCAATGCTGGGGGTCGAGCGGGCGCTTGCCGATGCGGATCAGGGCATTGCCGAACCGGCCACGCTTGAACAGGTTCAAAGTGAGCTGACAAATCTGAACCGGATTTTTGAAACCATTCTCCGGATTTCACACGTTGATACAGGCCACGGCGAGCGCCAGCTTGAGAAAGTCGATCTGGTCGCACTTACCGCCGACCTTGCCGAGACTTTTGCGGTTGTCGCGGAAGAACACAGCCAATCCCTGCACCTCAGCCAACCAGCGGGCGAGCCGATCGTCGTCAACGGCGACGCTGGCATGATTGTTCAAATGCTTGCCAACCTGCTGCAGAATGCCATCACCCATGGGCCCCGTGGAAACTGCATCACTCTCAGCGTCAAGAACGATGGTCGCGGACCCGTGGTTGAGGTTGCAGACACCGGCCCCGGCATCCCCGAACAGGATCACGCACGCGTCTTCGACGCTTTCTATCGTGCAGAGGCATCGCGCAGTACCGCAGGCAACGGCTTGGGCATGACACTGGCGAAAAGCATTGCAGAGCGCCACGGTGCCATCATCACCTTGGCAGCCAATGCGCCCGGTCTGCGTGTTCTTGTGCGGTTTCCAGAGTTTTGAACCCCAGACCTGTCAAAATTGTAAGTTTCGCGACAAGATCGCGCAGAATCGCACCCGCAGAGTGACTTCACTCAAACTGATCCTCGAAAGGGTTCGCAATGACACTTACTGCACTCCTCATCATCGCACTGATTGGCGCTGTGGCGGGTTGGCTCGCCGGCGTTCTGGTTGACGGTTACGGTTTTGGTCTGTTGGGCAATATTGTGGTTGGTATCGTCGGAGCGTTTATCGCCGGCTTCTTGTTCCCCGCTTTGGGCTTTTCCCTTGGCGGCGGCATCCTTGCCTCAATTGTCCACGCCACCATCGGCGCAGTGATCCTGCTGCTGGTCCTGCGGGTATTGAAACGCGCCTGACCCAAGCCCGACACAAGCGAAAACATCCCTGACAGCTTCTGGCTGTCGGGGATATTGCCGTCCAATGTCAAATAGATGCGTAACATCTCGCCAAGGCCGCGATGTTATCGAATGGTTCAAAAAATCGTTCTTAACAATGATCACCCCCATGCACCGGCCCTCAATGAACAGACGCGCCCGAAGCCGCTTTCTTGGGGCGCTGCATGACCAGAACCACCGGCAGCATGAGAAATGCGGCCCATCCGGTCAGCCAGAAGGCATCCTGAAACGCCAGCATGCTCGCTTGTGCCATCACCTGCCCCGATAATTGTGCCGCACCGAGGTCTGACAGGGGGTCCAGCCCAAAGGGCGCAAGATAGGACAGGACATTGGGGTTGTATGGCGTGATTCCGACGCTCAGGGTTGCCCAATGCACCTGCGTACGCGCCGCAACCTGCCAGCCGATGATCGCGATCCCGATGGACGACCCCAATGATCGCGTCACACCGTAAATGCCTGACGCCTCGTCCTGCTGGTCTTGACCGATATTCTGGAACGCCAGCGTGGACATAGGCACGAAAAACAGGCCCATCCCCAATCCGGCGACCACACCCGGCATCGCCACATCCCAAAAGCCAGCGTTCAGGTTCACACCGCCAAGCATCAGGTTGCCTGCGCCGGTCAATAATAGTCCGACCGCTACCAGCAGCCGCGGATCAAACCGATTGACCAGCACCGCCCCCGTGAAAACCATCGAAAAACCCGCCGCAAATCCGCGCGGTATGAACAAATACCCCGCCTCCAGCACCGGATAGCCCAGCAGTCCTTGCACGAACAACGGCAACACTGCCAGCGTGCCAAACATCGCAAGACCAAACCCCATCATGGCCACATTCGCTCCGGCAAAGCTGCGATCCCGCAGCAGGCTGAAATCAATAATATTGGCCTTGAAACCCCAACCGCGCACAAAGAAAAACACACCCGAAACCACTGCGATGAACGCACATATCTGGATCAATGGAGACGAGAACCAGTCCCGCGACTGGCCTTGATCCAGCATCAGCTGCAAGGCGCCGATGGCGAGCACCATCAAGATCAGACCGGTCCAGTCGATTTCGACCCGTTTGGTGTCTTCTTCCTTTAATTCGCCCGTCATCATCAGCAGTGCAAAAGCAGCGATCGGCAAGTTCACATAGAACACCGCCCGCCAGGAGAACGCTTCGGTCAGGATGGCCCCGATTGTGGGTCCCAGAATAGGTGCCACCACCACGCCCAGACCAAACAGCGCCATCGCCTGTCCGCGTTTTTCACGGGGAAAACTGTCGAACAGGATCGACTGCGATAATGGTATCAGGAATGCGCCAAAAATCCCCTGCCCTAAACGGCAGAAGACGATCATTTCAACACTTTGGGACAGACCACAAAGTGCCGAGAACATCATGAAGCCCAGTATCGCCGTTGTGATCAGACGCCGCCGCCCGAACATGCGCACAAAGAACCCCGTCAACGGCATCACCACAATCGAAGCCACAATATAGCTCGTCAAAATCCAGATCGTTTGTTCGTTGGTGATCCCGAAGGCCGCTTTCATATGTGGCAAGGCGACGTTAACGATGGTGCTGTCGAGCACTTCGAGCACGGCGGTCAGGACCACGGCCAATATGATCGGCCAACGCATGGAACCAGCCGGAACAGATGTGTCAGCGACGGCCATTTATTTTGCGTCCAATGCCGATGTATCGACCGTTGCAGTCACGCTTGCCCCGACCCTTAATTGAATTGCTGGATCCCTTGGTGCTGCGTCCAGAGCGATGCGCACAGGGAACCGCTGTGTCACCTTGACCCAGTTGCCGGTCGCATTTTCTGGCGGCAAAAGGGAAAATACCGCGCCCGACCCCGCGCCAATGCTTTCAACCACCCCGTTCAAGGTGGTGCCCGGATACATATCGACCGATATTTTAACCGATTGCCCCGGCCGGATGCGCGGCAAATCAGTTTCCTTGAAATTGCCGTCGACCCACCAAGCGTTGTCCTCCACTAGAGAAAACAGCGCCTGCCCTGCACTAACAACCTGTCCGGGCCGCACGGAAATATTGGCGACCCATCCGTTGGCGGGGGCATGCACGCTGGCATACTGCAATGCGATTTCCGCTTGCGTCAATTGCCCTAACGCCGCCCTGACCAGCGCATTCTCATCCCCGCTTCCGCCTGCTTGGTTCATGGATGCCTGAAGTGCTGCCTCCGCTTCCTGAGCGGTCGCAGCGGCCTGATCCAAGGCATTTTGTGCCTGATCCAAGGCTGCTTTTGCAACGTCTCCCTTATCATACAGCATCTTCTGACGGTTAAACTCGACCTGTGCTTTCGCCAACCCGGCCTCAGCCCCCCTCAAACGTGCCCGCGCGCCCGTTACTCCGGCATCTGTTGATCCGGCAGTTTGCTGGGCCTGATCGTAGTTTGCCTGCGCTGTCAGCACAGCTGCTTCCAAGGACGCGGACTCAAGCTTGAAGAGCAGGTCACCGGCCTGGACATACCCGTTCTCAGATGCCGGAACGTCTGTCACGCGCCCCGATATCTGCGCCGCTATGGTCAGGACATTAGCCTGAAGATAGGCGTCATCCGTATTCGGGTAGATCAAGCCATGCTGGTACCACCAATAAAGGCCACCACCTGCAATCACAGCAGCGACAGCCAAACCGATCATTTTGCCATTCTTCATATTTTCATTATCCGTGCCCGTTAGCGATTGGGTCGCTCAGTACTTTCGTCTTCCATCAGACGGAAAAACGGCGCGCCGGCTCAGGTCATCGACCAGCCGTGGCTTACATTCAGCGACTGACCGGTCAAGGCGTTGCTCGGGAATGCCGCAAACATCCATGCCACCTCTGCCACGTCCTCAACCGTGGTAAATTCCTTGTCCACCGTTTCTCCCAGCATGATCTTATTCACGACTTCCTCTTCGGAGATGCCCAGATCACGCGCCTGTTCGGGAATCTGCTTCTCGACCAGCGGTGTCTTCACAAACCCCGGGCAGATCACATTGGCGCGCACCCCTTTGGTGCCGCCTTCTTTGGAAATCACCCGCGCCAGGCCCAGCAGACCGTGCTTGGCCGTCACATAGGCGGACTTCAGTGGTGAAGCTTCTTTGGAGTGAACAGACCCCATGAAGATGATTGATCCGCCCCCTGACTTGTACATATGCGGCAGACAGGCCTTGGACGTCAGGAAAGCGCCGTCGAGATGGATCGCCAGCAATTTTTTCCAATCTTCAAACGGGAAATCCTCCAGCGGATGCACAATCTGGATACCTGCGTTGGAGACCAGCACATCGACCGCGCCCCAAGCGGCCACAACCTTGGCCACGCCATCATTGACCTGGGCCTCGTCGGTGACGTTCATCTCAACTGCCATCGCTTTGCCCGGCCCCTTGGCGGTCAAGGCTTGCGCGGTTTTTTCGGCCGCCTCCAGCTTGAGATCCGCGATGACAACCCGTGCACCATCCGTGATATACCGTTCAGCGATACACAGCCCAATGCCGCTGGCACCGCCGGTGATGATGCAAACTTTATCCTTGAGGTTCATGGCTCAGTTTCCTTTTGATGTGCCGGACCTGAACGACCACATGTCGCGCAGGTCAAAGCTGGATTTGAAATGATATATTACTGCCATGCCGGCGTGACCGATCAGATAGGCCCAGACCAGATTGCCGGCGGCACCGTGAACGTCCATCATCAGATGTACCGCGCCGTTCTTTTGTCCACCGACCAGTCCGGAAATAGCGTAGATCGTACCGCTGAGCGCCATGCCCGTAACCAGCAAAAGCCCCAGACCGTGAATCCCGGATACGAGCGGCGATGCATCGCGGTGGGCAGGTAGCTTGAGGCGCTTGAGGTCTTGCCAGAACCGCAACAGATCTTGCCTCAACGCATGGCGCCGCCCCGCGTTGAACCACGGCAGCAAGGCAGCCGCATCCGTACCGACGGTACGCCGGATTGCGGTCAACCAGAAAAGAACGGCCAGTCCCAATGCCAGCATGCCCGAGTATTCGTGCACCTCAAAGGCAGTGTTTCCAAGGCGGTCGTCGCGCGGCACCTGCATAAACTGGGCAGAGAGCAGCTGCATGATTATGGCCAGCGCAAGACCGGCATGGACCAGTCTCGTTGTGCGGTTGTGATTTAACTTGACGTCCATTTCAGATCTCCTTTGAAAGATAGTCATGTACCACCTCGCCCAAACCCAATGTCAGATCCGCCACCAGATGGACGGCAGAGACAACTTCACGCACGGGCGGTACGGCCCCCGCGGGTAGGACGGACTGGTCAGCGGCATAGAAAATGCGCGCTTGGAAACGTCCTGGATAATCATCCTGCTTTCCTTTTTGGAGCTGCCTCGGGGGCGCCCAGATCGAACAGCTTCAAACCCTCAGATCCAATGGTGCGGCTGGTCCAGTCAACGTGGGTCAGGGTGCGCAAGACATCGGCAATCCCCTCCTCCCAATGCTGGGTCATCGAGATGCGCGAAAATTCGTAATCCTTCGTACTCCCCTCAAAGCTTTGTTTGCGGTGAATCAACTCAACCAGCGTTATCGGGCACGCCGGGCCAGTCGCTTGTAGCGCCTTCACGTCCGGATCGTCCTGCAAGGCTTTGGGCAGCTTTGCCGCGAGCCTCGTGGCTGCCAGGCTGATGTCATGAAGCTGTCGGTATCTGTCAGTGGTCAGACGGGTACGGCTGGAAAACCGGATATCTTTCTCACGCTGGGCAACTGCTGCCATCGTGGTTGGCCGGGCATCCCGCGCGCTGAAAACATCTATCTGAAATATCAATGTGGGGTCAGCGCCGAGGTTTTCCATGATGTATTGCAGCGGCGTGTTGGACACCAGCCCGCCGTCCCAGTACATGCGCCCGCCAATCTCGACCGGCGGAAAGCCGGGCGGCAAGGCGCCGCTGGCCATGATATGCTCCGGTCCGATGCGCATTTCGGTACTGTCGAAGTAGGCAAAGTTCGCCGTCTCAACATCCACGGCCCCGACGCTCAACCTTGGGCCATGATCGTTCAGATACTCAAAATCGACAAAATAGTTGAGGGTATGGCGCAACGGCTCGGTGTCGTAAAAACTGATCGCTTGTTGCGTGCCGAAAGGCAGCAGTGAGGCTGGCCAACGGGGTGTGAAAAAGCCCGGCACACCTGTCGCCATTACATTTGCCGCCGCCGCTTCTGAATAGAAATGCCGCAATGTTGCGCCGCCACACCACGGACCCTGGCCCAATCGTGCGGTAATGCGTTCCCAGAATCCGCGGATCGCAGTCAGTCTGTTTTCAGGTTCGTTGCCACAAATCAGCGCGGCATTGATTGCCCCGATCGAGATACCGGCGACCCAGTCAGGTACCATATCAGCAGTTGACAAGCCTTCAAATGCGCCTGCCTGATAGGCTCCCAACGCACCACCGCCCTGCAAGACGAGAATTATATTCTCTTTCACATCCACCACCTGTCACGTCCTTTCACCGGTGCGGCATAAATGCCGGCACCTTCAGGAGATGACATGACAGGACGGGTGGTCGTCGAGATTGTCCGAACCTTACTTCTTTGTAACGTTTGGCGCGCTCTAACCGAAGTCCCAAAGCTGCCTGCAGAAACAACGGAGATAAATCGCCCCGACAAAATACATCACGACCGTCTCTCACAGCATAGGCATGCCCCACGCCGCTGAAAAAGCG
>JBARUV010000019.1:0-3701 GCA_049645905.1 Sulfitobacter sp.
TATCTTGAGGATAGTTTCGGGCGGACAGTGTCAAACGTGGCCGAAGCCGATGTGCGGATCGAACCGGAGCATGTCTTTGATTGCTCGGACGTGATCGGCCGGGTCTTTGATGACCGGAACGGGAACGGCTATCAGGATGGCCCCGGTACACTGCCGGAACCAATTTACGACGACAGCTATATCGGCGACGGAAAGTACAGCAAACTGGACATCGCACCCGAGCGCCCTGACCAGTCCGAGCCGGGCATCCCCGGCGTGCGTCTGGTGACGCCTGACGGCATCCTGATCACCACCGACGAATATGGCCGCTATTCGCTGCCCTGTGCCGCGCTGCCGCGCGACATCGGTTCGAACTTCATGCTGAAACTGGACACCCGGACCTTGCCTACGGGGTACCGTGTGACAACAGAAAACCCCCGTGTGGTGCGGCTGACAGCGGGGAAATTCGCCAAGCTGAACTTTGGCGCGCGGATCGGCAATGTGGTGGACATTGACCTGACCACCGCCGCATTCACGCAGGGTGGGACAGTGCCGAAACCATCGTTGGTCGGGGCCGTGGACAGCTTGATCGGGCAAATCGCGACAACACCATCGGTGCTCAACCTGACCTATGTTCTGGGGCAGGGCGAAACACCGCAATTGGCGCGGCAACGGCTGCGCGAAATGGAACGCCTGATCCGCAAGCAGTGGCGCGGTCGGGGTAAGTACAAGCTTATCATCGACAAATCAGTGACGAAGACGCGGTAGAGGGTGGATGTAATGGTGCGCATATTGAAATCCCGCAAGCTGATGGCCCTGACAACGGGGTCGGTCCTTGCCCTGTGTGCTGGCGCGCAAGCACAAGAGGATACCGGCTTTAGCATCGCCATTGACGGTCAGAACGTGGCGGGTGATCCGCGGCTGTCCACCTCCAAAGCGCGCGAAGTGCGCCAACTGGAACGCGCCAAGCTGCGGGTGCAGTTTGACGGGCTGGAAATAACGCCACGCCTGAACGCACTGATCACGAATGAAAGCGCACCGCGCGCGGGTGACGTGATGACCGTGCAAAGCCAGATGAACTATCCGGCCTATGTTACGCGCGGCGAAATCCGGATCATGGACTTTGATGCGCGTGGCGGCCCGCACGTGCTGGCGCAGGCACCAATCGATGCGAATGGCACAGCCAGCCTTCAGGTTCCCGAAGGCGACAATCTGCTGATGATCTACCGCGTCTATGACCAGCGCGGTCGCTTTGACGAAACCCGCCCCTTGCCTTTGCGCACTGCAGACGCAACTTTTGAATCCACCGATATTGATGCCCCGCCGCCTGAGTTGGGTGAAGATGCGGGCACCATCCGCCGGATTCCGGTTTATGGTGGCGCGGTCACGGTTTCCGGCACAGATGTTCGACCCGGCGCGGTCGTAAATACGCTGGGAGAGGTGATACGCCCCGATCCGTCCGGCAGTTTTGTGATCCAGCGTATCTTGCCCGCAGGGGAACAGGACATTCCCGTTCACGTCACCGGGGCAGGGGAAGACACGTACATTGAGCACAGCATCGTCATTCCACGCGCGGAATGGTTCTATACGGCAATTGTCGACCTGACATATGGCCATCGCTTTGATGACAGTGTGAATGCCGTTGGCGGACCATTTGACCGCAACTTCAGCTATGGCCGGATTGCGGGTTATGCCAAAGGCAAGACGCAAAGCGGATGGGTACTGACTGGCTCCGTCGATACGGGCGAAGAAGACATCTCTGACATCTTCCGAAATCTGGACGAGAAAGATCCACAGAACGTGCTGCTGCGGATGCAGCGCGAAAATGCCTATCCGACGTATGGGGATGACAGCACCTTTGAAGAAGGCGCGCCGACGGATGGTAAATTCTATCTGCGCGCAGAGCGTGATGGCAGCCACATTATGTGGGGCAATTACACCGCCAGTGTGGCTGGTGGGTATTATTTGCGTAACGAGCGCACACTCTACGGCGCACATGGTCTCTACCGCAGTCCCGAAGTCACTACGCGCGGGCAATCCAGGATCAAGGTCGAGGCCTATGCCGCCAGTCCCGATAACCTGCCGGGGCGTGATACATTCCTTGGTACCGGTGGGTCGGTCTATTTCCTGCAACGACAGGATATCTCAGTCGACAGCGAGACGATAAGCGTTGAAATCCGCGACCGTGATACCGGCCGCGTTGTCGAAACCCGTACACTGACAGTCGGGCGCGATTACCGCATTAACTATGTTCAGGGCACGATCATTCTGACCGAACCTCTGACCGGTACTGCGGCAGCGGGCACGGTTGTGACCGAACCGGGCGGCGAATTTGATGTGCTGCTGGTGGCCAACTATGAATTCACCCCGACGGCTGGCGACGTGGATGGCTACAGCTACGGCGGTCGTGCCGAGGCTTGGCTGACCGACAATCTGCGCCTTGGTTACACCGGACTGGTTGAACAAACCGATATCGCAGACCAGACTGCACACTCACTTGATGTGCTGTGGGAACTCACCGACCGCAGCTTTATCGCGCTGGAATACGCCAAGACCGAAGGGCCGGGATTCGGCTCCAGTTTCTCGGCGGATGGCGGTCTGATCATCGAGAACAACCCCAGCAGTGGCACCGCCGGTGGCACCGGTGACGCCTATTCGGCCCGCGTTCAACTGGATTTTGCCGATATCGGCGTAAAGACCCCCGGAACCCTCGGCGCGTATTACGAGAGTCGCGAGGCCGGTTTTTCCACACTGGATTATGAGACGGCAGTGGATGAAGAGCTTTGGGGCGTTTATGTCGATGTCGAACCGTCAGAGCGGCTGGCCTATCGTTTCTACTATGACAGTTTCGAAGACGCCGCCGGAAAGCACAAGCGCGAGGGCGGCGTGGAGCTGGCCTATCTGGTGTCCGAGCGTATCAAGCTGGAATTCGGGGTTGAGCATCTGGACCGCGCAACACCCGGTGGGCTGACGACCGAAAACGGCAGCCGTACCGATGTCGCAGTGCGTGCAACATTCACCGAGAACGAAGATTTCGCGTGGTATGTGTTCGGGCAGGCAACTGCCGACCGTTCAGGCGGGCTTGAGCAAAACGACCGCCTTGGTGTCGGTTTGAAATACCGCTTTGCAGAAAAATGGACGTTCGAGGGTGAAATTTCGGACGGCTCTCTGGGCGCGGCGGGGGCGGCATTGCTCACCTACCAGTCCGATGATGACAATTCGGTCTATCTTGGCTACCGCCTTGATCCGGGGCGCGAGTTTTCCGGTGCGACGCTGGTGGGTCGGGATCGCGGCCAATATGTTGCTGGCGGCCGCCGTCGTTTGAATGAAGACGTCGATATCTATGCAGAAAATACCTATGACCTGTTTGGCAATCACAAGGCGCTGACCAGCACCTATGGTGTGGAATACCGGACGTCCGAGGCATTGACCCTTTCGGGCAGCTTTGAATTCGGTTCTGTCGAGGCCCCCAATGGCGATCTGGATCGCAAGGCGCTGTCCCTTGGACTGCGTTATGAGGACGAAGCGGGGCTGTCTGTGCGTGCCCGCGCCGAAGTGCGTCGCGACAGAGGGGACACTTTGGGCACCAGCCGCGATCAGGACGCGTTCCTCTTTGTGACCAGCGCGCGTTACAAGATCGATGAAACGCAACGCCTTCTATTCTCGCTGGACTACGCGGATATCGCGGCGGATAACGCGTCGCTGTTGTCCGGTGAATATAT
>JBARUV010000020.1:0-58910 GCA_049645905.1 Sulfitobacter sp.
TCCCATAGAAAAGGGCCGATCCTTGGCTAAGGACCGGCCCTGTCGATTGTGATGTCAGCGCGATGTTATTCGCGGTTACCCAGCAATTGCAGCAGGAACATGAACATGTTGATAAAGTCGAGGTAAAGGTTCAACGCGCCCATGATTGCCGATTTTGCCAGCCATTCGCTGTCGCCGTGTTGTGCGTGGGCCAGATAGTCGGTCTTGATCTTTTGCGTGTCATAAGCGGTCAGGCCGGCAAAGATCAGAACACCGATCATCGAGATAGCGTACATCATCGCAGGAGACTGCAGGAAAATGTTGATCACCATAGCCACGATCAGGCCAATCACACCCATAATCAGGAAACTGCCCCAACCGGAGATGTCCTTTTTGGTGGTGTAACCATACAGCGACAGCCCGGCGAATGCGATCGACGTGACAAGGAACACCTGCGCGATGGAAAAGCCGGTGAAAGCCACGAAAATCCAGGATAGCGACAGGCCCATTACAGCGCCAAACGCGTAAAACACCAATTGCGCCGTTGCCGCAGACATGCGGTTGATCATGGCACTAAAGCCAAAAACCATTGCCAGCGGCGCAAACATCACGATCCAGCCAAGGATGTTGGGTTGCAGTGTGATCGGGTCACGGAACATACCCAAGAGTTGAGGACTTGTGCCAACGGCCCAAGCTACAGCAAAGGTGATCAGCATGCCCACGGACATGGTGCCGTACACCTTGTTCATATGTGCGCGCAGACCCTCGTCCATTGCGGCGGCGCGGGTTCCGGCGCCGGTCCGGATTGTATTCACGTCAGCCATTCAGTTTGACCTCCAATTACCAAGTTCGCTCATGCGGACTACGCCCGCACGTTATGTGCTGAATATTGGCGTTTGGTGCTTTCAATTCAAGAGGCTTGTTGATCGTTTCCCGCTAAATTTGACCTAGTTTCAGGCGCGCCAATGGTCTGGAGCGTCCCAAAACGGGCGCGCGGCCTCTTTTTCGGCCTGCTTGGGCGTAACACCGATATCTGCCAGTTGTTCGGGTGTAAGGTGCGACAGAGCGCGGCGTGAGCGCCACAGAGCGCGCGCGGCCAGAATGCGGGGCAGCCACCCGGCGGAACGGGGCAGGGTGGACAAGGGGGCTCTTGCGGTTGGGAGGGACCGGGTGTTCATCGGTGATTCCTTTAGTGTTTGTGATGGATTGGTCGGTAGTCATGTTTATGCTTGATATATGGAGCACCGAAGATCATAATGAAAGTGAATGTTTGTTATGCAATGCATCAAGGATCGTGATGATGAGAAATCTGGACCTGACCACCCTACGCTCTTTCGTGGCCGTTGCGGATGCAGGGGGGGTGACGCGGGCGGCCGGGTTCCTGCACCTCACTCAATCGGCTGTCTCCATGCAGCTGAAACGACTGGAAGAGGCGCTGGACCTTAACCTGATGGACCGTAGTGGCCGGACCATTGCGTTGACCCCCTCGGGTGAGCAGTTGCTGACCTATGCCCGTCGCATGGTTGCGTTGAATGACGAAGTGATCAGCCGTCTGACCGATCAGGCATTTGAAGGGGAAATCACGCTGGGCGTGCCCCACGATATCGTCTATCCCGCGATTCCGCTGGTGCTCAAACAGTTCACCGCCAGTTTTCCGCGGGTCAAGGTACAGCTTGAGGCGTCTCACACACGTGTGTTGAAGGACCAGTTCGCAAAAGGGGCCTGTGATCTGATCCTGACAACCGAAACGAGCCCTGATGCCGGGGCGGAGACCCTTGCGGTCAAGAAACTGTGTTGGGTCGGTGGACCCGGAGGAACGGCCTGGCGCAACCAGCGTCCTTTGCGGCTGGCGTTCGGGCGGCTTTGCGTGTTTCGGGGTGTGGCGACCGGGGCGCTTGACCGGGCGGGGATGCCTTGGGAAATCGGCGTCGAAACAGACAGTGACCGCGCGATCGAGGCGGCGGTTGCCGCCGATCTCGCTGTGCATGCGATGATTGACGGTACCGAGCCTCCGTATCTGGAGCAGGTTGATCACGGCGGTGTGCTGCCCGAACTGCCCAGCCAGCAGATCAACCTTTACGGTGCAGAAAAATCTGTTGGTGAGGTGCACGATACTTTGGCCAGTCTGCTGCGCGGCGCATTTGGCAATGTACAGGCCGGACGGCTGCGCGCCGTGCGACCGTCAGATCAGCAAGATTCGGTCCAACCGGCGGCGTAGCTACGCCCAAAAGGGGAAATATGTGCAGTTTTCCCCGTAATGCCATGATCTACTTATGGATGTATTTGCGTGAGGGTGAATCCAATTGGGTGCACAGATAGTGCGCATAATATAAATATACATATCAAATATTTAAGTGCAATTCCCCACATAAATCGGGCATTACTTACGACGCCATTACAATACCTATGGTTGTGGGTCTATTTGGGCTGTAGGTGCGGCAGCGGGCGAAAATGATTTGCCGTCTCCGAAGTTACTCGTATGTTGGCGTGACTGGAACTGCACATGAAACTGCGGTTTTACGGTTTTTTTAGTATTGGTTGGTACTTTTTTTTGAGTGCCGGGTGTTTAGGGAAGTAATGAATATGGCCCACAAAGTTGATGTGCACGTTGGCAAACGGATCAGGCAGCGTCGCTGGTTGACTGGCATGACCCAGCAAAAGCTCGCTGAGATGGTAGGAATTAAATTTCAACAAATCCAGAAGTACGAGACCGGTGCGAATCGTGTCAGCGCGTCGCGCTTGTGGGATATTGCAGATGCATTGGATGTACAGGTGTCGTTCTTTTTCGAGGGCATAAAAGACCATGCGGATGTGGCGGCGAGTGAGGCAGATTCAGTGCCGCTTGATCTGCTGAGCGACAAGGAAGCTATGGATCTTGTTCGCTCCTACTATGCGATTCCCGAGAACCAGCGCCGTCGGCTCTTTGAACTTGCACGTGTGTTGAGCGATGTCGCCTAAGGTACGGTTCTGACGCTTAACGTCGAGGCAAACTGCTTGCATTGAGCCGCCCGTACTGGCAGGCCAATGTTATGAACAATGCCGCTGCTTTTGATCCCGATATCGCCCGCGTTGCACATTTGCTGGCCGATGCGGCGCGGCGCGTGATCCTGCCCCATTTCCGTAGCAGTTCACTTGTCGACGATAACAAACTGGCGCAGGGATATGATCCTGTCACACAGGCCGACCGCGCCGCAGAACGTGCGATGCGCGATATTCTGGCGGTTGAACGGCCTCAGGATGCGATACTCGGGGAAGAATACGGATCAATAGACGGCACATCCGGACTGACGTGGGTTTTGGACCCGATTGATGGCACGCGCGGTTTTGTCAGTGGTACGCCGACGTGGGGGGTGCTGATCGCAGTTTCTGACGACAGGGGGCCTTTCTACGGTATCATCGACCAGCCCTATATCGGGGAACGGTTTGAGGGTAGGCCCGATGGCGCTGAACTGACAGGACCGATGGGCACGTTTGCACTGCGCTCTGCGCCGCCGCGTGACCTGTCTCAGGCTGTGGTGTTTACCACCTTCCCCGAAGTCGGCAGCGCCGAGGAAGCGGCCGCTTTTCAAGCGGTTGCGGGGCGCGCCAAACTGACCCGCTACGGGATGGATTGTTATGCCTATGCGCTCGTCGCCAGCGGGCAGGTTGATCTGGTCATCGAATCCGGTCTGGCACCCTATGACATACAGGCGCCCATCGCCGTGATACAGGCGGCGGGCGGCATCGTCACAGACTGGCAGGGTGGCCCCGCCCATAACGGCGGACGCGTGCTTGCTGCAGCAAACACGAAAATCCACGCGCAGGCACTGGAAATCCTCAAAACATATTGACCGCTGACGCGGGCTGGCGGAAACTGGTCCCGTACCGGTTCTTTGTCCGCTTTCCATCGGTGCACAGCACGCAGGCTGAGGGGGACCAGAAGGACATTTTCCCCCATGGGCGACATCATTTTATCAAATGCGGATCACATCCTGACGATGGATGACGAGCGGCGTGAACTCAAAGGTGCCGATCTGCGCATCAGGGGCGGTGTGATCGCCGAGATCGGTGTGGGGCTGAGCGGCGGCACAGAAAGCATCGACGCCAGCGGCTGTGTCATCACGCCGGGGCTGGTCAACACGCACCACCACCTTTCCCAAAGTATGACCCGCGCGGTACCGGGGGGGCAGGATGCGTTGCTGTTCGGCTGGTTGCGTACGCTTTATCCGATCTGGGCGCGCATGACGCCGGATCATTTCTTTACTTCTGCGCAGGCAGGACTGGCCGAACTGGCTCTCTCGGGCTGCACGCTCAGTTCGGATCACCTGTACCATTATCCCAATGGCGCGCGGCTGGAAGATACCATTCACGCTGCTGGCGAGGTTGGTTTGCGCTTTCACCCGACACGCGGCGCGATGAGCATCGGTGAAAGTGACGGCGGGTTGCCACCTGATGCCTTGGTTGAGGATGAAGCCGCCATTCTGCGCGACTGTGTCCGCGTGGTGGATGCGTTTCATGATTCTTCGGAAGGCTCCATGTGCCGCATCGGCATCGCGCCGTGTTCACCGTTTTCCGTCAGCCGCGAACTGATGCGCGATGCCGCCCTTCTGGCCCGCGACAAGGGGGTGATGCTGCATACCCATCTGGCTGAAAACGAAGAAGATGTTGCCTATTCACTGGAAAAATTCGGGTGCCGCCCCGGCCAATATGCCGAATCTCTGGGTTGGGTGGGCCACGACGTCTGGCATGCGCATTGCGTCAAGCTGGACCCGTCAGAGATTGCGTTGTTTGCCCAGACCCGCACCGGTGTTGCGCATTGTCCCTGCTCCAACTGCCGTCTTGGATCGGGCATCGCGCCGATCCGCGCGATGCGGGATGCCGGCGTGCCTGTGGGCCTTGGCGTGGATGGATCAGCCAGTAATGATGCGGGAAATCTGGTGGCTGAAGCGCGTCAGGCGATGTTGCTGCAAAGGGTGGTCAATGGCGCAGATGCCATGAGCACCCGTGAAGCGCTTGAAATTGCCACGCGGGGTGGTGCGGACATTCTGGGCCGTCCTGATTGCGGTCGTCTTAAGGTGGGCAAACGCGCAGATATCGCCGTGTGGGATGTTGGCACAATCGCCTCTGCAGGCAGTTGGGATCCTGCTGCCTTGCTTCTTGCCGGTCCCACGGTGGTGCGCGACCTGTTTGTCGAGGGACGTCAGGTGGTACGCGATGGTCAGATGCAAACCGTCGATATGCAAACCCTTGTAGCGCGTCAGAACGAAATGGCGCGGGCATTGGGCGCTGCGATCTGAAATCGCTGCCCCCTCAGTGCTGGCGCACCCCCGCAAACCAAACGTCAGCAATCGCGCGGTCATCCCCCATCATGATGGTGGCGAACAAGGCTTCCCAGATGTCTTTGGCCTGCTCAACACGCTGCGCGATTGCAGCGGTGGAGGACAGGGACAAAACCGTCACGTCCGCCTCAAATCCAGATGCCAGACGCCCGACCTTATCGTCCAGATGCAGCGTGCGCGCCGAACCCGCCGTCGCCAGCCAGATCAACTGTGCGGCATGCAAAGGATTACCCCGCAACTGGCCGATTTCATAGGCCGCGGCCATTGTGCGCAGCATGGAAAATGACGATCCGCCGCCGGTGTCCGTGGCCAGCCCCACGGGAATGCCTTTCGCACAGAGGCCTGCCATATCAAACAATCCGGAACCGATGAATGTATTGGATGTCGGGCAATGCACGGTTGCCGCACCTGCCTCTGCCAACCGGTCAACTTCGCGCGGCTCCAGATGGATGGCGTGGCCGAATACGCCGCGGGCGCCCAACAGGCCGTGCACCTCGTAGGTGTCAAGATAATCGCGCGCCTGCGGATAAAGGCCGCGAACCCATTCGATTTCATCGGTCTGTTCGCTTAGATGCGTCTGCATCAGGCAGGTGGGCCGCTCTGCCCACAGCGCACCCAATGCGGCCAGCTGTTCCGGTGTGGAGGTTGGTGAAAACCGCGGCGTGATCGCATAGGTCGCGCGGCCGCGCCCATGCCAGCGGTCAATCAAGGCTTTACTGTCGTCATAGGCAGATTGTGCCGTATCGCGCAGCCCGTCCGGCGCATTGCGGTCCATGCAGGTCTTGCCTGCCACAATGCGCTGTCCGCGCGCCGCTGCCGCCTCAAAAATCGCATCGGCGCTATGGGGCGCGATGGTGCAATAGCTTGCAACGGTGGTGGTGCCATGGGCCAGCGTCAGGTCCAGATAGCGCGCAGCGGTCAGCGTCGCATAGGCCGGATCAGCCAGCCGCATCTCTTCCGGGAAAGTATAGTCGTTGAGCCAGTCAATCAGGCGTTTTCCCCATGACGCAATGATCGCCGTTTGCGGATAGTGGGCATGCGCATCCACAAAACCCGGACAGATCAGATGATCCTCGCCATAGCGGGTGATTTTCGATTGCGGATACGCAGCTTGAAGCGCCCTTCCACTGCCGGTTTCTGCAATATGGCCATCCTTGATCAACACGCCCCCCTGTGTGTCGATCCTGACTGCTTCGGCCCATGGGCTCTGCATCGGATCGCCATCAAAGATAAGGGTCGGACCCAGAAGAAGCTGCGTTGTAACCATAGCGCCAATTAGCCACAGCGTGCGGGCAGGTTCAACGCCCAAGCAGCGCGCAATTGCCCCCATTGTCAGTGGATGCCCCCCCGCCTATGGTCGCGCAAACCACGAAAGGGCCGGGCAATGAACGCTGAAATCGAAGAGCAGGATGTCACCCCGGAAACCGAGGAAGACAGCGAAGCCTATAAGCTCGGGCGCAAGCAGGTCGCTTCGATTCTCTATGCGGTAGAGATCGACGATCGCGAAAAACTGACCGAATTGATGGAGCCGTTGCACGCGGCTGACATTGCCGACCTTCTGGAGCAGATCAGCGGGTTCGAGCGCGCCAAGCTGATTCGTCTCTATGACCGCGAATTTGACGGCGAAATTCTGTCGGAACTTGACGAAAGCATCCGCGAGGAAGTGATCGCCATTCTGACCCCGCAGGTGTTGACGCAAGCCGTGCGCGATATGGACAGCGATGATGTCGTTGACCTGTTGGAAGACCTTGAGGGGGCACAGCAGGAAGCGGTTCTGGGCGCGTTGGAAGACGCTGACCGGGTCGCCATCGAACAGGCAATGACGTGGCCGGAATATTCAGCGGGCCGTCTGATGCAACGCGAGGTCGTGATGGCCCCCGAGCACTGGACCGTCGGTCAGGCCATCGACTATTTGCGCGACACCAAGGAAGACGACCTGCCAGCACAGTTCTATCACATCATCATGGTTGATCCGCGCCTGCATCCTGTTGGCAACATTACGCTGGGCAAGCTGATGCGCTCCAAACGCACAACGCCGCTCAAGGCATTGCTGGAGGAAACGTTTCAGATTTTTCCCGCCTCGCGCAGTGAAAGCGACGTGGCTTATGCGTTCAACCAGTATCACCTGATTTCTGCGCCGGTTGTAGATGACGAGGGCCGCCTCATCGGTGTCATCACCATCGACGATGCCATGGCGGTGCTGGATGAAGAGCACGAAGAAGACATCCTGCGCCTTGCGGGTGTGGGGGAAAGCTCCCTTTCGGACCGTGTGATCGAAACCACCAAGCAGCGCCTGCCGTGGCTTGCGGTCAACCTTGTGACGGCGATTGCCGCCTCGATGGTGATTTCGCAGTTCGAGGTGGCGATTGCGCAAATCGTGGCCCTTGCGGTGCTGATGCCTATTGTCGCTTCTATGGGCGGCAATGCGGGCACCCAAAGCCTGACGGTGGCGGTGCGTGCGATTGCGACCAAAGACCTCACCGGCTCCAACGTCTGGCGCGTGATCCGGCGGGAATGTCTGGTGGGGCTGATCAACGGCGCGATCTTTGCGGTGGTGATGGGCATTGTGGGCATCATCTGGTTCGGCTCGCCCGCGCTGGGTTATGTCATTGCCGTTGCGATGGTGATCAATATGGTGGTGGCGGGGCTGGCTGGTACCGGCATCCCGATCCTGCTGGAACGTGTTGGCGTTGACCCCGCGCTTGCCTCCGGTGCATTTGTGACAACAGTCACGGATGTTGTTGGATTCTTTGCCTTTCTCGGACTGGCCGCGGCTGTCTTGCTGTGAGTTTGGCCGAAATCAAATCAGCGGCCCGCAAGGCGGCCTTTGCCCGCCGCAAGCCCCTGTTCGAGTCGGCAACCGGTGCACAGGCCGGATACCTGAGCGAAGTTCTCGCGGGGTATCGCGGTGTGCCGTTGTCGGGATTCATGCCAATCCGCACAGAGATTGATCCGACACCGGCCATGGCCGAGGCCTGCGCCCACGGGCTTGTGGGCGTACCGGTGATCAAGGCTGCGGGCCAGCCACTGGGCTTTGCGCAATGGACCCCGGAAACGAAAATGGTTGCAGGTACCTTTGGCGCGATGATCCCCGCAGAGCCTACATTCTTCGAACCCGAAATCCTGATTGTCCCGCTGCTCGCTTTTGACCGTACGGGCGGTCGGCTGGGCTATGGCGGTGGGTTCTACGACCGGACGCTGGAAATGTTGCGCACCAAACGCCCGACCCTTGCAATTGGTTTTGCCTTTGCGGGGCAAGAGGCAGACGTGCCGCTGGAACCAACCGACCAGTCGCTGGACCTGATCGTGACAGAGGCGGGTGTGATCGAGGTTTCAAAAAGCTAACATTTGTCCCTTAAGCGGGGCGCACTGCGTATCTGCCCCTGCGAACCTTCATAATTCTGTCCTGTCTCACCAAAGACGATAATGCCCGATAAGTGGCTTCATGGCTCAACCCGATCATCGCCGCGAGTGTGATGACAGTACCTGTCTGTCCAAAGCTCAGCAGTGCTGCAAAAACACGGTCTTCGGCGCCATTGATCGACAACACCTCCAACCTGCGGCGATAAGTTTGGACATCTTGTGCAAAGCGCTGGGCCAGCAGCAGGGCAAATTCGGGGTCGGTTTTCATCAGGGAAAAGATTGCAGACTTGTCGAGCCGCGCGACCACACTGCGTTCTGACGCGACGGCTTCACAGTGATAGTGATCTGAAAACAGGCTGGCTTCGGCAAATAATGCGCCTGATCCTGCGCGGTGCATGATAGCGCGATGCCCGTTCCGTGTATGACGCACGAGGTGGATTGCGCCCGTAACGACCGCGAAAATGCCCTGCGTGGGATCGCCCTGACGAAACAGGACCATACCGTTGTCAACGGTGCGAAGACTGCGCGCCGAATCGGGCAATGCGGTGAATGGAGCAGGAAAATTCATGATTAGGATCATATGCTGAACCGGAAAGGGCGTCTATGAAAGGGATGACGCCACTAAGGAGAACCCGATGAATTTGCCCTTTAACCGGACGGTTGCCCGCTTGCTCGCCATATTGCTGGTTGCCGGATTGCCTCTTGCTGTCACCGCACAGCATCAACACACACAGATGCCGCAAACCGCCGATTTCCCAAGCGAACCTGGGCAGGGCGCATTCGCGGCACTGGCGGAAATTGCGAAACTTCTGAATGAGGATCCGACCACCGACTGGGAGAAGGTCGATATGGATGCCCTGCGGGTCCATCTGGTGGATATGTCGCAGCTGGTTCTGTCCAGCGAGGTTGTGCAAACCGCTGTCCCAGATGGGATCAGGATCAACATCGACCTTGGCAGACCGGAAAATGCTGCCGCGGGTCGAATGGTGCCGGCACATGCGCCGGTACTGGCCGCAGAAACAAGTTGGGACAGTGATGTTACCGCGCAGGGCGATACGTTGATCTGGACAGTCACGTCGCCGGAGGAACAGGCGCGCATCAATGCGCTCGGCTTTTATGGCCTGATGGCGACCGGCGATCACCACCGCGCACATCACCTTGCGCTGGCTCGAGGGGGCAAACTGCACTGACCTCTATTAAGATCCGGCATTACTCCCTTGTCCTTTGGGGTGTGGCGGCCTAACGCTAGCCCTCATGAAAATACTCTTTCTTGGCGATGTAATGGGCCGCGCGGGGCGCCGTGCGATAACTGAAAACCTCAAGCAACTGCGCGAGGATTGGAAGCTGGATTTCGTCGTGGTTAACGGCGAAAATGCCACCTCCGGCATGGGGTTGTCCGGTGCCCACGCGAAGACATTGCTTGAGGCAGGGGCGGATTGTCTGACGTTGGGCGATCACGCCTTTGACCAAAAAGACATGCTAAGCTTCATCTCGAACGAACCGCGCATCATCCGGCCGCTGAACTTCTCCAAGAACGCACCGGGCAAGGGAGCACGCTTGTTCACCGCACGGAATGGCAAAAAGGTGCTGGTTACGCAGGCGCTGGGGCAAGTGTTTATGAAGCGGCCCTTCGATGACCCGTTTTCGGCCCTTGATACCGTGCTCAAGACGCATCCCCTTGGCGGTCTGGCCCAAGCGGTGATCGTTGACATGCATTGCGAGGCCACATCGGAAATGATGGCGATGGGACATTGGTGCGACGGGCGCGCCTCACTGGTGGTGGGCACCCATACCCATGTTCCGACCTCGGATGCGATGATCCTGCCGGGGGGTACGGGGTATCTCAGCGATGCCGGTATGTGCGGTGATTATAATTCCGTTATCGGTATGGAGAAAACCGAACCCATGCGCCGGTTCATCACGGGCATGCCGCGGGACCGTTTCACACCGGCCAATGGCGAGGCGTCGCTGTCCGGCGTTTATATCGAAACCGATGATCGCACGGGCAAGGCAACGCGTATCGTGCCGGTCCGCAAGGGCGGGGTCTTACAGGAATCCACCCCTTGAGAAGCGACGGCTCAAGTCGCGGCGACATTGTCTTTTACTCTTTCATACTGGTCCTGATGGGCGCGGGCTGGGGCCTGACCCAGCCAATGACGAAAATCTCCGTCAGTACAGGCTACGGCCATTTTGGTCTGATGTTCTGGCAGTTGGTGTTGGGCGCATGTCTGATGGCAGTGGTCTGCGCGATCCGGCGCATGCCTTTGCCGCTGACAGCACGCTCGTTGCGGTTCTATCTGGTCATTGCACTGATCGGGACGGTTGTTCCCAACACGATCTCGTATCAGGTGGCTGTGCATTTGCCCGCTGGAATCATGTCGCTCTTGTTGAGTGTTATTCCGATGTTCGCTTTTGCCATCGCATTGGCGCTGGGCAACGACAGCTTTGCGTTTCGCCGTCTTGCGGGTCTGATCCTCGGGTTGATAGGTGTGTTGATCATCATTGCGCCTGCGGTGGATCTGGGCGTCAATATCCCTGTTTTCTGGGCAGCGCTCTATCTGGTGACGGCCTTGTTTTATGCCTTTGAAGCCAATTTTGTATCCAAATGGGGCACAGGGGGCCTCGACCCGTTTCAGATCATGTTGGGGTCCTCTCTCGTGGGGCTGGTTGTGATTACCCCGCTGATGGTGGGTGCAGGGCACTATATTGCACCGCTCTGGCCGTTGCCGGCTGCGCAGGGCGCGCTGATCGTCAGCTCGGTTGTGCATGTGCTGGTCTATGCCTGCTATGTCTGGCTGGTGACGCGGGCAGGGGCGGTGTTTGCCGCACAGGTTAGCTATATGGTGACGGGGTTTGGGTTGCTTTGGGCGTGGTTGATCCTGTCCGAAGGCTATGCGGCAACCCTGTGGCTTGCTCTGGCTGTCATTTTCACAGGTATGTATCTGGTCCAACCGCGTGTCACCGTGCGCGAGTAGCGCTTGTAGCGCCTGACAGCTAGGGTATGAGTTGATTTCAGGCGTGGGTTAAGGGCAGCGATAATGTTGGCATATCTTAATATTTCAGACACCGGAGCGGCGCTGGTCACACTGGCTGTCGTCTTTGTGATGTTTCTGATGTTTGTGCGCGAAAGCTTTCCCACCGAGGTGGTCGCCCTTGCCGGAGCCGCACTGATGCTGGTGCTGGGGGTGCTGCCCTACAGTGATGCGCAAACGGTGCTGTCAAACTCGGCGCCCTGGACCATTGCGGCGATGTTCATTGTGATGGGCGCGCTGGTGCGCACCGGCGCGTTGGAGGTGCTGACGCGCATCGCAGAAAGATACGCCCGCACCAACCCGCGCGGCGCCGTGATCGGCGTGATCCTGTCGGTGATGGGTGCCAGCGCCATCATGAACAATACGCCGGTGGTGGTGGTGATGATCCCGGTCGTGGTTCAGCTGAGCAAGACTTTGGGAACAAAGGCGTCCAAGTTGTTGATTCCACTTTCTTATGCGGCGATCATGGGCGGGTCTCTGACCTTGCTGGGCACCTCGACCAACCTGTTGGTGGACGGTGTCGCGCGCGCGCAGGGGATGGAACCTTTTGGCATATTCGAGATCATGCCGATTGGTCTGGTCGTCTGCGCATGGGGTCTGATTTACATGGGGCTGTTCGGGCGCAAATTGCTGCCGGATCGCGACAGCATGGCGGGCATGCTGGGGGGCGACAAGCTTAAGAAAAAGTTCTTTTCAGAGGCGGTGATCCCGCCCGATTCCAACCTTATTGGCCGCGAAGTGCTGGATGTGCAGCTCTTCAAACGCGAAGGTGTGCGATTGGTGGACGTGCTGCGCGGTGACAAATCTTTGCGGCGCGCGCTCAAGGGTGTCGCTTTGCAGGTGGGTGACCGCGTGGTGCTGCGCACGGAAATGACTGAACTGCTCAGCCTTCAGGCCAATAAAGAGCTCAAACGCGTCGATCAGTTGTCGTCGGTCGAAACGACAACCGTCGAGGTCCTGATCACGCCGGGTTGCCGGATGGTCGGGCGCTCCATGGGGTCGATGCGCCTGCGGCGGCGGTACGGGGTGTATCCGCTCGCGGTTCACCGGCGTAATCAGAACATCGGGCGGCAGTTGGACGACCTGATCGTCAAAGTGGGCGATACGCTGCTGTTGGAAGGTGCTGCGGAAGATATCCAGCGGCTGGCGACTGACATGGATATGGTCGATGTCAGCCATCCGTCTGCGCGGGCGTATCGGCGCAGCCACGCGCCCATCGCGGTCGCCGCACTGATCGGCATTGTTGTGCTGGCCGCGCTGAATGTGGCCCCCATTCTGATGCTGGCGGTGATTGCCGTTGCACTGGTGCTGGTTACGGGATGCATTGACGCCGAAGAGGCGTTTTCCTTTGTTGACGGGCGCCTGCTTGCGCTGATTTTTTCGATGCTGGCCGTGGGCGCCGCATTGCAGAATTCCGGCGCGATTTCCCTTCTGGTTGATAATATCGCACCGGCCCTTAGTAGCATGCCGCTGACGCTGGTGATTTTCTGCGTGTTCCTGATTACCACGATCCTGACAGAGATCGTGTCGAACAACGCTGTTGCTGTCATCATGACGCCCATCGCCATCAGCCTTGCCGCCGCCCTCGGCATCGACCCGCGCCCGCTTGTGGTGGCGGTGATGATTGCCGCCTCCTGCGCCTTTGCCACACCTATCGGGTATCAGACCAATACACTGGTCTACGGGCCCGGCGGGTATAAATTTACCGACTTCATGAGGGTGGGTATCCCGCTGAACCTGTCGATGACACTGGTGGCGAGTGCGGTAATCCCGTTGTTTTGGTAGGCGCGTCTAAGCTCGCCTGACAAGCGAAACCCTGCAATCCTCCGCGGTATTTCAGTCCACAAAGAGGGAAAGGCTCTGGTTCAGAGCGGCCAGAACACCAGAATTGCCGGGATGGAAACGGCAACCACGATGATCTCGAGCGGCAGACCCATCCGCCAGTAATCGCCAAAGCTATACCCGCCCGGCCCGAGGATCAGCGTGTTGTTCTTGTGCCCGATCGGCGTCAGAAACGCGCTTGATGCGGCAACGGCAACCGCCATCAGAAACGGGTCGGGATTCACGTTCAGGGTCTGCGCCATCTGAATGCCAACAGGGGCAGCGACAATCGTCGTCGCTGTATTATTCAGGACATCCGACAATGTCATTGTCACGATCATCAACACACTCAGTACGACCCACGGTGCCATCCCTTCGGTCAGCCCCACCAACGCGCCGGCAATCAACTCGGTGCCGCCCGAGGTTTCCAGTGCCGCCCCTAGCGGGATCATCGAGCCGAGCAGAACCACCACGGGCCATTCGATATGTGTGTAGAGTTCAGACAGCGGCACGATTTTGGCCAGCACATAGGCTATGACAACCAGCCCGAGCGCGACGGGCAAATAGATCAGCCCGAAACTGGCCGCCGCAACGGCGGCGGCGAACAGCCCGATGGCCAGCCAGACCTTCGAGTTCTCGGTTACTGCCAGCCCGCGATCCGCCAGCGGCAAGACGCCCAGCCAGTCGGTGACATGGCTTGCCGTATCACGCGGTACCAGCAGCAGCAGGATATCGCCCGCCCTGATTTCCGTGGAGCGCAGATGAGAGGTGATCTTTTGGCCCCGACGCGAGATACCCAGCAAAACGCTTCGCTGGCGCCAGGACAATCCGATCGCTTGCGCGGTGCGTCCGTTGAATCGTGAATCGTCTGGAACGACGACCTCGATGATTTCAACGCCTTCACCACCTGCTTTCAATTTTTCTTCGCGGCTGGTGTCAGCCAGAGCCAGATCAAGGGTCGAGCGGAATTCGTCCAGTGCGTCAGGTGTCGCCTCCAGAACCAAAACGTCGCCTGCCATCAGCGCCACATTGCGCGCGGTGCCATAGCGCCGCTTGCCGTCGCGCATCAGACCAAGGATCGCGACGTCTGATTTGTCCGCCACTTCGCCGAATTCCGACAGGCGTTTGCCGATGTGCTTGCTGTCATCCGGTACCGTCAGTTCCGCGATATATTGTGCAATGTCTTCAGTGCTGAGCGATGCATCGTCACGTGTCGGAATAAGCCGCCACCCCACCAAAGCGACAAATGCCAGCCCGGCAATAGCAACAATGCCGCCAACGGGGGCAAAGTCGAACATTTTGAACGGTTCGCCCAGTGATTCCTGCCGGATCGAGGCGATGATGATGTTGGGCGGCGTGCCGATCAATGTAACCATGCCCCCTAAAATCGTGGCAAAGCTGAGCGCCATCAGGCTGAGCCCCGGCTGACGCCCCGCCTTGCGTGCGGTCTGGATGTCGACGGGCATCAACAGCGCAAGGGCCGCGACGTTGTTCATAAAGGCCGACAGGATCCCGCCAACAGCGCCCATGAGCGTGATATGCGCCCCCAATGAACGGCTGGCATCCACCAGTGTGCGGGTGATCAGCAGCACAGCGCCGGAACGGACCAAGCCTGCTGAAACCACCAGCACCAGCGCCACCACCAATGTGGCGGGGTGACCAAAGCCGTCAAAGGCGTGTTTGCTATCCACCACCCCCAGCACAACGCCCATCATCAAGGCAGAAAAGGCAACGATGTCATAGCGAAACCGACCCCAGAGGAGCAGGCCGAATACGGCGCCGAAGAGGGAGAAGAGGATAATTTGATCTGTTGTCATGAATCGAACCTAGACCGGATCAGTGGCAGGGTAAAAGCCGTCATTTCAGGCTTGTCAGCCCCGAGCGCGGGGACTGACGGCAATACAACCCGCTTGGCCCTGTGGTGTTGATCGAAGGCGACATCTGGCCGGACAACGACGGCGCATCGCATATCTGACAGTTCGGTGCTTTCTGCTACGTCGGTCGGACGGTGCAGGCGTTTGTATTTGGAGATCCATCTATCAACGGTCGTGCGCCAAGGGGTTGTCGTGCCGCGCGCCAAGCCCTAAGACGGTCAGCGAATTTCAGGTTCCCGGACAAGGCGGAGACGACCATGGCAGGCCATTCCAAATGGGCAAATATCCAGCACCGCAAAGGGCGGCAGGACAAGCTGCGCTCCAAGCAGTTTTCCAAACTGAGCAAGGAAATTACGGTGGCCGCCAAGATGGGCGAACCGGATCCTGACAAGAACCCGCGTTTGCGGCTTGCGGTCAAAGAGGCCAAGTCGGTATCGATGCCCAAGGACAATATCGACCGCGCGATCAAGAAAGCGACAGGCGGCGATAGCGAGGATTACGAAGAAATCCGCTATGAGGGCTATGGCCCAAATGGTGTCGCGGTCATTGTCGAGGCGATGACTGACAACCGCAACCGCACCGCATCTACAGTACGGTCCACGTTTTCCAAGAATGGTGGCAATCTGGGCGAGACTGGCAGCGTTGGATTTATGTTCGACCGCAAAGGGGAGGTGACCTATCCTGCTGATGCGGGCGATGCGGATACCGTCATGATGGCCGCAATCGAAGCCGGTGCCGAAGATGTGGAAAGCTCGGAAGACGGCCATGTGATCTGGTGCGCTGATACCGACCTGAATGAAGTGTCTACGGCGCTCGAGACTGCATTGGGTGAAAGCGACAGCACCAAGCTGACCTGGCGGCCGACCACTACTACCGAGATGGACCTCGAGAACATGCAAAAGCTGATGAAGCTGATTGATGCACTTGAGGATGATGATGATGTGCAGCGGGTGACCGCCAATTTCGAAGCTTCGGACGAGGTGATGGAGCAGCTATAAAGCGATTTTGGGCGCCGGCGCACCGCCGGCCCCGATATCCCACCAGAGGCCGGTCATCATCTAAAGCCTTTCAACCTGCGTTGCAGGCCGATCCGAACCATCCAAGACCAAAACGCGTGCGGCGCTTGCCTTTGACGTCGCGATGCCGGACCGTTTGTGCCAGCACCTTTTCCACCTCGTTCAACCTGCGCCGCGCGCCGCTGCCACCCGCACCGGCCTGCACGGTCAAAATCTTGGCCTGTGTCTCCAATGCGGCCTGTATGACGGCCAATTCATCCTGGGTAACTTCGAGCTTTTTTTGCGCGTTGAACATCGGGTGCTCCTGTTATTCTTTAAGGCTACATAGGAACTACGGGGCCGGTCCGCCATAAGTTGCAGCACGGATAATGCAAATGTGTACATTATTTTGGAACGGCGTAGTGGTTTGTTGCGGCTCTCCTAGTGTACCGGCGTTTCAGGCGCAAGAGTGAAACTGGGTATAATTCTTTTGATTCAGGGGCTTGACTTGCGATAGCTCAGAACAGTTTCTTCTGTGGGTCGATAGGCGGAGGCCCGCGCCGCTGGTGTGATCAAAGCACTTTCTTGCCTGAATTGTTGGCTCAGTCTGGTTGTTTCCCACCCAATTAGGGTCTGGTGCACTTTTTGGACCGGATGACCTTGCCCTTGCCGCACAACTGGATAAGGGTCGCGCCATGACCACTACACTGCCTCACCGCCCGCTGACGGGTATCTTCTGGATGCTGATCACGGGCTTTTGCTTTATCGCTGTGACGGCTCTTGTGAAATACATGGGACCGCGCCTGCCTTCGGCAGAGGCGGCGTTTCTGCGTTATGCTATGGGTCTCGTGTTCTTCCTGCCAGTTTTGAGCTCTTTGCGTCGCGAAGTAATCACCAAGCGTCAGTACGCGATGTTCGCGACGCGCGGGATTTGCCATTCGCTTGGCGTGGGTCTGTGGTTTTTCGCAATGACCCGTATTGAAATCGCCGAGGTCACGGCGATGAATTACCTTGCGCCGATCTACGTTAGTGTCGGTGCAGCACTGTTTCTGGGCGAACGTCTTGCGGCGCGCCGGATTGTGGCGGTAGTGATGGGGCTCTTGGGGGCGGTGATTATTCTGCGTCCGGGTTTTCGTGAGCTGAGCAACGGGCATTTTGCAATGTTGTTCGCTGCGGTGGTATTTGCAGGGTCTTACCTGCTGGCCAAGATGCTGGCGGATGAGGCAAAACCGATTTTAGTGGTGGCGATGCTGTCGGTGTTTGTAACCCTTGGTCTGGCGCCCTTTGCGTTTTCGGTCTGGATTGCGCCGAACATGCTGGAGCTCCTTCTTCTGGCGGCGGTCGCTTTTTTTGCCACAGCAGGGCATTTCACCATGACGTTGGCTTTTGCCGCGGCGCCGGTGACGGTGACACAGCCCATTACCTTTCTGCAACTGGTCTGGGCGACGCTGCTGGGCGCGCTGGTGTTTTCGGAACCCGTCGACATCTGGGTGGTTGCCGGCGGTTTTGTCATTCTCGCCTCTGTCACCTTTATCACGTGGCGCGAAGCGACGCTGAACCGGCAGATCACACCGAACCCGAACGCGACAAAGGTTTAGGTGCGATCGCTCTCGGTCAGGCAACGATGATGTCTCGCGTGGTTTATTGATTGACTGATCAATAAAAAGATCCGTAGGGTATGGCACCGCCCAGCCCACGGAGTCGATTCTCATGCCTAAACTTGGAATGGAGCCTATCCGGCGCTCTGCTTTGGTGCAGGCCACCATCGCCGAGATTGGTCAGGCGCATTCGCTTGACGTCACTGTCGGGCAGATTGCCAAGCGCGCGGGCATGTCCACCGCTCTCGCACATCACTATTTCGGCGGTAAGGACCAGATTTTTCTGGCCGCCATGCGCCACATTCTGTCCGACTTCGGGTCTGAGGTTTGTGCCCGCCTGAAAGAAGCGCGCAGCCAGCGGGACCGCGCTGCAGCCATTATCATCGCCAGCTTTGACGAGAAAAGCTTTGCGCCTGCGACTGTCACCGCGTGGATGACCCTCTATGCTGCGGCGCCCAACAATGCACAGACCAAACGGCTCTTGCAGCTTTACCAACGGCGTTTGCGCTCGAATCTGACCTACGCGCTGCGCGGGATAAGTGCCAAACCGATGCTGGATGCTGAAACGATTGCGGCGCTGATTGACGGGCTATACCTGCGCGCGGCCCTTTCCGGCACATCCACAGCCAACGCAGCGCGGGCCTGTGCGCTGTCCACGCTCGATCTTTTGTTGGCAGATCCCCAATGAGCCATCCCAATATTCTGATCCTGATGGTTGACCAGTTGAACGGCACGCTGTTCCCGGATGGTCCTGCGGACTGGCTGCATGCCCCCAACCTCAAGAAACTCGCTGCCCGCTCGACCCGTTTCCGCAATGCCTACACTGCCTCGCCACTCTGCGCGCCGGGCAGGGCGGCATTCATGTCGGGGCAATTGCCGTCGGCCACGGGTGTCTATGACAATGCAGCGGAATTCGGCGCTGACATTCCGACCTATGCGCACCATCTGCGCCGCGCGGGCTATCACACCTGTCTGTCGGGCAAGATGCATTTTGTCGGACCGGACCAGTTGCACGGGTTCGAGGAACGACTGACCACGGATATTTATCCCGCCGATTTCGGCTGGACACCGGATTACCGCAAACCCGGTGAGCGGATCGATTGGTGGTATCACAACATGGGGTCGGTCACCGGGTCTGGCGTGGCCGAGATATCGAACCAGATGGAATACGACGACGAGGTTGCCTATAATGCCACGCGCAAGATCTACGATCTGTCGCGGGGGGGCGATGACCGTCCGTGGTGCCTGACCGTCAGTTTCACCCATCCGCATGACCCATATGTGGCGCGCAAGAAGCATTGGGATTTATACAATGATTGCGAACACTTGCAGCCCGAAGTTGCGGCGATGGATTATGAAGACCATGACGCCCATTCCAAGCGCATCTTTGACGCGAATGATTGGCGTAGCTTTGACATAACCGACGAAGACATCCGCCGCTCGCGCCAGGCCTATTTTGCAAACATCAGCTATCTCGATGACAAAGTCGGCTCGATTTTGCAGACGTTGGAAGACACCCGCCAAGAGGCGATTATCGTCTTTGTTTCTGATCACGGCGACATGTTGGGTGAACGAGGATTGTGGTTCAAGATGTCGTTCTTTGAGGGGTCATCCCGCGTGCCCCTCATGATCGCCGCCCCCCAGATGACCCCCGGTTTGCAAACCACACCGGTGAGCAATATCGACATCTGTCCGACCTTGTGTGACCTGGCGGGCGTCAGCATGGACGAGGTCATGCCCTGGACCACGGGCCAGTCGCTCGTGCCGATGGGACGAGGCGTGCAGCGCACCGAACCTGTCGCCATGGAATACGCGGCAGAGGCATCATATGCGCCGATGGTATCGCTGCGATATGGCAAGTGGAAATACAACCGGTGTGAATTGGACCCCGACCAGTTGTTCGATCTGGAAACCGACCCGCACGAGCTGACCAATCTGGCAGATCATCCAGAGCATCAGGGTACAGTCACCAGCCTGCGTGCCAAATCGGAGGCCCGCTGGGATCTTGAGGCCTACGATGCGGATGTCCGCCAATCTCAGGCCCGTCGCTGGGTCATCTATGAGGCGCTTCGCAAAGGCGGTTACTATCCATGGGACTATCAGCCGTTGCGAAAAGCTTCGGAGCAGTACATGCGTAACCACATGGATTTGAACGTGCTGGAGGAAAGCAAACGCTTTCCACGCGGGGAATAATACAGGCTGACGGGCGAGGGTGCCGCGTGTCGGACCATCAACCACAAGCGCCCGCAACCAACGACGAGGGACTAAAATGCTAACTTCAATCATCTCATTCGGGGTCATCATGGCGTTCGCGCTGGTGATCTTTTGCGTGATCAAATGGTGGAACCTGCCGCTGACAGGTGTGACGCCTGTATCACTGTTCACCTTTATCGCGATCCTGTTCACATCCGGTCTTGATGTGGGCCTGATCATGTTCCCGCTGGCGTTCGACTATCCGCTTTACGCGGATGTGGCGACCGAACCGGCCTACGCCTTTACCAATCCTTTGGCACTGGAGTTCGGGTTCTGGGGTTTCCTGATCTGGGCGTTTTACTTCCTGACGACATTCTATTTCTGCGCAATCGAACCGCGCGTCGGATTCTTCAAAATCCCTGCGATCAAGCTTTTGAACAATATCGTCATCATCACGACATGCGCGTTCACCGGTGCATTGTTCCTGATCTATATGCCCTATTACATCGCCGAAGTGGGCGACGGAGAAACGATCTTGCCGGTGTTCTATGTGATCTGTTTCCTGGTCATTTTGGTCGCGGCGTTCTCCTCCACCGATATCAAGTTTGTCAAAGTCCTGTCTGTCGCCTCCACCTTCCTGTTCTTGGCGCTGATCCTTTATATGTTCTTGAACGCGGGCATGTCTGTTGGTGATTTGACTGCAACCGGTAGCAACATTGGCGGCTATTTTGCGAACATCCACAAGTTCATCATCCCGCTGACAGAATACCACGAATTCTACCTGTTCTGGTGGTTCGCCTGGTCGATCATGATCGGTCAGTTCGTCAGCCGCTTTGTTGGAGGTCTCAAGACATGGCAACTGCTCGCGTCTTTGCTGGTGTTCCCGTCGATCCCCTTGGCGTTGTGGTTTAGCGTGCTGTACTATTATCACCTCAACGGTATCGGCACGGCAGGCTTCCCCAACTGGGCGATGACCATCGTCGGGATCGTGTTTGTGATCAACTCGTTTGACTCGCTGATCCGCCTTTACACTGACAACCTGAACCTGACGACCGAACGTTTTGGCACGGTATCCTATGTGCTGGCCAATTCCATTGGCCTGTTCGTTCTGACGCTGCTGTTCCAAAGCCAGTGGTTGCAGATCCAGTGGGTCGGCACAGTGGTGATCGTGATCTACCTGCTGGCACTGGCTTACATGTTCTTTGTCAAGCGCGAGAAACTCACCGATCTGGACGGCCAACCTGTTGTGGCTGCCGAGTAACCGATGAAAACCGGCCCCGCCTGCTCTGGCGGGCGGGGCCATCCAACCGAAAAGAGAATTCAATGAATACGCAGCCTACAGCCAGCCATTTCATCAATGGCGCTTATGTTGAAGATACAGCCGGTACGCCAATTGACGTGATCTATCCTGCCACCGGCGAGAAAATCGCGACCGTCTATGCGGCGACGCCTGCGATTGTGGACATGGCGATCAATGCGGCAAAAACCGCCCAGGGAGCATGGGCGGCGATGAGCGGCACAGAACGCGGGCGCATCCTGCGCCGTGCGGCTGACATGATCCGTGACCGCAACCACGAGCTTAGTATTCTCGAGACCTATGATACCGGCAAACCCTATCAGGAAACTTCCGTTGCCGATGCGACGTCCGGGGCTGATGCGCTGGAATACTTCGGGGGCATGGCGGCGACCCTGACAGGCGAGCATATCCAGCTTGGCGAAAACTGGGTCTACACCCGCCGCGAAGCACTTGGCGTTTGTGTCGGCATTGGTGCGTGGAATTATCCCACCCAGATTGCCTGCTGGAAAGGCGCGCCGGCACTGGCCTGCGGAAACGCCATGATCTTTAAACCGTCCGAAACCACCCCGCTCTGCGCGTTGAAAGTGGCCGAAATTCTGGTTGAGGCAGGCTTGCCCGCTGGCATCTATAACGTGGTCCAAGGCATGGGCGAAGTCGGCGCGGCGCTGGTTACAGACCCACGTGTAGACAAGGTATCGCTGACAGGTTCCGTGCCCACAGGCCGCAAGGTCTATGCGGCGGCAGCGGCCGGTATCAAGCACGTCACGATGGAGTTGGGCGGCAAATCTCCGATGATCGTGTTTGATGACGCCAATATTGAAAACGCGGTCAGCGGTGCAATCCTCGGAAACTTTTACAGTTCCGGTCAGGTCTGCTCCAACGGAACGCGGGTGTTTGTCCACAAAGCCATCAAGGAAGCTTTTCTCAAACGCCTGTCCGAACGGCTGGCCAACGCCGTGATCGGCGACCCGATGAACGCTGCTACCAGCTTTGGCCCGATGGTCTCCGAAAGCCAGCTGAACATTGTGGTGGGCTATATCGAAAAAGGGCAGGCTGAAGGCGCACGTCTGGTCTATGGCGGCAAGCGTATCGAACGTGATGGTTTCTACATACAGCCGACCGTTTTTGCCGATGTCACCGACGATATGGCAATTGCCCGCGAAGAGATTTTCGGCCCCGTCATGGCGGTGCTGGATTTCGAGAACGAAGACGATGTTATTGCCCGCGCCAACGACACTGAATTCGGACTTGCTGCGGGTGTGTTCACCAACGACCTGACCCGCGCGCACCGCGTCGCGTCGCGGTTCGAGGCAGGAACCTGTTTCATCAATAGCTACAATGATGCCCCTGTCGAAGCCCCCTTTGGCGGGTCGAAAAATTCCGGCGTCGGGCGTGAAAATTCCAAGGCGGCGATTGAGCATTACTCCCAGCTCAAATCCGTGTTTGTGCGCATGGATGATATCGAGGCACCGTTCTAAAATGCAGGCCGAATTCGTTATCGTTGGTGCAGGTTCAGCTGGATGTGCAATCGCGTACCGCCTTGCTATGGCGGGGCGCAAGGTGATCGTGATTGAACATGGCGGCACGGATGCCGGTCCGTTCATCCAGATGCCTGCGGCACTTAGTTACCCCATGAACATGAAGCGGTATGACTGGGGTTACAAATCTGAACCCGAGCCATATCTGGGTGGGCGTAAACTGGCCTGTCCGCGCGGCAAGGTGGTGGGCGGATCATCCTCGATCAACGGAATGGTCTACGTTCGCGGACATGCGATGGACTTTGACCATTGGGAGGAAAGCGGCGCACAGGGCTGGGCCTATGCCGATGTGCTGCCCTATTTCAAACGGATGGAAAGCTGGCATGACAACGGTCATGGCGGTGATCCGGACTGGCGCGGCACCGACGGCCCCCTGCACGTCAGCAGGGGGCCGCGGGCGAACCCCCTGTTCAGGGCCTTTGTCGAGGCGGGCATGCAGGCAGGCTATCAGACCACGGACGATTATAACGGGCAAAAGCAGGAGGGCTTTGGCCCGATGGAACAGACCGTCTGGCAAGGACGGCGCTGGTCGGCGGCAAATGCCTATTTGCGGCCTGCCCAAAGGACCGGAAACGTGCAGTTGATCCGCGCCCTTGCGCGCAAGGTTGTGATCAAAGATGGCCGTGCGACAGGTGTTGAAGTGACGCGCGGCGGGCGGAACGAAGTGATCCTCGCTGAATGTGAAGTGGTTCTTGCAGCATCCTCGATCAATTCACCAAAATTGCTCATGCTTTCGGGTATCGGGCCAGCCGCGCAGCTGGAGGAGCATGGTATCGAGGTGATTGCCGATCGCCCCGGCGTGGGTGAAAACCTTCAGGATCATCTGGAGCTTTATATCCAGATGGCGGCCTCCCAGCCGATCACGCTGTACAAGCACTGGAACCTTGTTTCAAAGGCGGCAATCGGGGCGCAATGGCTGTTTACGAAAACGGGTATGGGTGCTTCGAACCAATTTGAAAGCGCTGCATTTGTCCGCTCGAAAGCGGGTGTGCCTTACCCTGATATCCAGTATCACTTCCTGCCAATTGCCGTGCGTTATGACGGGCAGGCTGCCGCCGAAGGGCACGGGTTTCAGGCCCATACCGGCCCGATGCGGTCAAAATCCCGTGGGTCGGTCACGTTGCGCTCCGCCGATCCACAGGCCGATCCGGTGATCCGCTTTAACTATATGTCCCACCCCGAAGACTGGGAGGAATTTCGCACCGCAATCCGCCTCACCCGCGAGATTTTCGCGCAGGAGGCGTTTCGCCCCTTTGTAAAGCACGAGATCCAGCCCGGATTGGACGCGCAGACCGACGCCGAGCTAGATGCCTTTATCGTCGAGCACGCTGAAAGCGCCTACCATCCCTGTGGCACCTGCAAGATGGGTGCAATTGATGATCCGATGGCCGTGGTTGATCCCGAGGCGCGTGTGATCGGTGTCGAGGGGCTGCGTGTTGCAGACAGCTCCATCTTTCCGCGTATCACCAACGGCAATCTGAACGCGCCCTCTATCATGGTAGGTGAAAAAGTGTCGGACCTGTTGCTGGGGCTTGATCCACTGGCGCGGGCAAATGACGTGCCTTGGATGCATCCGGATTGGCAGACCAGCCAGCGCTGAACTCTCTTTAACCGTTTGTTAATCATTCCTAACAATTCCCGTTGAAGAGGCGGCACCCGCCCTCTACGTTAACGAAATGTTAAGGATTTGTTCTTGGTTTGCTCTTATATTAGCTGTTGCTCTGCCGCTGCACGCGGCAGAGATCACCGGCAAGGTTCGCGTCATCGACGGGGACACGATTGATGTGGGCAAAACCCGTGTGCGCCTGCACGGCATAGACGCGCCCGAACGCGGACAGCCCTGCAGCACGTTGTCGGGGCAAAACTGGGCCTGTGGTGATTGGGTGACGCAACAGGTGCGCGACCGGTATCAGGGCAGTTCCGCAATCTGCCAACGTGTCGACACCGACCGGTATGGCAGGGCGGTAGCCCGTTGCGAAGTCAACGGTCGGGACATGGGACGTGATTTGGTTCAGGCGGGGCTGGCCTATGCCTATCGCAGGTACTCGTCAGACTATGATCTGGATGAAAAAGCGGCCTTGGTGGCCGATGTCGGCATCCACGGCTTTTTGATGGACTCCCCGGCGCGCTACCGTTTGACACGCATTAAGGGGCGTACCGCGCCTGACCCTGATTGCACAATTAAAGGCAATATCAACGCCAAGGGTGCGCGTATCTACCACATGCCGGGGCAGGAATATTACCAGAAAACCGGCATCCGGCCAGAGCAGGGCGAACACTGGTTCTGCTCCGAAGCACAAGCGCGCGCATCCGGCTGGCGGCCTGCGAAACGCTGAATTATTCTACCTGATAGGGCAGAACGCCGCGCACATGGGGATCGACGATCAACCGGCGTTCCAGCGGCGGCACGGCGCGTTGGTGGCAGTCTTTACGCTCGCAAATCCGGCAGGAGATGCCGATAGGCTCAAACGCATCCTCGCGGCTGGTGTCCAGCCCGTCGCCGTAAACCAGCGCTTCGGCGTGGCGCACTTCACACCCCAGCGCGATCGCGTAGCGTCTTACAGGCGCGCCGTACCGCCCAGCGGGCTTGGAAATGTCGCGCGCAAGGCTGATATAGCGCACCCCATCCGGTGTTTCGGCCAATTGTCGCAGAAACCGCCCCGGCGTTTCAAACGCGCTGTGCACGTTCCACAACGGGCAAGCCCCGCCAAAGCGGGCAAATTGCAGGCGCGTTGCAGAATGGCGTTTGGTAATTGTCCCGGCTTGATCGACCCTGACAAAGAAGAACGGAATGCCTTTGACGCCGGGGCGTTGCAGCGTTGACAAGCGGTGGGCGACCTGTTCGATCGAGGCTCCGAATTGACCGGCAAGAAGTTCCAGATCGTGGCGGCAGGCCTGCGCTTTGGCGTGGAAACGGCCATAGGGCATCAGGGCGGCGCCGGCAAAGTAGTTGGCCAGCCCGATCTTGGCGATGTCCCGTGCAGCGCCTGAATGAAACCTTGCGAGATCAAGGGTCGCTTCAAGCAGTGCATTTTGCCGTGTCAGGGCGACCTGCAAGAGGAGTTGAAAGGTTTGTGTCTCGGGTGTGGCGCGGGTCGAAAGGCGCAGGGTGCCAGCATCCTGATGATACTCGCGCAGGATGTCCGTGTCGCTGAAAATGACCGTGATGCCCGCGCTTGAAAGCGCCGAAAGCGCCGCTTCACGGATGCCACTGTGTCCCCCATTCTGGGTTGCGAAATGTTCGGCGGCACGATCAACTGCGTCAATGTAATTATCGCAATAGTGAAAGAAGTCCCGCACTTCTTCCCAAGGTGAAGGCGCGGCGCGCCCGCCGTCGCGCCCCAGTGCTTCGTCCAGTGAAGCAAGGCGTTCATGTGTCTGACGATAGCTTTGATGCAGTTCCAGAAAGGCACGCGCCAACCCCGGTGCGTTTGACGCGGCAAGTCGCAAATCGGCAAGCGGTGGCGTGTCACCTGCAAACACCGGATCGGCAAGGGCTTCGCGCATGTCACTGACCAAACGCTCGCCGTCGCCCGTGCTCAGCTCTGTTACATCAAGCCCGAATTCGGACGCCAGCCCCAACACGACAGTGGTGCTGACGGGCCGATTGTTGTTTTCCATTTGGTTAAGGTAGGGCAGGGACACGGACAGCCGCGCAGCAAAATCCTTTTGAGTCAGGCCGACCTTTGTGCGCAACTCGCGCAGCTTGGCACCCGCATAGAGTTTTTGAGTGGCCATGACGCGCCTTTTGCAAATTTGCAGTTCCAGCGAAGGTATCTTTGCAAACTGGCAAGAGCAAGGGGAGTGATGGTTACCGCAGGCCCAGAGTATGCTCGCGTCGGATTACAATCATGATGGAGGCAACACCCGCCAAGGCCGTCAGCAGCATGAGCCACAACAGCGGGTATGCGCCGGTTTCTTGCGTGAGCAATGCACCGACCAGAACCGCCAGACCAGCACCGCCCGCAATCATGATGGCACCGCCAAGGCCCGACGCGGTACCCGCCAGATGCGGACGCACGGACAACATGCCAGCGGTTGCGTTGGGGATGCACAAGCCGTTGCCCAAACCGACAAAAGTCATCATGCCAAAGAACGTAAAGGCCGATCCGTGGCCTGACATGAAGATCAGCAGCGAAATCGACCCGCCAATCGCATTCGCAAGGCATCCCCACAGAACCAGATTGTTAACGCCAAATCGGGTGGCGTAGCGCGCGGTCAGGAAATTCCCCAGAAAATAGCCAACCGCCGGTGCGCCAAAGAAGATACCCAGCCAGAACGGGCTGAGGCCAAAAATCTCACTGCCAACAAATGGTGCGCCTCCGAGATAGGCAAAGAACGCGCCGGAACAGAAGGCCGCTGCCGATGCATACCCCCAGAACCGCGGGGATGTCAGCAGTTCAGGATATTCCTTGAACTGGCCCAGAAGGGAT
Organism: Sulfitobacter sp.; assembly: GCA_049645905.1. Taxonomy (GTDB): domain Bacteria; phylum Pseudomonadota; class Alphaproteobacteria; order Rhodobacterales; family Rhodobacteraceae; genus Sulfitobacter. The sequence goes on from JBARUV010000020.1 coordinate 27,442, forward strand.
TTTTTCGAGACCTGCGCCGTTTCACCCATATCCTTCAGGACGATGATGAAAATGCCGCCGGCCACGAGGAACATCATCCAGAACGATGCTTTCCACGTGAACATCTGCTCCAGCACACCGCCCAAGGCGGGACTGACCATCGGAACCAGGGCCATTCCCATGGTGACATAACCGATCATCGAGGCCGATTGGTCTTGCGTGTAGAGATCGCGAATTACAGCGCGGCTAAGGACCATTGACGTGGCGGCGATTGCCTGAAGGATGCGAAAGATCAGGAACACGGTGATGTTCGGGGCGAAAATGCAACCAAGTGTCGCGACCATGAAAAAGCCCAACGACCAGATCATGACAGCCCGTCTGCCGAGGTTGTCCGAGACGGGCCCGACAAACAATTGAATGAACGCACTGAATACCAGATAAAGCGGCACCGACAATTGTATCACCGCATAACTGGTGCCAAAATACTCGGCCATCTGCGGCAGGCTGGGCAGAAATATATTCATAACCATCGCACCCAAGCCAGCCAGCAAGATCAGCGTGCTGATATGGGGAGGGGTCGTGTTGTCCAGATAGCGGATGACAGGGGTGGGGTTCATGCAAATGCAAGTAGTCCTGCCCGCATGTATTGTAAATGGACCCACGCAGATATTGCAGTTTTGCAATTAGCAAAACGTGAGCTGAATATGATTTGCAAATTTGCATCTATCGGCTTTGGTTCCCGTGGTCGCTGGGCTAGAGTGCCGTAAATTATCCGTGGGGACCAATATGAACGATATTCTGAACGAACTGGAACTGCGTCGCGAAACGGCCCGGATGGGTGGTGGCGCCGCACGTATCGACGCCCAGCATGGGCGCGGCAAACTGACGGCGCGCGAGCGGGTCGATCTTTTGCTGGATGAGGGCAGTTTTGAAGAATTCGACATGTTCGTCACCCACCGTTGTAACGATTTTGGCATGGAAAAACAAAAGCCTGCAGGTGACGGCGTTGTTACGGGCTGGGGCACGATCAACGGGCGACTGGTCTATGTGTTTTCTCAGGATTTCACCGTTTTTGGCGGATCGCTATCAGAAACCCACGCACAGAAAATTTGCAAGATACAGGACATGGCCGTGCAGAACGGCGCGCCGGTGATCGGTATCAATGATTCCGGCGGTGCGCGTATTCAGGAAGGTGTCGCTTCGCTTGCCGGATATGCCGAAGTGTTCCAGCGCAATATCGAAGCCTCCGGTGTGATCCCGCAGATCAGCCTGATCATGGGCCCCTGCGCAGGCGGTGCTGTTTATAGCCCTGCGATGACCGACTTTATCTTTATGGTCAAAGACACGTCATACATGTTTGTCACCGGGCCTGACGTGGTCAAAACCGTCACCAACGAAGTCGTTACAGCCGAAGAGTTGGGCGGCGCCAGCACCCACACCCGCAAATCATCGGTCGCGGACGGTGCGTTTGAAAACGATGTGGAGGCATTGGCCGAGGTGCGCCGTCTGATTGATTTCCTGCCTTCCAACAACCGTGAAATGCCGCCTGTGCGCCCGTTCTTTGACAGTCCCGACCGGATGGAGGCATCTCTGGACACGCTGGTGCCCGTCAATGCCAATACCCCGTACGATATGAAGGAACTGATCCATAAATTGGCGGACGAGGAAGATTTCTACGAGATTCAGGAGAATTTTGCGAAGAACATCATCACCGGATTCATCCGCATCGAAGGGCGAAGCGTTGGTATTGTCGCCAACCAGCCGATGGTCCTTGCAGGTTGTCTGGACATCGACTCTTCGCGCAAGGCAGCGCGGTTTGTCAGGTTCTGTGATGCATTTGAAATTCCGATCCTGACGCTCGTCGATGTGCCCGGCTTTCTGCCCGGCACGTCACAGGAATATGGCGGGGTGATCAAACACGGCGCGAAACTCTTGTTTGCGTATGGCGAAGCGACGGTGCCTATGGTCACGGTCATTACGCGCAAGGCTTATGGCGGTGCTTACGACGTGATGGCTTCCAAGCATCTGCGCTCCGATTTCAACTATGCATGGCCCACAGCCGAGGTTGCGGTGATGGGAGCAAAGGGCGCGACAGAGATCATCCACCGCGCCGACCTGAAAGATGCCGACAAGATCGCTCAACACACCAAGGATTATGAGGCACGCTTTGCCAATCCCTTTGTCGCTGCCGAGCGCGGGTTTATTGACGAGGTGATCATGCCACATACGACGCGCAAGCGCGTGGCAAGGGCGTTTGCGTCACTGCGCAATAAGAAGGTCGTGATGCCTTGGAAGAAGCACGACAATATCCCATTGTGAGGTACCCATCTAGGGAGTGAGAACATGACTGGACGACGCGGTGAGTATCCGAACGGATGGCCATGGTTGTGGGCCGTGATGATTTATCTCTCCGTAAAGCTGATCTACAGGCTGACCGTCACAGCCAGTGAATACGCAAGAACCTCGACGGTCTGGATTGATATTGCGTTTACAGCGTTCGCCATGTGGGCTTCGATCCATTTTGTGCGCCAGATACGCGCGCACCCGGACACTGACCGGCAAAGTCTGCCGCTGGCAAACTGGCTTTGTGGGATTGCAATCACGGCGGGGGTTGGCGTGTTGCTGCTTCGACTTGTGCCGGAGCATGGCTGGAAGACCGGACATTGGTCTTACGACTGGCGGAAGTAACGTTATTTCGGGTGTCAGCGCCCGAACGGAAAGAATACTTGCAGTATGACTGAACTCTTCACGACCCGGCCTGTCACCAACGCCGACGCTTGCACCTTCAAAGGCGTGGGGTCGCGTTCGGTTTTCGGACACCGCAACAGTGGGATCAAGCCGGATCCGAGATCCGCCGATGTGATTCCCGATACGTTGGGGCCAAAGATAGTGTCGCAATATTTCCGTTTCACCGGTGTCTTGTCGACGTGTCTTTTCCTTTTTGCCACGCCCGCGCTGGCTATCGACGTCCCCTCGGGGCAGCCCGTCGAGCTTCAGGAAGTTCTCGTCGATGATCTGGGCAATGAGGTCTGGCTGCGCTTTCGGTTTGTCGCGCCCGAAATCGCGCGCGAAACGGGCAGTATCAGCTATGATATTGCAGAATCCGACATGGCGTTTTTGTGTAATTCACTGGCACTCCCCTATATCGCTCAATACGAATTAGACGGGCAAATGATTGTTATTTCACTGGCTGACCGCGAAACCGAATTCGGACAACCCGACCCAGATGTTACCCAGTTTTTCGAGGCATATCGCCCTGTGGATAATCTCTGCATATGGGAGGGCTTGTAATGCAGCCACAATATGTTGAGCTGCTTCGCATGTATGCGGGGTGCTCTGAGGCTTTGGCGTCACAAAATTGCCGATCTGAAATCGATACGTATCAATTTGGCCTTGGATCGCCTAACGTGCATTCGAGGAATACCCCGGTATCTCTCACCCTGGAAACTGGGCGCACGAGGCATATCGCAGTGTGGCGCCCCATAGTAAGCAATAGGAGACTAAGATGTCCAAGAGCATCAAACTCATGGCAATATTCGGCTTGGTTGCCGCTGTTTCCGCCTGCACAAGCGGGCAGACAGAAGAAGAATACGTTGTTGCCGAGCCCATCTCGGTTGAGCCCGTATATACAGGCAAATACAAGTAATCGCCTGTCGGGACAGGCGCGCGCGCCTGTCCCAAACCCTATTCCAGTTGCTGCCACGATATCCGCGATAGGATCCACCGCCCGCCAGCAGGAGGGTCTGTGATGCAAGCCTACATGTTGAAACATCGCGGTTTCCCGGGGCGCTTGCCCGGTACAGATTTCCAGTTCACCATCCGCAGACCCAACCCCAAAGGGGTAACACCCATCACACGGCGCGAACGGCGTTCTGACCGCCGCCCCCCTGACAAGCGCGCGGATGCGGCGTTTATGAAAGCGCTTTGGGATCAGTTTGGCGATCAGCCGTTTGAACGCGGCAATCTGGATGCGGGGCGTCTGTCGTGGCTGTTTGGCCGCGAAGTCCTGCCCGCGACAGATCCGTTTGATCCGGCAGATTACGAAGCACTGCTTGTCATTGACGTGAAGATCGCGCGTGCAAGTTTTCCCGACGCTATTGACGAGGGGGCGGCGTGAATTTGCCGGTATCCGCTCAACCTAAGCGACAGTTTGCCGATTTGTCATTGCCAAACATTTCATGCTTGGCGGACCGCGTGCATGCGGCGAGGGTGATCCCTGCAATCGGCGTGGCCCATCGGGTGACGCCAGTCGCATTCCAAGACGACCATACCCCTTCCCCTAGGGGGCAGCGCGTCACATCTGTGTCGCTGCTGCCCTTCTTTTCGTGGCAGGGTGATGTTAAACATAAAAGAAAAATGGCGGGCAACCGGAACTCCCCGAAGAGAGTCGTGGTTGTACTTCTGCAAGAAACGACCAAAGGAGCAGGTCAATGTCTTTCAAATCAGGTTCGTTCAGATCGGGCATCCTCTGCCTCTCGCTTTGTGGCGGGTTGGCAGCGTGCGGCGACACCGTCGGTGAGCAGGCGCTGGCAGGCGGTGCCATCGGCGCAGGTGCAGCAGCCATTGCCAGTGGCAGCATCGTCCAAGGGGCCGCAATCGGCGCGGCGGGCAATCTGGCCTATTGCCAGCTTAATCCCGGCAAGTGCCGCAGCTACTGATCCTTCGTTAACATCGCTGACCGGCGACGCGCGTTCGCGTTTTCGCAGCACTCCGTTTCATTCCCCCGCGCAGCCCCTGCTGTCGCGGGGTTTTCGCGTTTCCCCAAAGACCCAGAAGGACAGCATATGTTCAAGAAAATCCTGATCGCCAACCGCGGCGAAATTGCCTGCCGCGTCATCAAGACAGCCCGTAAAATGGGCATCAAGACGGTTGCGATCTATTCCGAAGCGGATGCACAGGCGCTCCATGTGCGCATGGCAGACGAAGCTGTCCTCATTGGCCCGCCCCCCGCCAACCAATCCTATATTGTCATCGACAAGGTAATGGCGGCGGTCAAATCCTCGGGGGCCGAGGCCGTACATCCCGGTTACGGTTTTCTGTCGGAAAACAGCAAGTTCGCCGAAGCGCTGTCCGCTGCTGGCGTGGCTTTCGTCGGGCCACCTGTCGGCGCCATCGAAAAGATGGGCGACAAGATCACCTCCAAAAAGATCGCTCAGGAAGCAGGGGTTTCCACCGTGCCCGGCTATATGGGCCTGATTGCTGACGCCGACGAGGCAGTGAAAATATCGAACGAGGTCGGTTATCCGGTCATGCTCAAGGCGTCTGCCGGTGGTGGTGGCAAGGGTATGCGGATTGCCTGGAATGACGAAGAGGCGCGTGAAGGGTTCCAATCCTCCAAGAACGAGGCGGCAAACAGCTTTGGCGATGACCGTATTTTCATCGAGAAATTTGTCACCCAGCCACGGCACATCGAAATTCAGGTGCTCTGTGATGCGCACGGCAATGGCGTCTATTTGGGAGAGCGCGAATGCTCGATCCAGCGGCGGAACCAAAAGGTGGTCGAAGAGGCTCCCAGCCCGTTTCTGGATGAAAAGACCCGTAAGTCCATGGGCGAACAGGCTGTCGCCCTCGCGCAGGCCGTTGGGTACGCATCTGCCGGTACGGTCGAATTCATCGTGGACGGTGACAAGAACTTTTACTTCCTTGAGATGAACACGCGTTTGCAGGTCGAACATCCGGTGACGGAACTGATCACCGGCGTCGATCTGGTAGAGCAGATGATCCGCGTGGCCAATGGCGAGAAGCTGACGATCAGCCAGAAGGACATAAAGCTGAACGGCTGGGCCATTGAAAACCGGCTATATGCCGAAGATCCCTATCGCGGTTTTCTGCCCTCTATCGGTCGCCTGACGCGGTATCGCCCGCCACAGGAAGTTGCTGCAGGACCATTGTTGGACAACGGCAAGTGGCAGGATGATGCGCCGAGCGGGGCAGTGGCCGTGCGCAACGACACCGGTGTTTTCGAAGGTGGCGAGATTTCCATGTACTACGATCCGATGATTGCAAAACTTTGCACATGGGCCCCTACGCGGGCCGAAGCGATCGAGGCGATGCGTGTCGCGCTTGACCGGTTTGAAGTGGAGGGTATCGGCCACAACCTGCCGTTCCTGTCTGCTGTGATGGATCATCCGATCTTTATCGAAGGGTCGATGACAACCGCCTTCATCGAAGAGCAGTATCCTGAGGGGTTTGTCGGCGTTGAACTGGCTGAACCGGACCTGCGCCGGATTGCCGCCGCTGCAGCCGCCATGCACCGGGTTGCAGAAATCAGGCGCACCCGCGTGTCGGGCCGCATGGACAATCATGAGCGCCGCGTTGGCTCTGAATGGAACGTCGCCGTGCAGGGGCAGGATTTTGACGTGACCATCCTGGCTGACAAAGAGGGGGCATCAGTCACCTTCAGCGATGGCGCCACATTGCGTGTGAATGGCGGTTGGACACCCGGTGACAGGCTGGCGGAAATGTTCATCAATGACGTGGCATTGGTGATGAAGGTCGGCAAGATTTCCGGTGGTTTCCGCATCCGCACCCGTGGCGCTGATTTGCGTGTGCATGTGCGCACACCGCGTCAGGCCGAACTGGCCCAATTGATGCCGGAAAAGGTCGCGGCTGATACCTCCAAGATGCTGCTGTGCCCGATGCCGGGACTGGTGGTGAAACTGGAGGTGGCCGAAGGTGACGAGGTGCAGGAAGGTCAGGCGCTATGCACCATCGAAGCAATGAAGATGGAAAACATCCTTCGCGCCGAAAAGCGTGGTGTGGTGTCAAAGGTCAATGCCGCAGCGGGTGACAGTCTGGCGGTGGATGATGTGATTATGGAGTTTGAGTGAACGTACTTACTGCCATAGATGTCCGGGTCTGGCAGGCTGTCGTTGCCGGCGCATTTGTTGCGGCAGGATGGCTGGTCAACGGCTGGCAGAACAGGCGTGATGCGGCCGCCCTGCGCGCGGAAAAGTTGCGCGATTATCACCGCGCGATTTTTGCGGAGATCGGGGCGACGCTTGCCAATCTCTGGGGCGATGAAAACCTGCGCAGCACGGCGGATGGGATCATCAGCCAGATGCGCGGAGACCCTGAATTCGTGCCGTTCATTCCGCGCGAACACGGGGACTATGTCTTTAACGCATTGGTTGGTGACATTCATATTCTACCGCGCCGCACCATTGATCCGATTGTGGCCTACTATAGCCAGATCAAGGCGATTGCAGCCCTTGCCGATGATATGCGCGGGCATGCATTTCGCGAGATGTCACAGACGCGACGCATCGCGATGTACTCGGATTATGTGGAGATGAAGGAACAACTGGTTCAGTACGGTCTGTTTGCGACCAAAAAGATCGCAGCCTTTGCCGAAGGTGGCAACGCCGCAGCCGACAAGGTCAAGGCGCCGTCAAATGTGGCGGCGCCAAAACGGGTCAGTACCCCGGACGCGGGCCCGTCCGGCCCGTCACAGGGATCGGCGTGAACGGAATGTCTGGGTCTTTTTCCATCTTTAGCCTCCTTGGCTGTTCTGCCTTAAATATAGGTTATGCACAGGGCTTGCACAAGGTTCACCCGGCTTTCTCCTTGGCTTCGCGGATCTCGAGCTGGCGCATGGGCATTTTGTCAATGCTGCGGGAAATCTCGCGCACATCCCACGGGAACGGCTTGCGCAACTTGTTCCCGCCGTCCTTACCCACCAGCACCAGCATGAAACCGCGCGGCCGCATTGCCAGCCGCAGAGGGCTGCGCGCAGCAGGGTCGGTATCGGTCAACACGACTACATCGCGTTCGATCAACTCCTCCTTTTGGGCCTCCAGAAATTCAAGTTGTCGTACATATTCAGGATCGTCCGCACTGTCTGCGAACACCAGAACGGGCCGTTTTTTCCAGCGAAATTCGCTCAAATCAGCCATATCTGCAGTTCTGAACAGGGCGTCCGGTGCCGCGTCCTGGGCAGATTGGGCGCTGGCCGCAGCCGTAAAAACTGCTGTAAAAACAAGGGCGGTAAGTCGTTTCATAAATACTCCTGTTCCAATTTATATAGGGCCAGCTTTCCCGTTTGGTAAGAACATTATCCACATTCACGCTCTTAAGCACATCGCAACAGGGTGTGGCCCATCATCGCGGACACCCCCGCATCCCACCTGGATGGGGCGGCTATCTTACCGGGCAAAAGGCGCACCTTGATGGACATCACTTTGCATATTGGCGCACATCGCAGCGCGACGACCAGTTTCCAGTACTATCTGCGGGACAATCATGATGCGCTGAATGCGATTGGCACGGGTTATTGGGGCCCCCAACGCATGCGCGGCGGCATGGTTGCGGGGCTCTTCCCCGGGCTGTCTATCGCACGCGGGCGCAACCTTGTGCGTCGTGCCCAAGGGCGTGTGCAGATGAATTTGGCCCGCGCACGGCGCGACGGGGTGGAGCATCTGTTGGTCAGCGATGAAAACATGCCGGGCACAATGCGCAGTTCCATGCGTGCCAAAACGCTGTATCCGGCGATCGGGGAACGCATGGCGCGCTATCATGCGGCGTTTGGCGGTCAAGTGACGCGCGTGGTGATGTCAGTCCGGGCACAGGATTTGTGGTGGTCTTCGGCAGCGGCCTACACAGTGGCACGAGGGCATCCTGTACCCGGGCCGCTTTCGTTTGAAATGATCTCGCAAAGCAACCGCACCTGGCGGGATGTGATTACCGATCTGGCCTGCGCTGTGCCGGATGCTGAAATCATTGTCGGACCGTTCGAGCAATTCGCAGGCCAGCCACAGTCGCTCTTGCAGGCGGCCACGAAATGCAGCGCCCCACTAGATCAGGCGGGACATTGGCGCAACCGCACACCCGACCTGCCTGCCTTGCGTCGGATAGTCGCCGAACAGGGCAACGACCCAGCGCAGTTGCCTGATACAACAGGACGCTGGCACCCGTTTACACCAGAACAATCCGCGCGGTTGCGCGAAAACTACGCAGACGACCTGCACTGGCTCACTGCCGGTGCGGATGGTCTGGCGACATTGGCACTTGATCCGACCCGCACCAAGACAGGCAATAGCCTGCAAGCGGGCGCTCTGACAAAAGGAAGAACAGATGACAGCCGACAAAAAAACATGGCGCGCACTGGCTGAAGCCGAACTGCGCGGCAAAGCCGTTGACGACCTGACGTGGAACACGCTGGAGGGTATTCCCGTCCAGCCGGTCTATACCGCCGAAGACCTCGATGGCGTGGACCATCTGGGAACCATCCCCGGTGCCGCGCCCTATACCCGTGGCGTCAAGGCCACGATGTATGCGGGCCGCCCCTGGACCATCCGCCAATACGCCGGTTTTTCCACCGCTGAGGAATCAAACGCCTTTTACCGCCGCGGTCTGGCTGCGGGCCAGCAAGGTGTTTCCGTCGCATTCGATCTGGCGACCCACCGCGGCTATGACAGCGACCATCCCCGCGTCGAAGGCGATGTGGGCAAGGCAGGAGTGGCCATCGATTCAGTCGAGGACATGAAGATCCTTTTTGATGGTATCCCGTTGGATAAAGTCAGTGTTTCCATGACCATGAATGGCGCGGTCATTCCGATCCTTGCCAGTTTCATCGTCGCTGGCGAAGAGCAGGGGCACGACAAATCCGTGCTGGCCGGTACGATCCAGAACGATATCCTCAAGGAATTCATGGTCCGTAATACCTACATCTATCCGCCCGAACCGTCGATGCGGATCATCGCGGACATCATCGAATATACCTCGGAGGGGATGCCGAAATTCAACTCCATCTCGATCTCGGGCTACCACATGCAGGAGGCGGGCGCGAACCTGGTGCAGGAACTGGCGTTCACCCTTGCGGACGGGCGCGAATACGTCCGCGCTGCAATTGCGCGCGGCATGGACGTTGACGCTTTCGCTGGTCGGCTCAGCTTCTTCTTTGCCATTGGCATGAACTTTTTCATGGAAGCCTCCAAACTGCGCGCGGCACGTCTGTTGTGGTCCCGTATCATGGAAGAGTTTGAACCCAAGAACCCCAAATCCTCGATGCTGCGCACCCACTGTCAGACCTCTGGCGTGTCTTTGGCTGAACAGGATCCCTACAACAATGTCGTGCGTACGGCCTATGAGGCGATGAGTGCGGTTCTGGGCGGTACACAAAGCCTGCACACCAATTCGCTGGATGAGGCAATTGGCCTGCCCACCGATCACTCTGCCCGCATTGCGCGCAATACACAGTTGATCCTGCAGGAAGAAACCGGGGTCACAAACGTCGTCGACCCCCTCGCGGGCAGTTATTATGTTGAAAAGCTGACCCACGATCTGGCCGAAGCCGCGTGGAAACTGATCGAAGAGGTCGAGGAATTGGGCGGCATGACCAAGGCCGTTGCCTCCGGTATGCCCAAGCTCAAGATCGAAGAGGCCGCTGCAACGCGGCAGGCACAGATTGACCGGGGTATCGAAGTTGTTGTCGGCGTGAACAAATACCGCCGTGACAAGGAAGATGTGATCGACATTCTGGACGTGGACAACGTCAAGGTGCGCGACAACCAGATCGCTCGCCTGAAGCAAATCCGCTCGAACCGGGACGAGAGCGCCTGTACGGCGGCGCTGGAAGAACTCACGCGCAGGGCAAAAGAGGGGGGTAACCTGCTTGAGGCCGCAGTCGAAGCGGCAAGGACTAGGGCTTCAGTCGGGGAAATTAGCATGGCTATGGAGAAAGAATTCGGACGCCACCGCGCCGAGGTAAAGACCCTCGCCGGAGTGTACGGCGCGGCCTACGAAGGTGACGCCGGCTTTGCCGAAATCCAAAAATCGGTCGAAGACTTTGCAGAAGCGGAAGGACGTCGCCCCCGCATGCTGGTCGTCAAGATGGGGCAGGACGGGCATGACCGTGGTGCCAAGGTGATTGCCACCGCATTCGCCGATATCGGATTTGATGTGGATGTGGGCCCGTTGTTTCAGACCCCTGCCGAAGCAGCGCAAGACGCCGTCGACAATGATGTGCATGTCATCGGCATTTCGTCACAGGCTGCTGGGCACAAAACACTCGCCCCACAACTGGTTCAGGCGCTCAAGGATGCAGGCGCAGGGGACATTCTGGTGATCTGTGGCGGGGTGATCCCGCAGCAGGATTATCAGTTCCTATACGACGCCGGGGTTAAAGCGATCTTTGGGCCGGGCACCAATATCCCGGCGGCGGCGCAGGATATTCTCAAGCTGATCAGAGAAGCGCGTAAATGATTGGCAAACGCCCCAAGATCCTTGTTGGCATGTTTGCCGGCTTGATCTGGGGCGTCTGCGTCTTGTGGTACGGAAGTACCTTGCCAGAACCGCAGCCTGGGTTTGATGTCCTTCATCCGATGGCGGTGGCGATGTTTCCAGCGGGTTTGGTGAGCATTCTGATGGTAGGGCGCCTCGCACAGCGGCGTTTTTTCGATGACGAGCGGATCGATGGGGACCCCTTCAAAAGCGGGTCCGGTGGCGATATCGACCAGCGTGTGCTGACCAATACGATTGAACAGATCATCCTGGCGCTCTGTATCTGGCCGCTTGCCGGGGGGCTTTATGGGACGGGCGTCATTGCGGCGCTTGGGTTCAATTTTGCTGTGGCCCGCATTTTGTTCTGGGTCGGTTATCATATTTCACCCCCGCTTCGGGGATTGGGCTTTGCCGCGACATTCTATCCCACGGTCCTTGCCGCATTGTTGTGCCTCTGGAAGTTTTTTGCTTGAACCTGCGAGAGCAGAGGCGGCAGCAAAAACGTTCACAAGGTGATATCCCCATAGGTGCACAACCGCGCAAAACGAGATAGTGCACTGTTGTCCAACATGCAGCAGGAGAAGCCATGCAATTCGATCATATCGCCATTTCGGGGGGGACTCTGGCGCAGGCGACCGCCCACGCAGAGGCTACGCTGGGCGTTAAACTGCAAACGGGAGGGGAACATGCGCAGTTCCACACGCACAATATGCTGCTGGGGTTAGACGACGGGCTTTACCTTGAGGCGCTCTCGGTGATGCCGGACGCGCCCGCGACGGGTCAGCCACGCATGTTCGGCATTGATAAATTCAACGGGCCGGCGCGCCTGACCAACTGGATTTGCCGCTGCAAAGATATCGATACAACGCTGGCGGCTCTGCCTGAGGGGTTCGGCACGCCCGTTTCAGTCGCACGTGGCGATTTCCGCTGGCGCATGGCCGTGCCTGAGACGGGTTTTCTGCCATTTGACAATTGTGCCCCAGCGTTCATCGAATGGCAGGGTGACATGCATCCGGCACCATTGTTGACACCTTCCCATTGCCGCCTGATCACATTGACGGTGACACATCCCGATGCGATGGCGCTGCACGCGATGCTGGCGCCCCATCTGAATGATGATCGCATCCGGTTCGAGATCGGCCCGGCTGCGCTAGTTGCGTCATTCAACACCCCTTCGGGACCGAGAATATTGCGATGAAGGTATCTGCGGCGCGCGCGGGTCATGCCCCGTCGATTGCGCGGATCTGGAACGACATGATCCGCGACACATTGTCGACTTTTACGACGGATATTAAGACCGATGAAGAGGTTGGCGCCCTGATCCATAGTCGCGAAGGCACATTCTGGGTCGCGGAAAACAATGGTGTCGCCGGATTCGTCACCTTTGGTGCGTTTCGGGCAGGGCCGGGATATGCTGGGACGGTTGAACATACCGTTATTCTCGATCCGTCCGCCCAATGCAAGGGGTGGGGAAGTATCCTGATGGATATGGCCGAAGCGGGTGCCCAAGCAATCGGCGCGCATGTAATGGTGGCGGGCATATCATCGGCCAATCCCGGCGCTGTCGCGTTCCACGGAAAACGCGGGTTTGTCCAAACCGCCTACATGCCACAGGTCGGGCGCAAGGCTGGCAGGTGGCTTGACTTGATCTTGATGCAGAAAACCATTTCAACGCCCTGACTTCCTGAAACTCACAGGCTAAACTCCGGTCATGTCGATCTGGACCCGCATCACTGACGCGCTTGCCGCCCTTACATCGGGCGAGGGGCTGTCGGCTGTGTTTGACCGTTTGCGCAGCCCGCCCGAACGCTCTGTCGCCTTTACCATTGCCGTGATCGCATTGGGTGCCAAGATGGCCAAGGCGGACGGGCTGGTGACCCGCGATGAGGTGACCGCCTTTCGCGAAGTGTTCCAGATTGCGGAGGAAGATGCAGCCGGGGCCGCACGTGTTTTCAACCTTGCGCGTCAGGATGTTGCCGGGTTTGACGACTACGCCCGGCGCATCGCACATATGTTCCAGGGCCAGCCTGAAATGCTGCGTGACCTGATCGAAGGGTTGTTTCATATCGCCATGGCAGATGGCACCTACCATCCGAACGAAGATGCGTTTCTTGAAGAAGTAGCAGCGATCTTTGCCTTGCCGGAGTGGGAATTTCAGGACCTCAAGGCCCGCTTTGTGCCGGATACTTCGCCGCTGCCCCATATGGTTTTGGGTGTGGCACCGGACGCGAGTTTGGCGCAGGCGCGCTCTGCCTGGCGCAAACTGGTGCGCGCCAATCACCCTGATGTGCTGGTGGCGCGCGGGTTGCCGCAAGAGGCTATCAAAATGGCTGAAAAACGCATGATAGATATCAATCGCGCTTGGGAAACCTATCAGGCCAGAGCGACCTGATGCGCATCGCGACCTATAACGTCGAATGGTTTTCGAGCCTTTTTGATGATCACAATACCCTCTTTGACGATGGCGGATGGTCTGCACGCTACAACGTGACCCGGGCGCAGCAAACCGCCGCCCTTGGTACCGTCTTTCAGGCATTGGATGCCGATGCGGTAATGATTGTCGAAGCGCCGGATCAGGGCAAATCCCATTCCACTGTTCAGGCATTGGAAGGTTTTGCGGCGCATTTTTCGCTGCGGACCAGCCATGCCGTGATGGGATATTCCAACGACACCCAGCAGGAAATTGCGCTGCTCTTTGACCCTGCAAAACTTACAGCAGAACACGTGCCTTACGGTGAGTTCTCGGGGCCGGAGGGGGCAAGGGGCGCGCCGCGATTTGATGGCGCGCTGCGTATTGATCTCGATATCGACGCTACCGAAGATCTCGTTGTGTTTTCCAAACCACCATTAGAACTAAACGTGACGACGGCGGGCGGTCTGTCGTTTCATATGATCGGCGCGCATTTGAAATCCAAGGCACCGCATGGCGCGACCAACCCCGCCGAGGTGATGCGCTTTGGCATCGCCAACAGACGCAAACAGCTGGCACAGGCGATCTGGCTGCGCGCCCGTATTGAAGAGCATCTGGCAGCGGGCACCCCGCTTATGGTGCTGGGTGACTTGAATGACGGGCCGGGGCTGGACGAATTTGAACACCTCTTTGGGCGCTCGTCGGTCGAAATCATTTTGGGGCAGGGGGATGATGCCCTGTTCGACCCGCACGCCAAACAGGCGCTGAGCCGCAATCTTGCGGCGATGCCGACCTCTGCGCGATTCTGGATCAGACCGGAAAAACGGTTTCTTCAGGCACTTTTGGATTACATCATGGTCAGCCCCGAATTCCGCAACCGCGGCGCGAAATGGCGGATCTGGCATCCGATGGATGATCCCGATTGCTGGTACAAACCCGCCCTTCGGGACGCGCTGTTGATGGCCTCCGACCACTTTCCTGTCACTATTGATTTTGACGACTAGCAGTCGCGCCCCTATATTAGAGGCATGGTTCGTTTACTCTCCCCTTTCATCGCATTAGCGATCTTAGCGTCTTCGGTCCTCGCTCAAGAGGATCGCGGCCTGTCTCTTATGGAGCGCGGTGCAAAGCTTTTCATGGAAGGGATTCTCAAGGAAATGGAGCCCGCGATCGAAGAATTCGAAGGGCTGGCCGATCAGATGGGCCCCGCGCTCAAATTGTTTGCAGATGAGATGGGGCCAAAGCTGGCAGAAATTCTGGATCAGGTCGAGGATTGGAGCGTGTACGAAGCGCCGGAGATGCTGCCCAATGGTGACATCATCATCCGCCGCAAACCGGATCCACCGTTGGCGAAACCCGATGCCCCGCTGGAACCAGAGCCCCAAATCGAATTGTGAGCGAATCAAACCCTTTTGCCGCAATTAAACGCCTTGATTATACCGTCATTATTGCGCGGGACATGGCAGCAATGCGGGCATTTTACGAAGGTGTCTTGGGGTTTACCATGTCGCGCCGGCTTTCTGAGAACTGGTTTGAATACGCGCTAGGTGACACCGTTCTTGCGCTTTCAAACCCCGGCCTGACAGCGGATGATCTGCCGGTGCCGACAGGGACGGCAGCTTTGCAACTGGCATTTTGCGTTCCCGTTAAGAATGTAGATGCTTGTCATGCGGCGCTGAAAGCGCGGGGCGTGGCGATCCTGTCCCCGCCGACGGATCGAGATTTTGGCCATCGAACGCTGTTCTTTCGCGACCCTGATGGCAATCTCTTGGAAATTTACGCCGAAATCTGACCAAACGGGTTTTGTCATCCGGACTTGCGTGTCTTTACCTCTACTTCGGCCCCCAAAGAGCTTGCCAGCGAATTCAGTCTTGCTTCGGCAACCTCGCCGAACAAGGGGATCATGTCGCGGGTCAACCAGAATTCCAGACGCTTTTTCTTGGGAAACCAGCGCAGTTCGCCGCGTTCCTGATCCTTGCTCATCCATAGCATCGCGCCGAACCGCATTGCCTTGCCAAGAATTTCCGCATCATTGCGTGAACTTTCGTCGATCATCTCATAAAGGTCCTGAAACCGCGTATTTTCGCTTTTGTTGGAATAGCGGTGCAGCAGGGCTAATCCCAGATATATCCGCTCCGCGTGTTTCAGCCCGCCCAGATTGGCGCGGGTGGCGTTGTCAAAACAGACCTCCGCGCGATAATCGGGGTGCGCGCGCCAGCTGACGTCGTGCAACAGACAGGCAGCCTTGACCAACCGTTTGCGCGGGGCAGAGGCGGATTTATAGAGCGGCAGAATGAAGTTATAGAGGGTTTTGCCAAATCCGGGTGTGCGGGCATCCTTGGCTTCGGCAAAGCGGCAGGCCTCGATCAACGGATCGCGATCGCGCAGGCGTTGGGGCATCTGTTCGTACAACATGCCCTCGCGGATGCCATAGCTCGAAATGGCAATGTCCTTGGGTTTGAACGTCTTGACCAACCGGCTTAGGACTTCGACCGCATAAGGTACCAGCGACATCCGTGCCGTTGAAACGCCTGCGCGGAGGCGCAATTCCTCGTAATCCTGTTGTTTGATATATTTCACGGTGTCGACGACCGATTGGCGCGTCATGCGATATTCGTGCAGGACGTGAAGAGGATAGCCGCGCCGCACCATGTCGATGCGCGCAATTGCCCGCCACGAACCGCCCACCAGGAAAAGGCGGTCGCGTTGCATGCCCATGCGTTCGGCCAGATTGGTCATGACCTCTTTGATATGGCTGTTTCGCGCCTTGGCGCCGCCTTTGATATCGCGCAGCTTGAGCGGTCCCAACGGGGATGTTACCCGCCGCCCCACACGGCCCCCTGAAATTTCGGCCAGTTCCATCGAAGAGCCGCCGATGTCACAGACCAGACCAAAGGCACCCGGCCAGCCGAGCAGGACGCCTTGTGCTGAAAGCCGTGCCTCTTCCTCACCATCAATGACCCAGATGCGCAGGCCGGTCTCGCGTCGGACTTCATCGCAGAAATCGCGCCCGTCGGTGGCATCGCGCACGGCAGCGGTTGCCACGCAGGTCAGTTCCGAAAGACCCATACCATCGGCCAGTTTCCTGAAACGGCGCATCGCGGACATAGCGCGCGTGCGGCCTTCCGGCGACAGATGTCCGGTTTCGGCCATACCTGCGCCCAACGCACACATTATTTTTTCGTTGTAGAAATAGGCAGGTGATCGTGCCGCCCCGTCAAATACCACCAGACGAACAGAGTTGGAGCCGACGTCGACGACCCCCACCCGTGCCAGCGCCCGTGCGCTCGGGTCCTCAAACAACGGTTTGCTGAATGGCCCCAGATCGGCGACGCCAGTTTCAGGGACGGGCGTTTGGGTCTCTGTCAGGTTTGCCATGCGGACTCCTGCGGGGTTTGAGGGGGCAAAATGCGGCAGGCAGGCACTAAGGTCAATTGCTTCCGGCAACAACCCCGATCAACGGGTTCGGGATCAGTACCCATCAATCCTCGGTGTGGGTCAACTGCGGGACATCAGAGGCCCCGGCAGAGCCGCGCCCGGAAAGCGAGGGATTTTCCATGAAGAACCGATGCAGGTTAAAGGCGAACTGGCCTTCGGGCAGGTCGGGCCGTTCGAACTTTCCATCGGGCTGTAAAACCCAGCTTTGGGCAACATCGGCCAGATTGGCGGCCATGATTTGGCTGGTGATCTGCGCTTTGACGGTTGGGTTCTCGATCTCGACCAATGTTTCAACACGCCGCGTCAGATTTCGCCCCATCCAGTCTGCCGAAGAAATAAACACCCGCGCTTTCTTGTGAGGCAATCCTGATCCGTTGCCGAAACACACGATGCGGGAGTGTTCCAGAAAGCGTCCGACGATGGATTTCACGCGAATGTTCTCGCTCAACCCCTTCACGCCGGGGCGCAAACCGCAGATGCCGCGGATCACCAGCGAGATTTTCACCCCCTGCGCAGAAGCAGCATAAAGCGCGTCGATCACATCGGCATCAATCAGGCTGTTCATCTTTGCCCAGATTTCGGCAGGTCTACCGGCGGCGGCATGCGCCCCCTCGGCGGCAATCATTTCCAGCAGGCGTGGCTTGAGGGTAATGGGCGAAATGGCGAGGTTGTCCAACTTGTCGGGCTGGGCGTAGCCTGAAAGATAATTGAACACCTTTGTGGCATCGCGGCCAAGTTTTTGATCGCAGGTGAACAGGGAAAGGTCAGTATAAATGCGGGCGGTGATCGGGTGGTAATTGCCGGTGCCGTAATGCGTGTAGGTGACCAGTTCATCGCCTTCGCGCCGCACCACGGTTGAAATCTTGGCATGGGTCTTGAGGTCGATAAAGCCATACACCACATGCGCGCCAGCGCGTTCAAGGCGTCGCGACTGGCGAATGTTGGCGGCTTCATCAAAGCGGGCCTTGAGTTCGACAAGGGCGGTCACGGATTTCCCGTCTTCGGCTGCCTCGCACAGCGCCTCGACAATCGGGCTGTCGCGTGAGGTGCGGTAAAGCGTCTGTTTGATCGCCACAACGTTGGGGTCCCGCGCCGCCTGTGCCAAGAACCGCACCACCATGTCGAAAGTCTCATACGGGTGGTGCAGCAGCATGTCTTTCTGACGGATGGCTTCGAACATATCGCCGTCATGATCCATCACCCGCTCGGGCACGCGCGGGGTGAATTGCGGCCACAGCAAATCAGGTCGCGCATCCGATACCAGTTCGCTCAGGTCATTGATGCCGATCATACCGTCGAGTTCGATCACATCGCGTTCCAGCACGCCCAGTTCGGCCATGATCACGGCCTTGAGTTTTTCGGGGGCTCCGGCGGAGTGGGTCAGGCGTACAACTTCGCCGCGACGGCGGCGCTTTAGCGCAACCTCGAATTCGCGCACTAGGTCTTCCGCTTCGTCCTCAACTTCCAGATCACTGTCACGCAGCACGCGGAATTCAAAATGTGACTTCAGCTTGTAGCCGGGGAACAGGTCGGGGATGTGCAACACCAACAGGTCTTCCAGTGGCAGATACCGCTGGGACCCTTCAGGTGCAGGCAGGCGCACAAACCGGTCGATCTTGGCCGGGACGGGCAACAGGGCCTGCAGCGGGCGCTTGTCACTGCGCCGTTCCAGTTGCAGCGCCAGCGCATAACCGGTGTTGGGGATGAACGGGAAAGGATGTGCAGGATCAATCGCAAGGGGTGACAGGACTGCAAAAACCTGATTGAGGAATACCTCGGCCAGATAGGTACGGTCCTCATCTGTCAGGTCGTCACTGCGTTCCAGCATGATGTCCTGCGCGTCCATTTCCTCCATCAGGGTGACAAGCACGCGCTGCTGGGTTGTCATCAGGCTGCGGGCGTCCTCGTTGATAAGCACCAGTTGTTCAGCGGGGCTCAGGCCGTCTGCCGCGGGTGTTGTATTGCCCGCCTGTGCCAGTTCGCGCAGACCGGCGACACGCACGGTGTAGAACTCATCAAGGTTTACCGCCGAAATCGACAGGAAGCGCAGACGTTCGAGCAAGGGGACGCGGGGATTTTCCGCCTCGCCCAGCACGCGCCAGTTAAAGGCCAGCCAACTCAACTCACGATTGATGAACCGTCCCGGTCCCGTGATGTCAAGGTCAGCGATTTCCTGGGGGGGGCTGAAATCTGCGTCTAGAAAATTGGCGTCGGTCATGCGTGCCTTTTAGGGTTCAATTGTAACGGGTTCGCGACAGATCAGTGCTGTGGCAATCCCACAGTATCGCGCTCAAGAGTCGCTATTGTCCAGCACCTGACCTGCCAGCGTCCGCGTAACAGGACGCTTGAGCGCGAGCGAGGCGGAATCAAGACGGTCAATAACTGCGATGGCGTCTGCAAAGGACCGGTCCATCCTGCTTAGCAGATAGGGGATCAGATCGGGTTTGGGTGTCAATTGGCGATCTGCGAGGAGTTTTACCAAGACGGCAGAGAGCAAGGCATCATCGGGTGCTTCGAGTGCAACGGCTGTGGTTCCGCGCAGGCGGCTTTCCAGATCCGGCAGGGTCAGGCCCCAATGCGACACCGGCCCGCTGCCGGTCAGCAGCAGGGAGCGCCCTTCAGCCAGAGCAAGATTGTGCAGGTGAAAAAGCGCCGTCTGCGCGTTTGAATTCTCGGCAATGTCAGGCACGTCCTCAACAGCGATATTCGTCGTAACAAGGGCAGGGACATCATCTGCGCTCAGGTCCACCGCGCTGACAATCCGTGCCCCCGCCAGGTTGGCCCAGACATGGGCCAGATGGGTTTTGCCTGACCCCTGCGGCCCGCTCAGGGCGAGTTTGTTGCCTGCCCAGGAGACCCAACCTTCTATCATTGCCAGCGCCATCGCGTTGGAGGGCGCAACGAAAAATGCGTCGCGCCCCAAGGCGGTGCGGCTGGGCAGATCGAATCCGAGTTGGCGGGCCATTTCAGCGCTATTCTGGCATGTCATGCTGCGAGGCGTTGGTGCCTTGATAGAGCAGACTTTGCCGGTATTGCGTTACACCGAAACGGGTCAGAACGCCGATCGCGGCGGCCAAGGGCACGGCGACCAGCATGCCGACAAATCCGAACAACGTTCCAAACAACGAAAGAGAAAGGATCAGCCACACCGGATGCAAACCAACTGAATCACCCACCAGCTTTGGTGTCAGTACATTGCCTTCAATCACCTGACCGATCACAAAAATGCCAGCCACCAGACCGATCGACAGCCAATCACCCCAGAACTGGAACAGCGCAAGACCAATCGCGAGCGCCCCGCCCAGCAATGCGCCAAGGTAGGGGATAAAGGTGACCAGCCCTGCGATAAACCCGACGACGAGTCCAAACTGCAGCCCCACCAGCATCAGCGCGATGGCATAATAAGTCCCGAGGATCAGGCAAACTGTCCCCATACCACGGATGAAGGACGCAAGCGTTTCGTCGATCTCTTTCGCAAGGTGGCGGATTGTGGGCGCATGATCGCGCGGCAATATGCCGTCAATTGCCGCGATCATCCTGTCCCAGTCCAGCAACAGATAGACGCTGACCACCGGCACGATCACGAACAGAAGTATGATGCTGATGATAGAAGCGAAAGACGCGAGCGCGGCCTCTAGCACCTGACCGCCACGTTCCTGAATGGTGCTGCCGATCGATATCAACGAGGTGCGCAGCGTTGAATCCTCCACCAGCAACGTCGGGAAGTGTTCGGTCAGGAAGGCAGTGAAATTGCGAAATAGCTGCGGCGCGGTTTCAACCAGATTGACGGCCTGATTTATGAGCGTGGGAACAACGAGCAAGGCCATTATGCCAAAGATCAGAATAGCGACCAGCGTAATGACCGCAGTGGACAATGACCTGCTCAGGCCCATTCGCTCCAATCGGTCTGCGACCGGATCAAGGAAATATGCAATGGCTCCGCCCAGCAGGAACGGCAGCAGGACATCCCCGACGAACCAGAGCACAACCATGAACACCACCGCAGCGCCGCCCCAGTATTTTAGTTGGTCTCTGATCGGTAAGGCCATAGCTTTCTCCGGATTGTTCCTGTTCACATCGCCCATGCGCCCGCGCGTTTCAAGGGTTCAGGGTGGAAAACCGCGTTGTCTCGAGGGTCTTGTCACGTTGCATCCGGTCAAGCTATCGTAGGTTCGAGGCGCGGATATTTCCTGTGCTGATCGTAGTTTACGTGTTTCAGTTCTGATTTTTTCCTCGGTTCGGGGTATAAGTGTTTGACCGTTATAGAATATTCTTAAGAACAGGACCTCTAACCAAATGGCCCGATCCTGCGTCCTTATGTCTGACATTACAGGCAGTACCCAGCTTTACGAATCTGTTTCCAACAGGGACGCGCTAACCCAGATTGACGGGATGTTGATCCGCATGCGCGAGATTGTTGAAGGGGCGGGCGGGCATTGCGTGAAATCGCAGGGCGATGATGTGCTTAGCCATTTCGCCACGTCAGAGGCAGCGTTTCAGGCCGCGTGGACCATGATAAACGAGGATTGGGAGAGCACCCTGTCGGTTCATGTGGGGATGTATTTCGGCGAATTTCTGACCCACGAGGAAGACATCTATGGCCCGGCGGTGAATACGGCCGCGCGACTGACGTCTTTGGCCAAGTCCGGTGAAATCCTGATGGGTGACATTTGTTATGAAGGACTTTCGCCGGAGTCCCAGTCCAGACTGCTGATGATCGGCGAATTGGCACTGCGGGGAAAAAGTACGCCCACGCGTGTCTATGCCTGCTCTGTGGCGGAACTGTTTCAGCAGACGGTTATCTTTGCCCAGCCGGAAGAGGAGCGGGCGGGGCGCACAGAATTTGCAGAATTCACCTTTAATGGCAATCTGTGGAAAATCAGTGAAGGCCAGACCCTGACAAGTGGACGCGCCAGCGAATGTGACATCGTGCTTGAGCAGCCGTGGGTTTCGCGAACCCACGCAGCGCTTTCCCTGCGCCACTGGCAGCTTGAAATCAAGGATCATAGTTCAACCGGTACCGCACTTGTCCACGAAGGCGGCGAGGTCGTATCCCTGCACCGCCGTGCAACCCTGCTTAGCGGGGAGGGGGCAATTTACTGTGGTTTGGGCGCGGTCAAGGACGCGCACAACGAAATCCGGTTTTCGACCCATACCCTGAGCATTCAGGCAGCTCCGGGCTAGGACGTGCAAAAGCCGTTACAGACCTCGCATTTTTGATGGCGGCGTGAAATGTTCACGTGGCATGAAGCTTTCTCAAAGGACGAATAAATGGATCACAGCTTTGACGCTGAACTGGAAGAGCGTCTGGTTCGTTACGCTGCAATTGACACCCAAAGCGATGAAACCTCGGCCAGCCAACCCAGCACCGCCATCCAGCTGAACCTGTCCCGTCTATTGGTGGAGGAACTGACGCTGATGGGCGCGCAGGACGTGACCCTGACCGAGTATGGCGTGGTGCTTGCTACAATTCCAGCAACCGCTGAGGGGTCGACAATGGGCTGGTGTGCACATGTGGATACCGCGCCGCAGTTCAATGCGACGGGCGTGAAACCTGTAGTGCATCGTGGCTACAATGGGGGTGATATCACCTTTGCCGACGCACCGGAGCTCAAGCTGAACCCCGACATTTCGCCTCATCTGGCAGGCAAGGCGGGGCAGGATATTATCACCGCATCCGGCCTGACCCTGTTGGGTGGCGATGACAAGGCCGGCATTGCGATCGCCATGACCGCTGCGCGCCACCTGATCGAAAACCCTGATATTCCCCACGGTAAAATCAGGCTCGCCTTTACGCCGGACGAAGAAATCGGGCGCGGCGTTGATCCGCGCCTGCCCGGCGATTTGGACTGCGATTTTGCCTATACGTTTGATGGCGGCAAACCGGGTGAGATCGAATACGAGACATTTTCGGCAGATCGCGGGGTAGTAAAGGTGATCGGTGTCTCTGCGCACCCCGGATTTGCCAAAGACAAGATGGTTAACGCGCTGCATCTGGCCGCTAAGATTGTGATGACGCTGCCCCATGTTACGATGACACCCGAGACCACCGAGGGGCTCGAGGGTTTTATTCACGTGACCGACCTGAATGGCGGCTCATCCGAGGCCGGGATCAAATTTATCCTACGCGATTTTGAACGCGAGGGGCTGGCAGAAAAGGGCGCGCTCTTGCAGCAGGTGTGCGCCACGGTAGCGGCGACAGAGCCACGTGCGCAGATCACCTGCGAAATCACGCCGCAATACCGCAATATGCGCTATTGGCTGGAAGAGGACATGACCCCGGTTGAACTGGTGCGCGATGCAGTGGCAGCAGTAGGGCTGGAGCCTGTCAGCGTGCCGATAAGAGGCGGGACTGACGGCTCGCGCTTTACCGAGATGGGGGTGCCATGTCCTAATGTTTTTACCGGCATGCAGGAAATTCACGGACCATTGGAATGGATATCGGTGCAGGATATGGCGTTGGCGACCAAAGTGGCGCTGGAACTGGCGCAGCGGGCTTCGACGTAAGGTCGCGATGAACCAAAGTGGCACAGGCCCTCAAGCTCCCATTTGGAGGTGCATGGGGTTGGTGATTGTGTCAGGGGGCGCTTTGAAATAGGCAGGGGCCAACCAGTTTTTCCAAGGAAGCCCCGATGCGTTTGAGCCGTTATTTTCTGCCCGTCCTCAAAGAAAACCCTGCCGAAGCGCAAATCGTCAGCCATCGTCTGATGTTGCGCGCAGGCATGATCAAGCAGGCCAGTGCAGGTATCTATTCATGGTTGCCGCTGGGTTTTAAAGTGTTGCGCAAGATCGAAAATATTGTGCACGAAGAACAGGCACGCGCTGGTCACCTCGCGATGCAAATGCCCACGATCCAATCGGCGGACCTGTGGCGCGAAAGCGGACGCTATGATGCCTACGGCGAGGAAATGCTGCGGATCAAGGACCGGGGGGGGCGCGAGATGCTTTTCACGCCTACGGCCGAAGAGCTGATTACCGATATTTTTCGCGCCCATGTCAGTTCCTACAAGGACCTGCCGCTGACGCTTTACCAGATCCAGTGGAAGTTCCGCGACGAGATCAGGCCGCGTTTTGGCGTGATGCGGGGGCGCGAGTTTTACATGAAGGACGGGTATAACTTTGACCTGACCAAGGAAGACGCGCTGCATGCGTATAACCGTCATCTGGTGAGCTATCTGCGCACCTATGAACGGATGGGGCTGCAGGCACTGCCGATGCGCGCAGACAGCGGGCCGATTGGCGGGGATGACACACACGAGTTTCTGGTACTTGCGGAGACTGGCGAATCCGAAGTGTTTTATGACAGCGCCGTGACCGACTTGTCATTCGGTGACCGCGAGATCGATTATGATTCCGTCGAACAATGTGCAGCGATCATGGAAGAGTTTACCACGAAGTACGCGCGCACCGACGAAACCCATGACGCGGCGCTTTTCGACGCCGTACCGGAAGAACGTCGCCGCACCGCGAGGGGCATCGAAGTCGGGCAAATATTCTATTTCGGCACGAAGTATTCCGAGTCCATGGGCGCCAAGGTGCAAGGCCCCGACGGCAAGCCGGTACCTGTTCACATGGGCAGCCACGGTATTGGCGTGAGCCGCCTGCTGGGCGCGATTATCGAAGCCAGCCATGACGACAAGGGCATCATCTGGCCGGAAGGGGTGACACCGTTCCATGCCGGTATCGTGAACCTGCGTCAGGGTGACGAAGAGGCGGATGCGGCGTGTGACGCGCTTTATGCCAGTCTGACCGCGCTGGGTCTTGATCCGCTTTACGATGACCGCAAGGAAGGTGCTGGCAGTAAATTTGCCACTATGGACCTGATCGGTTTGCCGTGGCGCATCACTGTTGGGCCGCGCGGCCTGAAAAACGGTGTTGTAGAACTGACCTCGCGCCGCACAGGCGAGAGTGAGGAACTGCCGCCCGAACAGGCTGTCGAGCGGCTTGCGCTAATATACGCTGGCATCGCCTGAGGTTTTGATCGGAAGGTGCGATTCTGCTAGTCTGGCCTCAATGAGGTCAGGAGCAGTCTGAATGATCCGCGTTTTTCGTTATGTGGTCCTGTGTGAGGCCGCCTTTTGGTCGCTGTCTGCAGGTAACGTTTGCCCTTCTTGCGGCGTTACGGCGGCGCGGGTCAGGGGGATAATTCCATGATCCTGCGTGCACTGACATTGGCGGGTGGTTTGGCGGGGGCGGCGGCGACCTCGCAATTTCCGGAGTACTCACAGCAATATACGCAGCGCCTTGGTGGCGCTGTGGACGCGTTGGGCGTCGTTGTGGCCGACTTTGATGCCTCGGCCTTGGCTGTCGGGCTCTCCCGTGCTGATGCTCTTGCCCAAATGCGTGGCTCCGACTTTCTTGAGCGCCGTCGCGGCGACATGGCGCGCACCATCGACAGGTATGCGGACCTGCAAGCCAATCTGACTGCCTTGACGGGCGAGGGGCCGTTTATGCGCGCATATCATCTGCCCCAAATGACCGATGGCCAGATCGCCCGCGCGGCGTGGGACGCGTACCAGCCTGCCGTGCCGCTGAACTTTGCGGGTATCGGGTTTGGTGCGGTGGGGCTCTTGTTGGGAATGGGTCTGACCGGCCTGCTTCTGCGCGTTTTGGCGTGGCCCTTCAGGCGACGGCGGGCACGGACGCAGGCAGCTTGACCTTGCCCGGTCAAACCCTCAGGTTGCGCGTGATTTAAGGACCCTCCCGATATGGCGAAAACCACGACCCGCACCGCGCCTTTTGCGCCCTTTGAATGGATGATCGCCTGGCGTTATTTGCGCGCGCGCCGTGCCGAGGGCGGCGTGAGCGTGATGACTTGGATCAGCCTGATCGGAATCACGCTGGCGGTTTTTGCGTTGATTGCGACACTTGCCGTGCGTTCCGGATTTCGGGCGGAGTTTGTCGATACGATCCTGGGGGCGAACGCCCATGTAACGGTGTATCAACTTGGCGAAGTGCAGCAAAACGGCCGCATTGACCGCTCCATCGCGGCCTATGATGCGATGGCCACTGCTGTGGCCGCTGTGCCCGGGGTTACACGGGTCGCCCCGCTGGTGCGCGGACAGGTGATGGCGAACAGGTCGCAGTCCAACGCAGGCGTCGAGGTCTATGGCATTGCCGCCGAAAACCTGAAGACGATCCCCCGCATCGCGTCGTCGGAACAGGCGACAGGTGACATCAACCGTTTCGACGAAGGCATTGCCATCGGCATTGGTGTGGCGGCCACATTGGGCGTCACTGTGGGGGACCGGATCAAGTTGATCAACCCGAACGGCGTGCGTTCTCCACTGGGTTTGACGCCACGTGTGAACGCTTATGAAGTGGTTTATATCTTTGCCGCTGGTCGCTACGACATAGATCGCACGCGCGTCTATATGCCAATATCAGAAGCACAATCCTTCTTTAATAAAGAAGGGATAGCCGATGAACTTGAAGTGATGGTTGAACACCCAGAAAGTGTTGATGCGATGACGGTACCGCTTTTGCAAGCTGCGGGTGATCGCGCGCAACTGTGGACATGGCGCGATGCCTCCGGTTCTTTTCTGAACGCACTGGATATCGAGGATCGGGTGATGTTTGTGATCCTGTCCATTCTCGTGCTGATCGCTGCGATGAACATCGTTTCAGGCTTGATCATGCTGGTCAAAAACAAGGGCCGCGATATTGGCATCCTGCGCACCATGGGCCTGTCAGAGGGATCAATTCTACGTATATTTTTCATTTGCGGTGCGTTCACAGGAATCATTGGCACCGTGATGGGCGTGATTTTGGGCTGTCTCTTTGCGCTCTACGTGGATCAGATTTTCGCTTTTGTGAACTATCTGTCCGGCGGTACGGCCTGGGATGCCTCGGTGCGGGGTATCTACTTCCTGCCAGCGAAACTCCAACTGAACGACGTGCTGTCGGCCATCGCGCTATCGCTGGGTCTGTCCTTTATCGTGACCATCTTTCCCGCCCGCCGTGCGGCGCGCATGAACCCTGTCGAGGCACTGCGTTATGAGTGATCCCATCCTTGACCTCAAAGGCATCACCAAAAGCTACAATGCAGGTCGGCCCAATGAAATCGCCGTGTTGCGCGGTGTAGATCTCAGCGTTTCGGCAGGCGAAGTGGTGGCGCTTGTTGCCCCCTCCGGTGCGGGAAAATCGACGTTGCTGCATATTGCGGGCCTGCTGGATACGCCCGATGGTGGCACGGTGGCGATTGCCGGGGAAGATATGACAGGACAATCGGACCGTCGACGCACCCGGATGCGGCGTGCGGATGTGGGGTTTATCTATCAATTCCATCATCTGCTGCCAGAATTTACGGCGCTGGAAAACATCGTGCTGCCGCAGCTGGCCAACGGCGTCGCCCGCTCTGCTGCCGAATCCCGTGCGCGTGACCTGCTGGGCGAAGTCGGTATCGCCCCGCGCGCTGATCACCGCCCCGCTGCCCTCTCAGGTGGCGAACAGCAACGCGTCGCATTCTGCCGTGCTTTGGCCAATAAGCCGCGCCTGCTGCTCGCCGATGAGCCGACAGGCAACCTTGACCCCGGGACGTCGGATCAGGTGTTTGCTACATTGATGGCACTGGTGCGCGGCACCGGTCTGTCAGCCGTGATCGCAACCCATAACCTTGAATTGGCCGCGCGCATGGATCGCCAGATCAAACTGGACAATGGCGCTTTGGTGCCCGCCATCCCCTGAGAGGAAACCACATGCCCGACATTTCCGTAGCCGAGATCGAAGAGACCACGAAAGCCGCGCTTCTGGCGCATGGCGCTGATGGTTTTCCAGCCGCCGAGGTGGCCCGCGCTGTCGCCAAGGCCGAGGCGGTCGGTAACCGCATTTGTGGCCTGTATTATGTGGAAAGCTACTGTCAGCAGCTGAAATCAGGCCGGGTCAAAGGCGATGCTACCCCCGAAGTTTCAGCGGTACGACCCGCGGCAATTCAGGTGGATGCAAAGTTCGGTTTCGCCCAACCCGCCTTTGCCTACGGGTTGCCCGTAGCGTTGGATGCGGCGCGCCAGTTCGGCGTTGCGACATTGGCAATTGGTCATGCGCACACCTGCACCTCGCTGGGATACTTTACCGAACAGATTGCACGCGCCGGCATGATCGGCATCGGGTTCACCAACGCATCGCCCATCGTGGCCGCCCCCGGAGGCAAGACGCGTGTGATCGGCACCAACCCGATTGCGTTTTCCGTGCCGGACGGGCAGGGCGGGGTGGCGATGCAGTTTGATCAATCGACGACCACCGTCGCTTTAGGCAAGATTACGATGGCCAAGGCCGCTGGCGAAGCCATCCCCGAAGGCTGGGCCGTTGACGCAGATGGTAACCCCACAACGGATCCGGCTGCGGCCCTTGGTGGTTCGCTGGTTTCTATGGGCGGATACAAGGGATGGGGCTTTGGCCTGATGGCCGAGATACTGGCAGCAGGCATGACGGGCGGTGTCCTGTCGCGCGACGTCAAACCTTTGAAAGCACCGTCGGGCGCGCCCCATGATCTGGGACAGTTTTATATGGTGATTGACCCTGCGACCTCGCCTGATTTTGCGGATCGTCTGGCAGGACTGAGCGAGGCGGCGGGTCTTGATGACGGTGCGCGAATGCCGGGACAAGGCAAGATCGAGGCCACGGTTGTTGCTGTTGACGATACGGTATGGGCAATGATCCAGAGCTTTGCGGCAGACTAGGCGCTGCCGCTACACCTGCTGGGTCAGCCAAACTCCGGCGGCCATCAATGCGATACCCCCTGCGCGCGCCACGCCGATTGGTGACACCTGCGCGCCGAACAGCCCAAAATGGTCGATTGCGGCGGCTGAAACTAACTGCCCGAGCAGGACAAAGAACACCGCGTTACCGATCCCGAAATGGGGAGCGATATAGGTAATGGTCAGTATATAAAAGGCGACGAGAATTCCGGCCAGAAACAGGTGCTTGGGTGCACCTGCAAAGCGTGTAAATCCTTGCGCGCCCGTCATCAGGGCAACGACAAGCGACGCCCCGAATGCAATAACGAACAGCACCGTCGCCGCCGCGGCGGGCGACCCGATACGTGCGCCCAATGCGGCGTTGAGCGCGGCAAGAATCGGGATACCGATGCCGGCGACCAGCATGATCAGCGCGTATTGGGCCATGTTTTTCCCTCGGGTTTTGATGTGAATCATGTCCTTTGCCGACGGCAAATGCAATGTTGCGTAAAAGACAGACAGAACAAGGAGGAAACGGGCATGATGAAATCGGTAATAGCGTTTGGAGGTGCCGGCATCGGGGCCTTTTTATTGGCCTGTGCGCCGGTGTCCATGCCCGAGGCAGGTGAAGGCGCGGCATTTTTTGCGGCCAACTGCACCGAGTGCCATGGGAACGGCGGACGTGGTGACGGGCCGCTGGCGGCTGGTCTGAAACCCGCGCCGAGCGATCTCACGCAACTTGCGCGCTCCAACGGCGGCGTTTTTCCGACTGCCCGCGCACTAAGCTATGTTTATGGCGAGGCGGATGGCGGTCATCTGGCCCGTGTGATGCCTGAATTCGGCGCAACAATTCCCGATGACATGGTCCCGCTAGAGGTGGACGGGGTGCTGACACCGACGCCGCGCGCATTGGTGGGGCTTTTGGCATACCTTGAAGTCATTCAACGCTAAAGGCTGGCTTCAGCCGCAGATCCCCTTCAACACAACCCCGTCCCACGGCAAGCCGACGTCCGATTGCGGGCGATTGGTCAGGGGCGCGACCGGCATGACCGATGACAACAAGGCGTGCAGTCGTTTGGTGCGGGGCGCCGTGGGGGCCAGGGCGCGGCAGCAGACAAACTCCTCCACAATCGACCCCTGTTGTTCGAAACCAAAGTCGCCAAACCTGCGTCCGTCTTTGATTTCAAAGAGATAGGGATCGTCGCTAACCTGATGTTCGGACGCGGCACGCAGGGGGGAATAGCCGGTCGTCGCGCGATTTTGCCACTGCCAGACATGCGTGAGTTCGTGGGCAAACAGCATCGCGGCGATCAGGCCAATTCTGTCAGGGAACTCCGGCAGGTAGTCGTCAATGTACCAATCCTTGTCGAACAGGACGGTGTTATAAAGGGCGACGGCGGCGGGTTTGGTGGTGACGATCGCCTCTTCTGCGGGAGGCAGGATCAACTCGCGGCAGGTGGTGCGGGGACGTGGTTTGCGCCTGAATGTTACTGCGCGCGTCGGCGCCCCCTCGTGCAGGCGAACCGCGTTCATATCAAGCGTATCCCCGTGCAGCGTGTCCAGGAACGCACGTTCGTTCGAGGTCAGCGTGCGCCCGCAGGAGGCCAGTAAAAGGAGGATCAAAAGTGCACGGATCATAGGCGCATTAGGGGGCGCAGGGTGCCGGAGTTCAAGGGGCTTTCAGGGCCGGATGAACAAATCGTTAAATGTCACAGGTTGTACACAGAGCGTGCACAGGACGTGCATACACCACGTGCGTTATCAGCGCGCAAAAGTGCCCGTCGCCAGCGCCACGGGTTTGCCCGACGGCTCTGCGATCAACGTGCAGCGGGCGAAGATCATCGAGCGGCCGGCGCGGGTCACCTCGGCCTCGGCGCGAATGCTGTCGCCGGATGCGGGTCGCAGAAATTGCGTGTCGAGGGTGACGGTGCCGACAGGGACCATTTCGCCCAGATGCCCGCCGCAGGCCAGCACCATTGCGGTGTCGGCAAGGGCTGCGAGCGCCTGACCCGACACAATCCCTCCCGTGCGGTTCAGCGCGTCCGTGACGGGGATGGTGAGTGTGGTTCTGGCAGGGGTGATTTCAGTGACGGTGGCGTCCAACGCAAGGACCCACGGGGCAAAATTTTCGGTCAGGAAGGCCTGGGCCGTTGCAGGGGTCATGGACATTATCCGGTGAAAAATGGTGACCCCACCGTAGAACAGCCCGAGGATGTTGCAACCCGTGCCGGATGCCAATCTTTGCGCGGAAATTGATCCAGATCAGAGCGGACCCTGAGTACCCTGGATATCCTGACTTTGACACAATCAGGAGACGGATCATGAAAACCATCATTCTCGCGCTTTTTGCCAGTCTCGCGATGCATCAAACCGCCAGTGCCCAAGGTGCCGGAACCGGACAGGAAGTGTTCGGTCACTATTGCGCGGCCTGCCACGGGGCGGAGGCACGTGGGGACGGCCCGATGGCGCCGATCCTGCTGCTGAAGCCTGCCAACCTGCGCAGGTTGTCGGCCCTGAACGACGGCGTCTTTCCCACCGCCCGCGTGGTGATGCGGATCGACGGGCGGGACCCGTTGGTTGCGCACGGCGCATTGATGCCGGTCTACGGAAATGTCTTTGAGGGCGAGGATACACCGTTGAAGGCAGAATCCGGCCAGCCGATCATGACCAGCCGGATTATTGTGGACCTGGTGGAGTATCTGGAGGGGTTGCAGGAGTAGGGGGGTGGGGTTTGACCCCACCTATCT
>JBARUV010000021.1:0-14925 GCA_049645905.1 Sulfitobacter sp.
CCAGATGTGCAGCCGTCGGGTTGATTTGTCTTACGACCGGCTTTCCCGCATTGGCGCAACAAGATGTGCAGATCACGGCAGTTGTCAGTGGCCTTGACGTCCCTTGGGCCATTGCTCCGCTTTCAGATGGCCGCGTTTTGATCACTGAGCGGTCCGGCGCACTGTTGCTTGCGGGTCCGGAGGGGAAAATCCAGATCAGCGGAGTGCCAAGTGTAGTTGACGAAGGGCAGGGCGGATTGCTCGATATCACACTGGCACGCAATTTCGAGCAGACCCGCGAATTGTTCCTTACATATTCCAAACCGCAGGATCAGGGCAGCGGCACCGCCATGGTCAAGGCGCGCCTGTCGGAAGATGACAGCACACTGGAAAACGTGACCCTGTTGTTCGAGATGAAGGCGGGCAGCAGGGGCGGGCGTCACTATGGATCACGCGTGGTGGAGGCGAGGGACGGGACGCTTTTTGTCACAATAGGTGATCGTGGCAACCGCTCTGCCGCTCAGGACCGTAGCGTGCACAATGGCAGCATCATCCGTGTTCATCGAAATGGACGGGTACCGCGCGACAACCCGTTTGTCGGCCTCTCGGGCGTGTTGCCTGAAATCTGGTCTTATGGTCATCGCAATCCGCAGGGTGCCGCGCTGGACCTGCAAGGAAACCTGTGGACCGCTGAACACGGCGCCAAGGGTGGTGACGAGGTGAACAGGATCACGAAGGGGGCCAACTACGGCTGGCCGGTGATTTCTTTCGGGCGACATTATTCCGGCGCCAAAATTGGCGAGGGCACAGTAAAGGACGGCATGGTGCAGCCCCGGTATTATTGGGACCCCTCCATCGCGCCCTCTGGTCTGCTGGTCTATTCCGGCACCATGTTTCCTGCATGGCAAGGCGATATCTTTGTCGGGTCGCTCAAGTTCGACTATATCGCCCGACTGCGCGGCGACCCGTTGGAAGAAGTCGAGCAGATCAAGAACCGCGCAACACAGCGGGTGCGCGACATTGTCGAAGCCCCCGACGGGGCAATCTGGTTCATTTCCGTTGGCAATGGTACCGTCTACCGGATCGCATCTGATAGATAGGACGCCCGATGAGATTATTCGGACTATTGATAAGCGCGGTTCTGTTTGCCGCCCCGATGGCACACGCGCAGGAAGATTCCGTCTTCCGCGACTATGGCGATTATGCCAGTTTCGTCGACAACATGGTCAAGACACGGGATTTCGCCACCCTGATCCTGCGCCTTGGCGGCCGTGATGAATACACATCAGAAGACCTCGCGCAGAACGATGCGAAGCTAAAGCAGGTATGGCCGTTCGATTTCAAGAATGGCACCGTTTTCCGTCAGGAGGACCTTGGCGGGGGAATATCACAGGAAGGGCGGCTGTATTGGACCGGCAAGCAATATGCCTATTACTACGCCTTGCTGCATGATCGGGGCGATGCATTGGTGGTTCTTAGTTTTCACCTGAATACCAACAGTAAAAAGGTGCTGGAACGGTTCTGAAGTTTAACGGGCACGGAGCGTGCGCAAATTACGCCTTTGGACAATATGCGCCGGACTAAATGGAAAGGCGCGCTGCGTGACTGCCACGTTCGCGGTACGGGGTGGTTTCATAATGCGCGCGGTAGCATTTTGAGAAATGTGACGGAGAGGCAAAGCCGCAGGCGAGGGCCACATTGATCACCGACATATCTGTCTGCATCAACAGGTTGCGCGCCTTTTGCAGGCGCAATTCCATATAGTAGCGCTTGGGGGAACGGTTCAGGTAACGGCGGAACAGGCGCTCAAGCTGGCGCGTGGACATGCCCACGTCCTTGGCCAGAACCGAGGGGCTGATCGGTTCTTCGATGTTATTTTCCATCATCTGTATTACTTGGGATAGCTTGGGATGGCGTACACCAATGCGGGTTGGCACGGACAGACGCTGGGTATCCTGATCGGTGCGGATCGAAGAATAGATCAGTTGATCGGCAACCGCATTGGCCAGTTCTTCCCCCTGATCATCCGCAATCAGCTTCAGCATCAGGTCGATAGATGAAGTGCCACCTGCAGTGGTGAGACGATTACCATCAACCACAAAAACCGATTTTGTGAGGTTAACTTCCTGAAATTCCTCTGAAAAGCTATCCTGGTTCTCCCAGTGGATTGTCGCCTTCTTGCCCTCCAGCAGACCCGCCTTGGCCAGTGAAAAAGCGGCCGTGCACAGACCACCGACGATAACGCCCTTACGGGCTTCGCGGCGCAACCAGCCCAACAGCTTTTTGCTGGTGGCCGCCTGAACATCAATGCCGCCACAGATCATGACCGTATCGTCCCGGGTCAGATCCTCAAGATCGCCATCAAGGGCAAACGCGGCACCGGCAGAGCTTGGCATGGTTTCCCCGCCTTCACCGATTACCCTCCACGTATACACAGTTTTTCCCGCCATACGGTTTGCAATACGCAAACATTCCACCGCGGCCGCAAAGCTGAGCAGAGTAAAATTATCCAGCAAGACAAAGACATAGCGTTTGGGCTTGTCAGGGTCCTGTGGAATACGTGTTGCTTGTCGCAGTTCAGACATGTCGGGCGTCTTTCCTGAGTGGATTTTCAAGGCGCGCGTATGTCATATATTGAACGAACCTGCGGCGGACCTTGCCCATGCGGTGCGCAAATGGTCAAGGGGAAGAAATTGGGTTCTGGTCATGGCCAGCCTCTTTTCGTATACCCCTTTTTTACGAGAGCGCTAACAAAACCGTGCCAACTACCGGAGAAACGATCATGACCCAATGGAGCAAATCAAGCTGGCGTGACCTACCGCGCGTACAGATGCCTGATTATCCTGACCAGGCAGCCCTGAACGCCGTCGAGGCAGAGCTGTCCCGGTATCCGGTTCTGGTATTTGCGGGAGAAGCAAAGCGGTTGAAGACACAGCTAGCTGCCGCAGGTCGCGGTGAAGCATTTCTGTTGCAGGGCGGGGACTGCGCCGAGAGTTTTGACCAATTCAGTTCGAATGCAATCCGTGACACTTTCAAGGTGATGTTGCAGATGGCCATCGTGCTGACCCATGGCGCCAAGGTACCGGTGATCAAGGTTGGTCGCATGGCGGGCCAATTCGCGAAACCGCGTTCGGCCAACACCGAAGTTGTAAATGGCGTGGAATTGCCCAGCTATCGCGGCGATATCATCAACGAACTGGCCTTTACCGAAGCGGCACGCATTCCTGATCCCGCCAAGATGTTGCGCGCCTACACGCAGGCCGCCGGTACGCTGAACCTGATCCGCGCCTTTTCGACAGGTGGCTATGCCGACGTGCATCAGGTCCATGGCTGGACCCTTGGCTTTACCGATCAGGAACGCGCCGAGAAATACCGCGAGATTGCAAACCGCATTTCCGACACACTGGATTTCATGGCTGCTGCGGGGGTAAATTCACAGACTGCCCATACGTTGCAGACCGTCGATTTCTACACCAGCCACGAAGCCTTGTTGCTGGAATATGAAGAAGCGCTTTGCCGTCAGGATTCTCTGACCGGCAAGTGGCTGGCCGGGTCTGGGCATTTCATCTGGATCGGGGATCGCACGCGACAGCCCGAGGGCGCGCATGTGGAATTTGCAAGTGGCGTTTCCAACCCCGTTGGCCTCAAGTGTGGACCCACGATGACGGCAGATGACCTCAAGAAATTGATGGTCAAACTGAACCCTGACAACGAAGAGGGCCGTTTGACCCTGATCGCGCGCTTTGGCGCGGGCAGTGTCGGTGATCATCTGCCGCGCTTGATCAAGGCGGTCAAGGAAGAGGGGGCCAACGTTGTCTGGACCTGTGACGCGATGCACGGCAACACGATCAAATCCGCTTCGGGGTACAAGACGCGGCCGTTTGAATCTGTGCTGCGCGAAGTGCGAGAATTCTTTGGCGTACACGCAGCTGAAGGCACTGTCGCTGGCGGCGTGCATTTTGAGATGACAGGTCAGGATGTGACAGAATGCACCGGCGGCGTGCGCGCGGTCAGCGACGAAGACCTGTCAGATCGCTATCACACCGCGTGTGATCCCCGTCTGAATGCAAGCCAATCGCTGGAACTCGCGTTTCTGGTGGCAGAGGAACTGTCGGCACGGCGCAACGTCAAAGCGGCACAGGCCGCTGGCTAAGCGCGTCAGTCGTCGGACTTGACCAACCGAAGGTAAGGCGGCCGTTTGGTCGCCTTACCACTGAAAGCGGTCGTGGGTGCCGCAAATCCTCTACCGCGATCATCCGCGTGAATCGGAGCCTTGGCTGCGGGAACAGGGCTGGGTTGGGGAATATGTGTGTCGCCGGGGATCAGCGGCTCATAGCGGTGTGCGGTTACATCAAAGCGGCGCGGGGCGGAACCGATATCACCTTTACTTACAAGGCACCCCAGAGCGCGGCTGACATCCCCCAGATCACTTTTCAGCGGCAACAGCAGCAGTCGCGCGTCCAATGGCGCGCGGGCCGCGGCAGTACCCGCAGCGGAAAGCTCCAAAGTGCATCTGGCGGGGGTCTGAAACATTTCTTCCAGCGCGTCGGCCACCTGCCTGCGATGTGTCGGGGCAATGAACGCGGTCAGCGGCATGCCACGCACTTCCATACCCATCAAATCGTTCAGGTGGCTGCCGGCCACCCGTATCCGCGCCACACCCGGGGCGATACGTTCAAGGATAAAGGCGTTTTCAAGCGCATTCTCGATGCCGCGCGGGTCCACTTCCGAGCGTTTAGGCACCAGTCGTCCAGCGCGCAACGCTTCCCAATAGGCCTCAACCTGAGTGAGGGCCGTGTAACCGGTTTCTGGGAGATAATCCGACATTGAAACCACATTCTGCGCGTTATGAAGAGCGTTGTCCATGACAGACCACCTTTGCCGATATCCGGTTACGGCCAAGCATTGGCGCGTGTTTCCGGTCCCTATGTGCCGCCCCCACGCCACAATCATTACCAGAACGTTAATACACGCTGTTTGTATAAATTCCTCACCTTTCGGTGTGTTTGGTTAACACTCCGCCCGCGTGTGCGCCCCGTATGAGGGCAAGGCGGGGCAGGGCTTGCCCCGTGGGTGCGTTTCACCCTATTGCAGTGTCCAAGAATGCAGCACGGCACAAAGGGCAGGCAACATGATCAGGTCTATGACAGGTTTCTCATCGGCCAGCGGGGCGCAGGCGCCGTTCAGTTGGGGGTGGGAATTGCGCAGCGTCAATGGCAAGGGTCAGGATCTGCGTCTGCGGGTGCCTGACTGGATCGAGGGGCTTGAGACCGGATTGCGCAAGAAACTGGGTGCACAAACGGCGCGTGGCAATATCACCTGCAACCTGCGCATTACCCGCGAGGAAGGCGGCAGCACGTTGGCCGTTAACGAAACACAACTGGCTGTTGTGCTGGAGGCGCTGCACCGGATCGAAGCGCGCGCGATGGACGAGGGGCTGTCGCTGGCCCCGTCCAAGGCCACTGATATTGTCACCATGCGCGGCGTATTGGAACAGGCCGTTCCGGACGAGGACACCACTGCGCTTGCTGTTACCCTGCTGGCAGATTTCGACGCGGTTCTGGCGGATTTCAATACAATGCGGACCCAGGAGGGCACGGCATTGGCCGCAGTGCTGGACGGCCAATTGGCGCAGGTGGCTGACCTTACCGCACAGGCCGCAGCACTGGCCGAAGCCCGCAGCAACGACATGGCCACCACCCTGAAACGCAATCTTGGGCGGGTGATGGAAAACGTGGACGGGGCGGATGAAACCCGTATAGCGCAAGAACTTGCCCTGATCGCCGTCAAAGCGGACATCACAGAAGAGATCGACCGCCTGACCGCACATGTCGCGGCGGCGCGCGAACTGCTGGGGCAGGGTGGTCCGGTCGGGCGCAAGCTGGATTTCCTGATGCAGGAATTCAACCGCGAGGCAAACACGTTATGCGCCAAGGCGCAGCACACCGAACTGACCAGCATTGGTCTGGCGCTGAAAGCGGTTATCGACCAGATGCGCGAACAGGTACAGAATGTGGAATAGGGTATGAGTGTCAAAAAAAACGATCGCCGCGGGCTTCTGATTATTCTCAGCTCGCCGTCGGGCGCGGGTAAATCGACCTTGGCCAAGGGCCTGATGGCGTGGGATAAATCGCTACAGTTTTCGGTCTCGGCAACCACCCGCAAGCCACGCGCGGGCGAGGTCGACAAGAAGGACTACTTTTTTACCGACGAGGCCACATTCCGCAAATGGGTCGCTCAGGGGCAGCTGCTGGAACACGCACACGTCTTCGGAAACTTCTACGGCTCGCCCAAAGAGCCGGTCGAGGCGGCAATCGGGGCCGGGCAGGACGTGCTGTTTGATATCGACTGGCAGGGCGCGCAGCAGATCCGGACGTCGTCAATGGCCGCCCACACCCTGTCGATTTTTATCCTGCCCCCGTCGATTGGCGAATTGCGCCGCCGTTTGGTCAGCCGCGGTCAGGACACCCCTGAAACCATCGCCAAACGGATGCAAAAAAGCTGGGACGAGATCAGCCACTGGGACAGCTATGACTACGTGCTGGTGAACGATGATCTGCTTGAAACCGAAGAAAAATTGAAAGCCATTATCAAGGCAGAGCGGATGAAACTGGCGCAACAGCCGCGTTTGCAGGATCATGTCCGCAAGCTGCAATCAGAATTCGAGGATATGACATGACGCTTTATGCATTGGGCGAAATTGCCCCAACCACAGATGAAACGGCTTGGGTCGCACCCGATGCCAATGTGATCGGCAATGTGGTGCTGGAGGCGACAAGTTCCGTCTGGTTTGGCAGCACCTTGCGGGGCGACAATGAAGTGATCCGCGTTGGCAAAGGATCAAACGTGCAGGAAAACTGTGTGTTTCACACCGATCAGGGCTTCCCGCTGGAAATTGGCGAAAACTGCACCATCGGACACAAGGTTATGCTGCATGGCTGTACGATTGGCGACAATTCCCTGATCGGGATGGGTGCCACGGTGTTGAACGGCGCCAAGATCGGCAGGAATTGCCTGATCGGTGCCGGCGCTTTGATCACCGAGAACAAGGTCATTCCTGACGGATCACTGGTGATGGGCGCGCCGGGCAAGGTTGTACGGGAACTGGACGCAACGGCGATCCAGACTCTGACGGCCTCAGCACTGCATTACGCGGAAAACGCCGCGCGGTTCCGGCGTGATTTGAAACCCCTCTAGGCCATGACAGATGGGCCTCTTACCGCGCTCCTGAACGCCCTGCCGCTGCCGACGCTGGCGATTGATCAGGGCGAAAGAATCGCGGCGGCCAACAAGGCTGCGCAGACCATCCTTGGGCAAGGTATCGAAGGGCGTCATTTCATTACGGTCCTGCGACAACCCGCCGTCGCCGAGGCAGTGGAACAGAGCCTCAAGGATGATACCTCCCGCGTGGTGCCCTATCTGACGGGGGACGGCGATACCGAGGTTACCTATGACGTACATGTGCAACGGGTCGTGGGCCGCAGACTGGTCATGGTCAGCTTGCAGGATGTTACCCAGCTTACCCAAGCGGGTCAGATGCGCCGGGATTTCGTAGCCAACGTCAGTCACGAACTTCGCACGCCACTGACCTCGCTGATGGGATTCATCGAAACGCTGAAAGGTCCGGCACGCGATGATGTCGCGGCGCGCGACAGGTTTCTGGGTATCATGGGCAGCGAAGCGGAACGGATGAACCGTCTTGTCGGGGATCTGCTATCCTTGAGCCGCGTGGAAAGCCAGGGACGCCTGCGCCCGACGCAGCGCATCAACCTTGCCGGTGTGATTACGACGACAATGCGCAATCTCAGTGCATTGGCAGATGAAGCGAAAGTTGTGCTGAACCTGGATCTGGGGACATCACCGATACATGTGTTGGGCGACAGCGATCAACTGCAGCAGGTGTTCACCAATCTGATCGAAAACGCGATCAAATATGGCGGCAAGAACGGCGTGGTCGATATCGCTGCGCAAATCGTTGACCATGATCCGGCTTTACGTGCCCCCGCGGTGCGTATCGTGGTCGCCGATCACGGCCCCGGTATCGATCCGCAGCACTTGCCCCGCCTCACAGAGCGATTCTACCGCGCCGACAGCCACCGCAGCCGCGCTCTGGGAGGCACAGGATTGGGGTTGGCAATTGTAAAACATATCCTGAATCGGCATCGCGGGCGGCTAAAAGTGACATCCGAACTGGGAAATGGCGCGCAATTTACAGTCTCGATACCACTTGATCTGGTAGGCTGAGAGACCGACGTCACAAGTTGAGCAATTTTTATCCTTTTGTCCGCCGTGTCATAAAACTGTAACACTACTGTCACAAAACCTCAGCATGGGATCAGTAGGTCCACGGCAGGGTCACCATGGGGGTGGTCGCACGAAATACATCTGACAGGAGACATCATGTCACTGAAATTCCTCTCCACATCCGCGCTGGCGATTGCCGCGCTGTCCGCCACTGCCGCGACCGCGCGCGATCAGGTCCAGATTTCTGGTTCTTCCACCGTGCTGCCTTACGCGACGATCGTTGCCGAAGCATTCGGCGAGAACTTTGACTTCCCGACACCGGTCGTGGAAGGTGGCGGCTCGGGTGCCGGCCGCAAGAAAATGTGTGAAGGTGTTGGCGAAAATACCATCGACATCGCGAACTCTTCCAGCCGCATCAAGCAGTCCGACATTGATTTGTGCGCATCAAATGGTGTGACGGACATCATGGAAGTGCGCATCGGGTATGACGGTATCGTTTTCGCCTCCGAAATCAACGGCGCCGAATTCGCCTTCACGCCTGCTGACTGGTACAAAGCAATCGCGGCTCAGGTCGTTGTTGACGGCGCGCTGGTTGATAACCCCAACAAGACATGGGCCGACGTGAACGCCGACCTGCCTGCGCAGGACATTCTGGCTTTCATTCCCGGTACCAAGCACGGCACCCGCGAAGTTTTTGATGAAAAAGTGATCGAGGCCGGTTGTGAAGAATCCGGCGCACTCGAGGCGCTGAAAGAAGCCAATGGCGGTGACGAGAAAGCCGCTGAGAAGGCCTGCACGCAGCTGCGCACCGATGGCGTGTCTGTCGACATCGATGGCGATTATACCGAGACACTGTCCCGCCTTGCCGCGAACCCCGAAGCTATCGGCGTATTCGGCCTGTCGTTCTACGAAAACAACACCGACAAACTGCGTGTTGCGACCATGGGCGGCATCGTGCCGTCGACCGAAAGCATCTCAACCGGCGAATACCCCGTTTCCCGCCCGCTGTTCTTCTACGTCAAGAAAGCGCATCTGGGTGTGATCCCCGGCCTGCAGGAATACATCGACTTCTTTGTGTCCGATGAAATTGCCGGTCCTGATGGCCCACTGGCCGAGTATGGCCTCGTCTCCGATCCGGAGCTGGCCAAGACGCAGGCTGATGTTGCTGCCGGCAACACCATGGGCGTGCTGAACTAAGCATCGACATTTCGGGTGGCGCCTCATGGTGCCGCCCGTGCCAACTATCTTTGTGCGGGGGCCGCAATGAACGCCGGTATCGTCATCCTAATCGTTCTCGTGATCGCAATTGCGGGTTACGTCGTCGGCCGCAATCGGGCCAAGGCAGTCTCCGGCGGCGATATTCGAAAACTTCACTCACTGCCCGGCTATTACGGTCAAACCGTCTTTCTTTACACTGCTGTGCCGTCTTTGTTGGTTCTCATCATTTGGCTGCTGGTTCAGCCACTTTACGTCGAAAACAACGTCACAGAAATGATCAGTCCCGCGAACATTGCTGACGGCAGCAGCCGCAGTCTGGTGATGGCGGATGTCCGGCGGATCGCCGATGGCCTTGATATTGCCGTCGCCCAAGGGACGCTGGATAACGATGGCATCAATGATATGCACGCGAACTCCTCCAATGTGCGTGACATCCTTGGCGAGGTTGGCGTCGCATTGGGTTCCGACGTGGAGCAGGATGTTTTCGAGGCCGCGAAGAAATATCGCGGCATGTCGGCGTCGCTGCGCATCGCGATGGCTGTTGTGGTTATCCTGCTGGCCCTTGTGGGGCTGGCTTATTCCTACACCCGCATCACCGAGGAATTCCGGGCACGCAACGTCGCAGAAAATGCGATCAAAGCCCTGTTGATCCTGTGCTCGCTGGTCGCGATCCTGACCACGGTCGGCATCGTGTTATCGCTGACCTTTGAAAGCATCAATTTCTTCCGGATGTATCCGGCGCAATCCTTCCTGTTCAATTTCACCTGGAACCCGCAGTTCCGGGGCGGGTCGGATCTAGGTATCCTTCCCTTGCTCTGGGGCACGCTCTATGTCTCTTTCGTAGCGCTGCTTTTTGCGGTGCCGATTGGCCTGATGGCGGCGATCTATCTGTCAGAATACGCCACGCCCCGGGTACGGTCCTTTGCGAAACCTGCGATTGAAATTCTTGCCGGTATCCCGACCATCGTCTACGGCCTCTTTGCATTGATTGTTGTGGGTCCAATGCTGCGGGATTATTTTGCCCAGCCGCTGGGGCTAGGCAATTCCTCGTCTTCTGTGATGACGGCGGGCATCGTCATGGGCATCATGCTGATCCCCTTTGTCTCCTCGCTCAGCGATGACGTGATCAACGCGGTACCGCAATCCATGCGGGACGGATCGTTCGGATTGGGTGCGACCCATTCCGAAACGGTGCGGCAGGTGATTATCCCGGCAGCTTTGCCCGGCATCATGGGGGCCGTCCTGCTCGCTGCAAGCCGCGCGATCGGTGAAACGATGATTGTGGTGCTTGGGGCAGGGGCCGCCGCCAAGCTAAGCCTTAACCCGTTCGAGGCGATGACCACGATCACCGTGAAAATCGTCAGCCAACTCACTGGCGACACCGAATTTGCCTCGCCGGAAACCCTTGTCGCTTTTGCCCTGGGCCTGTCGTTGTTCATCATCACACTGGGGCTGAACATCCTTGCACTCTACATTGTACGCAAATATCGGGAGCAGTACGAATGACCGACGTTACCCAGCCGGATTCGGCCCGCCCACGATCCCACAAGGGGTCATTGCTGCAACAGGATGCGCGTACCAAGTCTCGGAACGCAGCAGAAGCGCGATTCCGCTTGTATGGCGTGCTGGCGATCAGCATCGCAATCCTTGCACTGATCGGGTTGCTGACCTCCATCCTCTATAACGGGTCCTCCGCGTTCCGGCAGACATTTATCGAAATCGACGTCTTTCTTGATCCTGCGGTTCTGGACAAGAAAGGCACCGGCAATATTGAAGACATCGCCAAGGTATCCACCTTTGGATATGCGCCTTTGATTGCAGCTTCTTTCGCGCGCAGCTTTGAAAAGCCGGAGATCGGCATCGACGGTGTGTCGCCCAAGGATGCCGCTGGCCTCATCTCCAAGGAAGGTGCCGCTGATCTGCGCCGCTACGTGCTGGCCAACCCCGAAGAAATCGGGGAAACCGTTTCATTCGATTTTCTCGCCAGTGGCCGGATCGACGGGTACTTTAAAGGGCGGGTCACGATGGCCTCGGCCGAGCTTGACAGCAACGTCAGTCCAGATGAGTTGCGCCTTGCGGACCAGCTAAAGACGGCGGGCCTTTTGTCCACCCATTGGAACTGGGGTTTCCTGACAATGGCGGATGCGTCGGAAAACCGCCCCGAAGCTGCGGGTCTTGGTGTGGCGATCATCGGGTCGTTTTACATGATGATCGTCGTTCTGGTGCTGGCACTGCCGATTGGCGTTGCGACCTCGATCTATCTTGAGGAATTTGCCCCCAAGAACTGGATTACCGACATCATCGAAGTCAATATCTCCAATCTCGCGGCGGTGCCCTCCATCGTCTTCGGCATCTTGGGCCTCGCGATCTTTATCAACTTTGCCGGCCTGCCGCAGTCAGCGCCAATTGTCGGCGGCCTCGTGCTGACGCTCATGACGCTGCCAACGATTATCATCGCCACCCGCGCCTCGCTCAAGGCGGTGCCGCCGTCGATCCGGGATGCAGCACTTGGGGTAGGGGCGTCAAAGATGCAATCGGTTCTGCACCATGTGCTGCCGCTTGCGATGCCCGGCATCCTGACCGGTACGATCCTTGGGCTCGCGCAAGCCTTGGGTGAAACCGCTCCGCTCCTGTTGATCGGTATGGTGGCCTTTGTGCGTGATTTCCCGGCGAGCCCGCCGGAAGGCTTTTTCGACCCGGCTGCTGCCTTGCCCGTGCAGGTCTATAACTGGACACAACGCGCTGATCCGGCATTCGTCGAACGCGCGTCGGGTGCAATCATTGTACTGATGGTCTTTTTGCTCATCATGAATGCGGTAGCGATCTTGTTGCGCCGCAGATTCGAACGGCGCTGGTAAGGAAACCCCATGAAAGACACACATAATCCGGAGAACGACGTGAGCACAAAATCCGTCAAAATCGCAGCCCGCGACGTACAAGTCTATTACGGCGACACCCATGCCATCAAGGACGTGAACGTCGAAATCGAAGACAAAACCGTGACTGCTTTTATCGGTCCTTCGGGGTGCGGAAAGTCCACATTCCTACGTTGTATCAACAGGATGAACGACACAATTGATGTATGTCGCGTTACCGGAGATATCCGCATCGACGGCGAAGACATCTATGACCGCAATGTTGATCCGGTACAGTTGCGCGCAAAAGTCGGCATGGTTTTCCAAAAACCAAACCCGTTCCCAAAATCCATTTATGACAATGTTGCCTATGGCCCGCGCATCCACGGGTTGTCGCGCAACAAGTCCGAGCTGGACGAGATTGTCGAACGCGCCCTGCGGCGCGGCGCAATCTGGGACGAGGTAAAGGACCGCCTGCATGCACCCGGTACCGGCCTGTCCGGTGGACAACAACAACGGCTGTGCATTGCGCGTGCGGTCGCGACCGAACCCGAAGTGCTGCTGATGGATGAACCGTGCTCGGCGCTTGACCCAATTGCTACGGCCCAGGTTGAAGAACTCATCGACGAATTGCGCCAGAACTATTCCGTGGTGATCGTCACCCATTCAATGCAACAGGCCGCACGGGTCAGCCAGAAAACCGCGTTCTTTCATCTGGGAAATCTCGTGGAATTCGGGGAAACGGACAAGATTTTCACCTCACCAGAGGATCCACGCACAGAAAGCTACATCACC
This sequence comes from Sulfitobacter sp., assembly GCA_049645905.1. Taxonomy (GTDB): domain Bacteria; phylum Pseudomonadota; class Alphaproteobacteria; order Rhodobacterales; family Rhodobacteraceae; genus Sulfitobacter. The sequence continues at coordinate 13,092 of JBARUV010000021.1, forward strand.
GGACGGATTGGATAAACCCATGCCAAATCAACACATTGCTTCCGCTTTCGACCGTGATCTCGAAGGGGTTCAGGCGCAGATCATGAAAATGGGCGGGCTCGTCGAAGACGCCATCCGCCTTGGCGCGCAAAGCCTTGAGACCCGTGACCAGGAACTGGCCACAAAGGTCAGGGCAGGGGATAGAGTGATAGATGCACTGGAGGACACGATCAACGAACGTGCTGCCCGCGTGATTGCCCTGCGCGCACCCACAGCGATTGACTTGCGCCTTATCCTGAGCGTGATCAAGATTAGCGCCAACCTTGAACGTATTGGAGACTATGCAAAAAACATGGCCAAGCGGACCAGCGTTCTTGCGCAAATGGACCCCGTTAGCGACAGCACCGGCTCGATCCGGCGGATGGCGAAAACAGTCGAAAGCATGCTCAAGGATGCACTGGATGCCTATATCCAGCGCGACGCCGACCTCGCAATGGCCGTCATCAGCCGCGACGAGGACGTGGACCAGATGTACGACGCCCTGTTCCGCCAGTTCCTGACTTACATGATGGAAGATCAACGGAATATCACAGCCTGTATGCACCTGCATTTCATCGCCAAAAACGTTGAACGTATGGGCGATCACGTTACGGGTATTGCCGAACAGACGGTGTATCTTGTCACTGGTCAGCATCCGGACGAAGCGCGACCCAAGGCAGATCAAACATCCGTGATTTCAAAAGGATGAAGGACATGGCCGTATCCCAGCCTCAAGTCCTGCTGGTGGAGGACGAACCGGCACAGCGAGAAGTTCTGGCTTATAATCTGGAGGCTGAAGGCTTTGCCGTGCGCCGTGCGGAAAACGGCGAAGAAGCCATGCTGCTGGTCGCAGAGGATGCGCCTGATCTGGTGATCCTCGACTGGATGATGCCGTTGATGAGCGGTATCGAAGTTTGCCGGCAATTGAAAACCCGCGCAGATACGCGCCACATTCCGGTGATCATGCTGTCCGCGCGCTCTGAAGAAGTGGACACTATTCGCGGTCTGGAAACCGGCGCGGATGATTATGTGATAAAACCGTACTCGCTGCGCGAACTGATGGCACGTGTCCGCACACAACTGCGCCGCGCACGACCTGCGGCAGCAGGCCAGATGCTGCGCTTTGATGATCTGACGCTGGATGCGGAGCAGCACCGCGTTTACCGTGCCGAAATGGAACTCAAGCTGGGTCCAACGGAATATCGCTTGCTTACAACCTTGTTGGAAAAACCGGGACGCGTATACAGCCGCGATCAACTGCTGGATCTGGTCTGGGGCCGCGACATCTATGTCGACACCCGCACGGTCGATGTTCACATTGCACGTCTGCGCAAGGCGCTGATGCAGTACGGTGGCGAGGATCCTATCCGCAGAGTCCGTGGAGCCGGCTACGCACTGGGGTAAGGAACAGAACGTAACTTGTTGATTGTGAAGTAGATATTGGTTCTCCTAATGCTCCAATACATTACATAATAATGATTATAGGTTCTACATTGTGTGTGGGGGCACATTCCATTTTGGATTGCATCACTAGATAAATTTCTGATGCAGATCAGGAGGATGTGATGAGACGACCCTACCGTAAATTGAACCTGGATGAACGTAGAATCTTGGCGACGATGCTTCAGGCGAAAGCGACGAAGACCAAGATCGCTGAGATGCTTGGCCGTGACCGCTCTACGATCCACCGTGAGATCAAGCGCAACTGGTGGCACGATGAAGACGTCCCGCAGGCTGATGGTTATTGGCATGTGACAGCGCAGACGCTCGCAGATCGGCGTCACCTGAAGCGCCGTAAGCTGGAACGGCACGAGGA
>JBARUV010000022.1:0-1980 GCA_049645905.1 Sulfitobacter sp.
AACATTTTTTGACCTCCGGTTCGGATTATGCGGATCTGGAGTGGCTTTCAGGCTATATCGCCCTGCGCTTTCTCAAAGACCCGGAGCTCGCCTATCAGCATTTTCTCAACCACGACAACGTGGTGGAATCGCCTATTTCACAGGGCCGCGCCGGGTATTGGCAGGGTCGGGCGCTTGAGGCGATGAATGACCCCGAGGCAGCCTCTGTCGCCTACCGGATGGGAGCGGAATTTCAGACCTCATTTTACGGTTTGCTGGCGGCCGAGAAAGTGAACGCTGCCTTTGATGCCTCGCTGAAGGGCGAAAAACCCGCACAGGACTGGCGGTTGTCCGCATTGGCCAAGGCCCCGCTGTTCAAGGCGGGTATGCTCTTACAGGCCTCCGGCGAAGTGTCCATGGCAGAGCAATTCTGGACCCATCTGACGGATCAGTTGGTGCCCGAGGATATCGCCCTTTTGGGTCAGGCTGCGATTGATGTGGGACAACCGCATCTGGCGGTCATGATCGGCAAGCGCGCTGCGCGCCGCGGTCTGACGATCGCCTCATCCTATTATCCGCTGCACCCGCTTGCCGCACGGGATTTGCCGATGGCCCCCGAGATGAGCCTTGCTATCGCGCGACGCGAAAGCGAATTTGATCCTGTTGTCCAATCAAGTGTCGGCGCACGCGGGTTGATGCAACTGATGCCCGCAACTGCACGCGAAGTCGCGGCAGAACTGGGTGTCAGCGCGCTTCATACCACCGACAGGCTGACCGCCGACCCTGAATACAACGCGATCCTTGGATCGCAATACCTTGCCAATATGGCGGGACTTTTTGATGGCAATGTAGCAATGATGGCCGGTGCCTATAACGCGGGGCCCAGCCGCCCCGTGCGCTGGTTGAACGAATATGGGGATCCGCGCAAAGGCGAGATCGACATTGTTGACTGGGTTGAAATGGTGCCTTTCCGTGAAACACAGAATTACATTATGCGCGTCACCGAAAGCCTGCCGGTCTATCGCGCACGACTGGGCAAAGACCCCTTGCCCATCCCGTTCTCGCAAGAGTTGACCGGATCAACGCTGAAGGCGTTCGCGCCAAAAAGTGAATAGGCCTGCCAGCACGATGATCGCCGCGCCGACAATCAGATTTGGCGCGACTGTCTCGCTAAAAACCGATACGCCGATGATCGTGGCAAAAACCAGATGGAAATATGCAAACGGCTGTACCGCACTTGCCTCTGCCAGTTCATAACATTTGATCATGAGCCAATGACCGGTGACGCCGGAAATGCACAGCGCAATCATGATCGGCCAGTGCTGCGCGGCGAGAGGCTCCCAAAACCATACACCAGCACAGGTCATGGCAATCGCACCACTCGTCCCGGTCCAGAAAAAGCTGGTGGCGGTGCTGTCTTGTCGCGCGGCGTAGCGGGTCAGCATGGCATAGAGCGCGAACATCGCTGCGGCCAGAAGCGGGATCATTGCAACGGGATCAAAAACCGCGATGCCCGGTTGCAAGATGATCAACACACCAATGAACCCGACCGCGATCGCCAGCCAGCGTCGCCACCCTACGTGTTCCCCCAAAACCGGCCCTGACAGGGCCGCAACCAGCAACGGATAGCACGCAAAAATTGCGTGCGTTTCCACCAGCCCCAGCAACGTGTAGGCCAGTACAGACACAATAATCTCGGCAGCCAGCAATACACCGCGAAAGCCTTGCAATAGAGGCTGTCTGGTTTTTGCTGCCGCGCGAATGCCGCCTGCCTTGCGTTTCGCAATTGCAATCACGAAGGCCGCGAAGAACCAGTAGCGGATCATCACCACCATCATCACGTTATACTCTGTCGCCAGAAAACGGGAAAACCCGTCCTGTATGGCAAATACCAACGTTGCACCGATCATCAGTGCCACGCCGATGGGCACGTTGTTTTGCTGGCTCATGCCAATTGTCCTTTGGTCATGTGCCGCTTGCGCCCGAACCCCGGCACACGGG
>JBARUV010000023.1:0-51013 GCA_049645905.1 Sulfitobacter sp.
CGAAGTCCACAAGCTCATGTCAGCCTCCCGTCCAGTGCCGCCACCGCGACACTGGCCTGTTCCACATCATCAAAGGGTAATATGTCGTCGCCGACGATCTGACCGCTTTCATGCCCCTTACCCGCAATCAACAAGGCGTCACCAGCCTCAAGCATGTCCACGCCGCGCAAGATCGCCTCGGCGCGGTCACCGATTTCGATCGCACCGGGCGCACCCTGCAGCACCGCCGCGCGGATGCTGGCCGGATCCTCCGAACGGGGGTTGTCGTCTGTAACAATGACAACATCCGCATGTTTGAGTGCCGCTGCCCCCATCAGGGGTCGCTTGCCCACGTCCCGATCGCCGCCCGCACCGATGATGGCGACCAGACGGCCCATCACATGCGGGCGCATTGCAGACAGGGCTGTCGCAACCGCATCCGGTGTGTGGGCGTAATCGACAAACACCGCCGCGCCATTGTCACGCGTTGCCGCCAGTTGCATACGGCCCCGCACCGTGGACAGATGCGGCAATGTGTCGAACACATCCGACGGTTCCCCGCCGCAGGCGATGACCAGCCCGCAGGCCAGCATCACATTGTCCGCCTGAAACCCGCCGATCAGGTCAAGGCGCTTTTGAAACGACTTGCCGCGCCAGTCGAATCGCAGGTCTTGCCCAACGGAATCCAACCGCTGGGCGGTCAGATGCAGATCACCACCGTCACGTCCAACGGTGATCACCTCACACCCGCGCGCACGCGCAATGGCAGCCATGTCCACGCCGCGCCGGTCGTCGATGTTGATCACGGCAATGCCCTCATCGGGCAGCACGCGGGCGAACAGGCCTGCCTTGGCATCGAAATACGCGTCGAACGTCTCGTGATAATCCAGATGGTCCTGTGTGAAGTTCGTGAACCCCGCCGCCGTCAAGGTGACACCGTCCAACCGGCGCTGGTCAAGGCCGTGGCTGGAGGCCTCCATTGCCGCATGGGTCACGCCCTCGGCGGCGGCCCGCGCCAGCGCGCGGTGCAGGGTGATCGGCTCTGGCGTTGTATGGGCAAGTGGTGCGGTCCAGGCGCCCTCTATTCCGGTGGTGCCAAGGTTGACCGCCGCAAGCCCCATTTCAATCCAGATCTGGCGCACGAATGTGCTGACAGAGGTTTTGCCATTGGTGCCGGTAACCGCGATCATCGTCTTTGGTTGTGCGCCAAACCACAGGGCGGCAGCGCGCGCCAATGCCTCGCGTGGCTGGGCTGAAACGATCAGCGCAGCCCCGGCCGCGCGCACCGCGTCGCCTGCTATCCTTGCCCCCTCGACATCCGTCAGAACCGCAACCGCACCCTGTTCAAGGGCCGCTTCGACAAACGTCGCACCATGTACGACAGACCCCGGCATCGCCGCAAAAAAACTGCCTTGCGTGATTTTCCGGCTGTCCACTTCAAGAGAGCTCAGCGCAGGATTCTGTCCGCCTGCTGCCATCAATCCCAAGGAATTCAACGTGATACTCTGGGGCATGACCTGCACGCGCCTTTTCCGGCCTAGTTACTGCTGGTTAGCGTTATCATGGCCGCAGGCGCAGGTTCAACCTGTGGACGCAATCCCAGCAACGGCGCGATGCGGCGGATCATTTCAGCAGCGACCGGCACCGCTGTCCAACCGGCCGTGCGGCGCGGTTTGTCACCGGAGGTTTCAACAGGTTCGTCCAGCGTGACGATCAACACGTATTTGGGATCGTTGGCCGGGAACATCGACGCGAAAGTATTGATCACCTTGTCCTTGTGATAGCCGCCGGTCCGCTTTGGTTTTTCCGCGGTGCCGGTTTTGCCAGCCACAAGATATCCGGGCACTTCGCCAAAACTGGCCGTCCCCTCGCTGACGACTTTGCGCAGCATGCGCCGCGCGTCCGCTGCGGCCCGTTCTGAAATCACCCGCGCGCCCAGTTGCGGACCATCCTGCTTGAGCAATGTGGGTTCAACCCGGTATCCGCCATTGGCAATCGCGGCATAGCCTGCGGCCAGATGCATGGGGCTCGAAGAAAGACCGTGACCGTAAGAGATCGTCACGGTGGACAGTTCGGTCCAGCGTTTGGGCAGCAGCGGCTTGCCGCCAGCGGCTTCGACGATCTCGAACTTTGTCGCCTCGAAAAACCCGAGGCTCTTGAGAAACTCCTGCTGCCGCTTGGCCCCGATCTGCAGCGCAATGCGGCCGGTACCCCGGTTGGAGGATTTCACAATGATATCCTCGACCGACAGCTTGCCGTAGTTATGGTTCGCGAATTCGCCGATCCTGAATCCGCCGACCTTTAAGGGTCCTGCTGTTTCGATGATCGTATCTGCATTGACCAACCCCAGATCAATCGCCTGTACAGCCGCAAAAATCTTGAAGGTCGAACCAAGTTCGTAAACGCCCTGAACCGAGCGGTTGAACAGCGGGCTGTCGGACGCATCCCCTTTTGTCGCAGGGCGCGGACGGTTGTTGGGATCAAACGTGGGCAGGGAAACAACGCTGATCACCTCGCCGGTTTTGACGTCCATCAGCACGCTGGTCGCCCCCTTGGCGTTCATCAGCTTCATACCCCCGTAAAGCACCCGTTCAGCGGCAGCCTGAATCGTCAGATCCAGTGACAGCTGCAACGGTTTGTTGCCGTTGGCCGGATCGCGCAGATAATTGTCAAAGTACTTTTCCGCCCCTGCAACACCGATCACTTCGGCCGCATGCACGCCTTCCTTGCCGAATGACGCCCCGCCCATCACATGGGCCGCCAGCGTGCCATTGGGGTAAAGACGCATATCGCGCGGTGCAAACAGCAAGCCGGGATCGCCGATATCATGCACGGCCTGCATCTGCTCGGGGCTGATTTTCTTCTTCACCCACAGGAACTTGCGCGCCCCTGTAAAATCCTTGATCAGGCGTTCTTCGTTCAGGCCCGGGAAAATCGCGACCAGTTTTCTGGCGGTCATTTCGGGATCAATCAAGCTTCTGGGCTGCGCATAAAGCGCATGTGTTTCAAAATTGGTCGCCAGTATCGACCCGTTACGATCCACAATATCCGCACGGCTGGCAGAGATCACCGCGCCGGGCGCATGGGCGCGTGGTTCAACAGGATCAGTGGTCGCCAAAAGCCCCATCCGCGCGCCGACGACGGCAAAAGCGCAAAAGAAAAACGCGCCAAGGATCAACAGACGCCCCTCGGCGCGCATCCGCGAATGGTCGCGCATCTGCTCGTGACGGATACGCTTGTTCTCGCGTTCAATCGCATCGGGGTTTTCGCCCTTCTGGCGGGCGTCAAGAATACGGGCCAGCGGGCGTAGCGGCGTGCGGATCATAACGGATCCTCCTGATCAGACATGTTGGAGACGTCCACGGGATTTGTAATAGGCAACAAGGGTCTGGGCGGATAAGACACCTCGTCGACCTTTCCGAACTGGTCGGGATGCAGCGGCAACAGACCCAGACGTTCAAAGTTCAGCTCGGCCAGATCGCGCAACCGGTCCGGCCGGTTCTGGTAGGCCCACTCCGCCTTCAGAACCGCGAGCCGCGAATGTGACGTCCGGATGCCCTCGTGCAGCTTGTCCGCCTCGCCCAAAGCCTGCTGGGTCGCGTAGTTTTCGCGATACGCCCAGAACGCAAGGCCGATCACGGCCAGGGAAGTCAGAATATAGAGGATCACACGCATCAGTTCAGTCCTTTGACCATCGGCATTCTGAGGGATTTGGCGTCGATTTCGCCGCTCGGGGCGCCGGTGCGCACCGCAACACGCAATTTGGCAGAGCGGCTGCGCGGGTTTTGCGCCAACTCGTCCGCATCCGGACCGATGGCCTTGCGTTTGTCGACCCGAAATTGCGGCGCTTCAGTCTCCAGTTCGGGCGCAAAGCGGTTCGCGTTGCCACCGCTTCCCGATCGTTCGGTTAGAAAGCGCTTAACCATACGGTCCTCGACCGAATGAAAGGTGACAACAGCCAGATGCCCGCCCTCTTTCAAAGCACGCTCTGCTGCCATCAGCCCCTGAAATAATTCACCGTATTCATCATTCACCGCAATGCGGAGCGCCTGAAAGCTGCGCGTGGCAGGGTGTGACTGACCGGGTTTGGCACGCGGCAGACAGCTCTCGATCAAACGGGTCAGTTCCAGTGTTGTGGTAATAGGGGCGTCGGTCCGTGCGCGCACAATCGCTTTGGCAATGCGCCGGCTCGCGCGTTCCTCACCGTATTGAAACAGAATATTGGCGAGTATTTCTTCCTCTGCCCCGTTCACCAGATCGGCGGCGGACGGGCCGTCCTGCGACATGCGCATATCCAGCGGGCCGTCTTTCATAAACGAAAACCCGCGCTCTGCCTGGTCAATCTGCATGGAGGACACACCAAGGTCGAGAACCACACCATCCAGATCACTGGCATAGCTGTCCATCTTGCTGAAGACACCTTGCTGCATGGTGATCCTGTCGCCGTAATCCCCCGCCCAGCTTGCGGCCATCTCGAACGCCAGCGGGTCACGGTCCACCGCAATCACCCGCGCCGCACCGGCATCCAGCAATCCGCGGGTATAGCCACCCGCCCCGAATGTCCCGTCAAGCCAGACACCCTGCACAGGGGCGACCGCTGCCAGCAAAGGCGCCAGCAGTACGGGAACATGAGGGGCAGTTGGGTTGACAGAGGCCGCAGCAGCCATATGCGTTACTCCCTCGGCGCGCTGTCCAAAAAGCTCATCAGATCAAAGTCATCGGGCAGCTCTTCGGCCCATGCTTCTTCTTCGGCTGTGTAGGTTTCGGGCTTCCATATCTGGAAGGTATCACCGGTGGCAAAGAAAAGCGCCTCACCGTCGAGTTCAATCTTCTTGCGCAATTTCGCAGGCAGCACGAGGCGCCCGGTTTCATCCACATTGGTGGGAAAGGATTGCCCGTGAAAGCGCCGCTGCAAGGCCATGCGCCCAACCGAACCGCGCGGCAATGCGTCGATCTTGGCGTCGACTTCCTCGATCGCCTCTATCGTGTAGCACTCTAGGTATTTCAGTTTTTCATCGCCGTAGACAATGACCAGCTCGGGATTGTCACCGCTTTTCCAGTTCGGGTCGCCAGCCTCCAGCACACGTCGAAAAGAGGCCGGGATAGACACCCGCCCCTTCGCATCGACTTTGTGTTGGCTTTCGCCTCTGAACCTGCGGCTCACTTGTTATGTCCCTGCCTGCGCGTATGAACGTTGCGTCCGCGCCCTCGCGATACTCTCGTGTCCCCGGTGCTTTGAAATGGAAACGGAGAGTTGATCGGCTGCCACTGATCAACTCTCCGCCCTCGTCCCGCTTTTGCGGGGAAGTCCGACTGCACGCGCCACCTGGGGGGATGTCTGCTCGCCCGCGCGCCGGATCTCTTTGTTCGTATGAAAGCGAGGTGCCTGTATGAAACCTGCTAGGTTTTGTTTTTATGTGGGGTCGTTTGGTGCCCCGTGTCCCGTTCTCATCCGATGCACTAGGGATGCCATGGGAAACTATGGGCTGTCTACTATTTTTTGTGAGTTACCCACAGAATATAGTTTTCCACAGGTCGGGAAAACTACATTTAGCGGCTACGTAGGCTCAAAAATTGGCACAAGTTGGCTCAACCCATCCCCTGAACACAACATGTAGTACACCGCCAAGTGGAGCAGCAATGTCCCACGAAATCCCCAAAAAAATCACACACAGTTTTATCCACAGGCAATGTTCCCCTCCTGTTCTACCAAGGCACCGGTGAATGCAAGTAGATTTCAAGGGAATTGCCCAAAATTGATTCGGAATCGGCCAATTTCAGCCGAGTCACGGCCCGAAGATTCCGCGCAGGCCAGCCCATTCCCACGCTCCGTCCCGTGAATTCCCGTAAGGGGGATGAATTCCCGCACAACATCCGTCACTCCCCCGCAGGAACGCCAAAGGCCGCCCATGATCCCATGAACGGCCTTCTCAAGATCTGTGTATATAGTGGGGCCCGAGCAGCTCCGCTCAGGTCAGGCCATGCCGCCCCTGACCAGTCCCTCGGCAATCCGTGCATAGGCCTGCGCCATCGGCCCCTCGCCCGCAGCAATCGGCGTACCACCGTCCCCTGCCAGTCGCGTCTCAAGATCAATCGGCAAGGTGCCCAGCAATGGCACCCCCATCTTTTCAGCTTCGGCAGCAACCCCGCCATGCCCGAATATCTGATGCTCTGATCCGCAGTCGGGGCAGACGAACATCGACATGTTTTCGATCAGCCCCAGAACCGGCGTCTTGAGCGTTGCAAACATATCAAGCGCCTTGCGCGCATCAATCAGCGCCACGTCCTGCGGCGTGGACACAACAATCGCGCCTGTCAGCTCCGATTTGGTGCACAGCGTCAGTTGCACATCCCCTGTACCGGGCGGCAGGTCGACCAGCAGCACGTCCAGCTCGCCCCATTCGACCTGCCCCAGCATCTGCTGCAAGGCCCCCATCAGCATCGGCCCGCGCCAGACAATCGCCTTGCCCTCTTCCATCATAAAGCCGATCGACATCAGCGTAACGCCGTGGGCGTGTAACGGGATAATCGTCTTGCCATCAGGGCTGGCCGGGCGTTTGTTGACCCCCATCATGCGCGGCTGGCTGGGGCCATAGATATCGGCATCCAGCAGCCCGACCTTGCGGCCCTGTTTGGCCAGCGCAACGGCAAGGTTGGAACTGACCGTGGATTTGCCAACACCTCCCTTGCCCGACGCGATGGCCAGAATGCGTTGCACGCCGCTGGGTTTGGTAGGCCCTTCCTGCGGTTTCGGATGACCGCCGATCTTGAGACTGGGGGGCGCTGCCGGCTTGGCCGCAGGCCCGTGTGCCGTCAAGGCGACGCTGGCCGATGTCACACCGGGCAGATCCATGACGATCTTTTCAGCGGCATCCCGCAGCGGCCCCATTGCGCGCGCGACATCCGCACTCGGCGCTTCGATCACAAAGCGCACCTTACCCTCCTCAATGCTCAGCGCACGCACCAGATCATGGGCAATGAGGCTGCGTCCGTCGGGCAAATTGACCCGCTCAAGTGCTGCTTCAACTTCTGCTTTTGTCACCGGCATTGTCAGGCCTCCTCAATTTATGCCCGTTGAAATGGCAGGTTCTGCGCCAAACACAAGGGGGGCGGGTAATTTGCATAAATCTGCAGCGCGCTGCCTAGAAATGCTGCAGGTGCACCATGTTTTTGCTGCATAGCAGCATTGCAAAATTATTCGTTGTGCATGTGCAGCATAAATGCGATTGTATCTTCATTGAGCATCGCAAGGTGCACAACAAAGAAAGTCCAGAAAGGGTCACCTCCTCCCGACCTGATCTGTTTTAGCGGCGGCATCTTCCTCCTCCCTGATGTCGCCGCACTTTTTTCTCCCCCTCCCTGAAATTTCGCACTCGGCATTTTTCGCCGCAGTATTTCTATTTTATTAACAACATGTTGACGTAGCGTCGCTCATGCGCCGGACGCATATCGGGTTTGTCTCAATGGCGATTGCGATAACGGCCCAGACCCTTATGTACCCCTCACAGAAACACACGAAGTATGAAAGCAAGAGGCGCCACAATGGCATATCTGAACACAACAATTACCGCACCCGGCATTTCCGGCTTCACCCGCATCCGTGCAGGGTTCGAGGCATTGGCAGCACGTTACAAGCAGCACCGTCTGTACCGCGAGACCTTTGATGGGCTGAACGCCCTGAACAATCGGGAACTGGCCGATCTGGGCCTGAGCCGGTCCGAATTGCGCTACGTCGCCGACCAGGCTTCACGCCGCTAAACCGTTTCGGCTGATCCGGACTTCCTCCCAGAACCGGATCAGCCGTCGCACCGGGCCCGCACACTCCTCCCAGACGCGCCGGCCCGCGTGCACAGTCCCAAAGCGCACCCTCCCTGTCCGCTTTGGGCCGACACGAGAACGGCGACACCTTCCTCCCAAGGTGTCGCCGTTTCTTTGTCTAAAGGACAACCCACAGCACTGTCACTAAAAAATGTATCCGGTGCGCCACGAGGTTGGCCCTAAAAGCCGGAGTCAGAATGGCACATCATCGCATCCAGTCAAAAACCGCGAGACGATTTTCTTCACACCCGCCTTCTCGAAACTGACCTCCAGCTTGTCGCCTTCAATGCCGATAATCGCGCCATAGCCGAACTTCTGGTGAAACACCCGTTCGCCCATCACAAAACTGCTGACCGCGTTCATGTCGATGGTGACATTCTTGCTTTCCGAGGGCTGCGAAACGCCCCGCTCGCCCGCACGCGCCTGCAACCTGCGCCAGCCCGGGGAGTTATAGACATTCGCCTCTGCCGCCGCCTCGTGCAGAGTGCTCTTGGGCATCGCGGCCCCGAAATTTCCGCCGTACAGACCGGGCGGGGTCAGTACCTCCACGTGATCTTGCGGCAGTTCATCAATGAACCGCGACGGCATTGCAGATTGCCACTGGCCAAACACCATCCGGTTACCGGCAAACGAGATGGTGCAAATCTCTTCCGCCCGCGTGATTCCGACATAGGCCAGCCTGCGCTCTTCCTCCAACCCCTTGATGCCGCTTTCATCCATCGACCGCTGCGAGGGGAACAAACCATCCTCCCATCCCGGCAGGAAGACCGCAGGAAATTCCAGTCCCTTGGCCGCATGCAGCGTCATGATGGAGACCTTTTCCCCCTCACCTTCCTGTTCATTGTCCATGATCAGGCTGACATGTTCGAGGAACCCCTGCAGGTTCTCGAACTGTTCCAGCGCCTTGACGAGTTCCTTGAGGTTCTCCAGCCGCCCCGGTGCCTCGGGCGTCTTGTCGTTCTGCCAATGGCCGGTATAGCCGCTTTCATCCAGAATGATCTGTGCCAGTTCAATATGGCTGGTTTCGGGGGGCGCATACTCCAGTGTTTCCGCCGCCCCTTCGATCATCTCATCATCCGAAACCTGTCTGGCGCGCAAAGGCCCCCGCGTCATCGCAGACCAGCGGTCGATCCCGTCGATCAGGACGCGCAACTGCGCCCCGCCTTTGCCGCCAAGCCCGTCATGGGCCAGCAAAATACGCGCCCCTTCCACCAGGTTCACCCCATGCTCCCGCGCGCAAACCTGAATTTTCTGCTGCGCAACATTGCCCAAGCCCCGTTTGGGCGTGTTCACAATCCGCTCGAACGCCAGATCATCGTCGGGGCTGGTGACAACGCGGAAATAGGCCATCGCATCGCGTATTTCCAAACGTTCGTAGAACCGCGGCCCGCCAATCACCCGATAAGGCAGACCGATGGTCAGGAAACGGTCCTCGAACGCGCGCATCTGGTGGCTTGCACGTACCAGAATCGCCATGTGATCTGGACTGACGGGATCCATCCCCCGCGTACCACGCTGAAGCGCCTCGATCTCGTCCCCGATCCAGCGCGCCTCTTCCTCGCCGTCCCAATGACCGATCAGGCGCACCTTTTCGCCGTCCTGCGCCTCTGTCCATAAGGTCTTGCCCAGACGGCCCTCGTTGCCCGCAATCACGCCGGATGCAGCGGCAAGGATATGCGGGGTGGAACGATAGTTCTGTTCCAGCTTGACCACATGGCAGCCGGGGAAATCGGTTTCAAACCGCAGGATGTTGCCGACCTCGGCCCCGCGCCAGCCATAAATCGACTGGTCATCATCGCCCACACAGCAGATGTTCTTGTGCCGCTGCGCCAGCAGGCGCAGCCACAGATACTGCGCGACGTTGGTATCCTGATATTCGTCCACCAGAATAAATCTGAACCACCGCTGATATTGCTCCAGCACATCGGGATGGGTCTGGAAAATCGTGACCATATGCAGCAGCAGATCACCAAAATCGCAGGCATTCAGTTCTTTCAGCCTGCGCTGGTAATGATCGTAGATCTCTGACCCGCGGTGATTATACAGCCCCGCATCCGCCGCCGGCACCTTGTCCGGCGTCAATGCACGGTTTTTCCAGCCGTCAATGATCCCCGCCAGCATACGTGCAGGCCAACGCTTGTCGTCGATATTCTCGGCCGCGACCAACTGCTTGAGCAACCGCAACTGATCGTCCGTATCCAGAATCGTAAAGTTCGACTTCAGGCCCACCAGTTCCGCATGCCTGCGCAACAGTTTCACACAGATCGCATGGAATGTGCCCAGCCAGGGCATCCCCTCGACCTGCTGGCCCAGCATGGCGCCGACACGGTTCTTCATTTCCCGCGCAGCCTTGTTGGTAAATGTCACCGCCAGAATCTGGTCTGGCCGCGCCTTTCCGGTGCTCATCAGATGCACAATCCGCGCCGTCAGCGCGCGTGTCTTGCCGGTGCCCGCCCCGGCCAGCATCAGCACAGGCCCGTCCAACTGCTCGACCGCTGCGCGTTGGGCCGGATTCAACCCGTCCAGATAGGGCTGCGGGCGCGCCGCCATAGCGCGTGCGGACAGGGATGCGCCTTCAAAGGCGTCCATTTCATCAAAACTGCTCATCCGCCCAATCTAGCGCCAAATCCCGCTCAGGAAAACCCATGTTCGCATCTTGTTCCCCTACTCTTTTTGGCCCGCAAACCCGCCGCAGGTCATTTGCAACCGGTCCTGACGCCAACGCAGGCCCCTGCTGGACAAATCCGCGCCGTGCCGCCCATATAACGCCATGACGCTTCATGCAAAATATCCGGCCCTGTCAGACCTGCGCGCGCGCGCCAGAAAACGCCTGCCAAAGTTTGTCTGGGAATTTCTCGACAGCGGCACCGGCGATGAACAAACCAAAGCGCGCAACCGCACCTCCCTGAACCGGATCGGCTTGATGCCCTCGGTTCTGCATGGCGAATTCACGCCCGATCTGACGACACCTCTGATGGGCGCAAACCTCGCCCTGCCCTTTGGCATTGCGCCGATTGGCATGTCCGGCCTGATCTGGCCTGACGCCGAAGGTCATCTGGCCCGCGCCGCCGCGCGTCATGATATCCCCTATTGCCTGTCCACTGTTGCCACACAAATGCCCGAAGATCTCGCGCCCCATATCGGGCCGCACGCATGGTTCCAGCTTTATCCGCCACGGGACGAAGACATCCGGCGCGACATGCTGGCGCGCGCCCGCAACGCGGGCTTCAAAACACTTGTCCTTACCGTTGATGTGCCCGTCGCCTCGCGGCGCGAACGCCAGATACGGTCAGGGCTGACGCAGCCACCCCGCCTCACGCCGCGCCTGCTTGCGCAGGTTGCGATGTGCCCTGCCTGGGCGCTGGCGACGGCAAAACGCGGCATGCCGCATATGCGGATGCTGGACAAATACAGCAGTGACGCCACTGCCAATCTGCCATCAACCGCCCATATCGGCTATCTTCTGCGCACGTCGCCCGATTGGGACTACGTCGGTTGGCTGCGCGATAACTGGGACGGCCCGTTTGTCATCAAAGGGGTTTTGCGCGGTGAGGATGCCGCCAAGCTGCAAGAGCTTGGCGCTGATGCGATCTGGGTCTCGAACCACGCCGGTCGCCAGTTTGACGGCGCCCCCGCCAGTATCGATGCCCTGCCTGCGATCCGGGTGGCCACAACATTGCCGCTGATCTTCGACAGTGGCGTGGAAACCGGCCTTGATATCCTGCGCGCACTGGCCTCGGGCGCGGATTTCGTGATGCTGGGGCGTGCCTTTCATTTCGCGCTTGCCGCGCTGGGGCCACGTGGAATCGACCACCTGATCGACCTTCTCGCACAGGATCTTCGTGCAAACATGGGCCAGCTTGGCACGACAACCCTGCGCGATCTGCCTGCCCCGATCGCCCTCGGCGCAACCGGCACGGCATATAATAGTTACGAAACCGCGCGCCAGCCCTTGCGCTGCATCGCAGCATCCCTAACATGAACCACGTTACCCATAGGTAAGGACACCCCATGCCCGACTTCGCCAAAATTCTCATCGCCAACCGCGGCGAAATCGCCATCCGGATCATGCGCGCCGCCAACGAGATGGGCAAAAAGACGGTCGCCGTCTATGCCGAAGAGGACAAGCTGGGGCTGCACCGTTTCAAAGCGGACGAAGCCTACCGCATCGGCGAAGGTCTGGGACCCGTTGCCGCTTACCTCAGCATTGATGAAATGATCCGCGTGGCCAAAGCCTCCGGCGCGGATGCGATCCATCCGGGCTATGGCCTGCTGTCGGAAAACCCGGAATTTGTCGACGCCTGCGAACAGAACGGCATTACATTTATCGGCCCGCGCGCTGAAACCATGCGGGCACTTGGCGACAAGGCCAGTGCGCGCCGCGTCGCGGTCGAGGCTGGCGTTCCCGTCATTCCCGCCACCGAAGTGCTGGGCGATGACATGGACGCGATCCGCAAAGAGGCCAAAGAGGTCGGCTATCCCTTCATGCTCAAGGCCTCGTGGGGCGGGGGCGGGCGCGGCATGCGCCCGATCTACAAGGAATCCGAACTGGAGGAGAAAGTCCTTGAAGGGCGCCGCGAGGCCGAAGCCGCCTTTGGCAACGGCGAAGGCTATCTGGAAAAGATGATCCTCAAGGCGCGTCACGTCGAAGTGCAGATTCTCGGCGATAAACACGGCGAGATTTACCACCTCTACGAACGTGACTGCTCTGTGCAGCGCCGCAACCAGAAGGTGGTTGAACGCGCACCCGCCCCCTACCTCAGCGACGAGCAACGCGAAGAGATTTGCGCCCTTGGCCGCAAGATTTGTGCCCATGTGAACTACGAATGTGCAGGCACCGTCGAATTCCTGATGGATATGGCGGACGGCAAATTCTACTTCATCGAAGTGAATCCGCGTGTTCAGGTCGAACATACAGTGACCGAAGAAGTGACCGGCATCGACATCGTGCGTGCCCAGATTCTGATCGCCGAAGGCAAGACCATCGCCGAGGCGACCGGCAAAGCCTCCCAGAGCGATATCGCCCTCACAGGTCATGCCCTGCAAACCCGCATCACAACCGAAGACCCGCAAAACAATTTCATCCCCGACTATGGCCGCCTCACCGCTTACCGCTCTGCCACAGGCATGGGCATCCGTCTGGATGGCGGCACGGCCTATGCGGGCGGCGTCATCACGCGGTATTACGATTCGCTTCTGACCAAGATCACCGCCAAGGCGCCAACGCCGCAAATGGCCATCGCCCGCATGGACCGCGCTCTGCGCGAATTCCGCATCAGGGGGGTGTCCACCAACATCGCCTTTGTGGAAAACCTGCTCAAGCATCCGACCTTCCTGAACAACGAATACCACACCAAATTCATTGACGAGACGCCCGAGCTGTTCCAGTTCCGCAAACGGCGCGACCGTGGCACCAAGGTGCTGACCTATATCGCGGATATCACGGTGAACGGGCATCCCGAAACCAAAGCTCACCCCCGTCCGCCTGCCCATCTGCGCGATCCGAAACCGCCCGTTGTCAGCAACGAACCGATGATGGGCACGCGCAACCTGCTGGAACAAAAAGGCCCGCAGGCCGTCGCCGACTGGATGCAGAAACAGCGCCAGTTGCTGATTACAGACACCACCATGCGCGACGGGCACCAGTCCCTGCTCGCGACCCGCATGCGCAGCCGCGACATGATCAAAGTTGCGCCGGTCTATGCCGCCAACCTGCCGCAACTGTTCTCGGTTGAATGTTGGGGCGGCGCGACCTTTGATGTGGCATACCGGTTTTTGCAGGAATGTCCCTGGCAGCGCCTGCGCGACCTGCGCGCGGCGATGCCCAATCTGATGACGCAAATGCTGCTGCGCGCGTCGAATGGGGTGGGCTATACAAATTACCCCGACAATGTTGTGCAGAAATTTGTCGCGACAGCGGCGTCCACGGGCGTCGATGTATTCCGGGTTTTTGACAGCCTGAACTGGGTTGAAAACATGCGCGTCGCGATGGACGCGGTCGTCGAGGCGAACAAGGTCTGCGAGGGCACGATCTGCTATACCGGCGACATCTTTGACCCCGACCGCGCGAAGTATGACCTGAAATACTATGTCAAAATGGGCAAGGACCTGAAGGCGGCAGGCGCCCATGTTCTTGGCCTCAAGGATATGGCGGGCCTGCTGAAACCCGCCCAGGCCCGCGTGCTGGTGAAGGCCCTGAAATCCGAAGTCGGCCTGCCGATCCACTTCCACACCCATGATACGGCGGGCATTGCCTGCGCCACCATTCTTGCAGCAAGCGAAGCGGGCGTGGATGCCGTTGATTGCGCGATGGATGCCCTGTCGGGTAACACATCACAGGCGACCCTTGGCTCTGTCGTCTCTGCCTTGCAGCACACCGACCGCGACACAGGGCTTTCAATGAAAGCGATCCGCGGGATTTCCGACTATTGGGAAGAAGTCCGCGGTCAATACGCCGCCTTTGAAACCGGCATGCAGGCCCCCTCCTCCGAGGTCTATCTGCATGAAATGCCCGGTGGCCAGTTCACCAACCTCAAGGCGCAGGCCGCCTCGATGGGACTGGACGACAAATGGCCCGAAGTGGCGCGCACCTATGCGGATGTGAACCAGATGTTCGGCGACATCGTCAAAGTCACGCCGTCCTCCAAGGTGGTGGGCGACATGGCCCTGATGATGGTGTCGCAGGGTCTGACCCGCGCCGACGTGGAGAACCCCGAAACAGACGTCGCCTTTCCCGACAGCGTGATCGACATGATGCGCGGCAATCTCGGCCAGCCTCCGGGCGGGTTTCCCGATGCAATTCTCGCCAAAGCCCTCAAAGGCGAAAAACCCAACCTCGAGCGCCCCGGCAAGCACCTCGAACCGGTGGATATCGAAGCCACCCGCGCCGACCTGTCAGAACAACTCGACGGGATACCGATCGACGACGAAGACCTCTGCGGCTATCTGATGTATCCCAAGGTCTTTCTGGATTACATGGGCCGCCACCGCAGCTACGGCCCCGTGCGCACCCTGCCGACCCAGACGTTTTTCTACGGGATGGAACCTTCCGAAGAAATCTCGGCGGAAATCGATCCGGGCAAAACGCTGGAAATCCGCATGCAGGCCGCCTCGGACACCAATGAAGACGGCGAGGTGAAAGTGTTCTTCGAACTCAACGGCCAGCCCCGCGTGATCCGCGTGCCCAACCGTCTGTTCAAAGCCACCACCGTCCAGCGCCCCAAGGCCGAGACCGGCAATGACAACCACATCGGTGCACCGATGCCGGGGGTTGTCGCCTCTGTCGGGGCGGTAGTCGGCCAGAAGGTCAAAGCAGGCGATCTGCTTCTGACCATCGAAGCGATGAAGATGGAAACCGGCATCCACGCCGAACGCGACGCGACGGTCAAAGCGGTGCACGTACAGCCGGGCGGCCAGATCGACGCCAAGGATCTGCTGGTGGAGCTGGAGTGAGTGAACAGATTTGAGGGGGGGTGCTGTGTAGCGGCTATGCGGGACTAAGTGACCTTATACTTTCGAAGTATTGGTACACATTTCATTCGAAAGTTTTTGCCTTTCGCGATATCTTTGGGAACCGCTGGGATTTGATCGGCCCCCCCGCCTGAACCGACCGACCTGAGCCACCCTGCCGCATTGCACGCGGCCCCGGATCCACTATCTTTCACTCATGCCTTACGAATGGACAACCCAGCCCCACGCGGCGACTCAGCGCATGCGCCTCTGGCCGCATCAATCCCTGCCCGCGCGCGGCTTTGCGGCCTTTGTGCTCGCGACTTTCACGATGATCCTGATCCCGACGTTCGCGATGCTTGGCACGGTCCTGCTCTGGGGCTTGCTGCCGTTTGTGATGGCTGCGGTGGCCGGGATTTATTTCGCCCTGCAACGCAATCACAAGACCCGCCAGATCGAAGAGGTCCTGACCCTCAGCGAAGATACCGCGCATCTGACCCACACCACCCACAAAGGCGAGGTGAAGGAATGGCAGGACAATCGCTATTGGACCAAGGTGACCAAATACGAAACCGAAGGTCCGGTGCCCCATTACGTGACCCTGCGCGGTCATGGCCGTGAAGTGGAGATCGGCGGCTTTCTGAGCGAGGAAGAACGCATCGCGCTGTTTGAGGATCTGCAACGCCAGTTGATGCGGTGATATCCACAGTTGAAAAGACGGGCCTGCTGCGAACGCTTGTACCGGATCAAATCGTCCGGATTGCCGAAACAGGTACTTTCAGGTGCACGCGCGGTGTACGGCCTGTGTACATTGTGTGACAATTTACCGGCTGTTAACCCGGCACGTTGGGTCGTTCGCGCAACAGATCAACAACGCCGCGCAAGCGCTTCATATCATGTATAAAATTTAGCGTGCAAACAAAATACCGCCACAACGCACCCGCAACAGCGCGCTTGCGCAACAAAGGTTTCTATTTGGTCAAGACTTCAGCTCAAACGGTCTTTGATCTGTGGGCCAACCGCACCAAAATCCATTTGTCCGGTATATTTGCCTTTCAGCAATCCCATCACCTTGCCCATGTCGCGGATCGACGTTGCGCCAATCTCGGCAATCGCTTCATCAACCGCGGCAGCGGCCTGTTTTGCGTCCAACTGGCGGGGCAGGAATTCTTCAATCACCTTGATTTCTTCGCGCTCGCGGTCCGCCAGATCCAGTCTGCCGCCTTCTTCATACGCGCGCGCTGATTCCATGCGCTGTTTGGCCATTTTACCAAGGATTGCCAGCACTTCTGTCTCCGGCACGCCTTCGTCATCGCCGTCCGTGGCGCGTGCGGCGATATCCTTGTCCTTGATGGCGGCACTGATCAGCCGCAATGTCGACAGCCGCTGCGCCTCCTTGTCCCTCATCGCCTGTTTCAGTGCATCCGATATGCGCGTTCGCAGTGTCATAGGTGTACCCCCGTGCTTTGGGCCTGTCTGCAGGTCCCGGTCAAGCCTTGAACCATACTGCGTGCCCCGCAGTGAGGCAATGGGGGTGACCTTTGGTAACATGCTGATTTTAAAGGGTATCTCATTTTACTCTGTCTCTTGACCCGGCACAGCCGGATAGGTAGGTTGCGCCCGTTTACCCCTTGTTTTCTTGCCCGGAGGCTGCCGAAAATGTCCGTGCCCACGCCTACGCACCCCACCGCCTGCCTTGCACTGGCGGATGGATCCCTGTTTTACGGTCAGGGGTTTGGCGCAACCGGTCGCACCGTGGCCGAGTTGTGCTTTAACACTGCCATGACCGGGTATCAGGAAATCATGACGGACCCGTCATATGCAGGGCAGATCGTGACCTTTACTTTCCCGCATGTCGGCAATGTGGGCACCAATCCGGACGACGCGGAAACCGGTGATCCGGTTGCAGCGGGCATGGTGGTCAAGTGGATGCCGACGACCCCGTCGAACTGGCGCTCCGTGCAGCCATTGTCAGACTGGCTGGCCGCGCGCGGGCGTATCGCAATGGGCGGCGTGGACACCCGTCGCCTGACCCGCGCGATCCGCCATTCCGGCGCGCCCCATGCCGCGATGGAACATAACCCCGACGGCACCTTTGATATCGAATCCCTTGTCGCCGCCGCACGTGCATTTGCAGGGCTCGAAGGCGCGGATCTCGCCAAAGAAGTCACCTGCGTGCAGTCCTATCGCTGGAATGAAATGCGTTGGGCATGGCCCGAAGGCTTCACGCCCCAGAATGATCCCAAGCACAAGGTCGTCGCGGTTGATTACGGGGCCAAGCGCAATATCCTGCGCTGCCTGGCGTCGGCTGGCTGTGATGTGACAGTGCTGCCCGCTTCTGCCACCTTTGACGATATCATGGCGCATAGTCCTGATGGCGTGTTCCTGTCCAACGGGCCCGGTGATCCGGCTGCGACGGGGGCATACGCGGTGCCGATGATCCGCGATGTGCTGGAAAAGACCGACCTGCCCGTCTTTGGTATCTGTCTGGGACATCAAATGCTGGCGCTGGCGCTTGGTGCCAGGACCATCAAGATGAGCCACGGCCATCACGGCGCGAACCATCCGGTCAAGGACAATGACACAGGCAAGGTCGAGATCACCTCGATGAACCACGGCTTTGCGGTGGACTCCCAGACCTTGCCTATCGGCGTTGTGGAGACACATGTATCGCTCTTTGACGGCTCCAATTGCGGCATCCGCATCGACGGGCGCCCAGTCTGGTCGGTGCAGCACCATCCGGAGGCCTCTCCGGGTCCGCAAGACAGCTACTATCTGTTCGAACGGTTCGCCGAGGCGATGGAGACCCGAACAACAGCCGCAACCGCAGCCGCATCCTGAACAGGATGTGGCGCGGCTGCATCGTTAACCATGCGTTAATCCGTTGTTCATCTTAGATTAACTGATCTCTGCCAGCTTAACCTTACGTTAAAGTGTAAGGTAAGTTCCGCATGAGTAACCTGCGCCTGCATCTCTCCGCACCACAGGTCGCCCTACCTGCGGCAGCGCCAAAGCCATTCGGTCGGTATCTGGTAGAGCAAGGCATCATAGACCAGCGAGATCTGGTTCACGTGTTGGATCTGCAATGTCACATGGATGCCCCCTTGGGCGAGATCCTGATCTCGGAGGGATTGGTCAGTCGTGAAGTGATTCTGGGCGCGCTCGCACGGCAGCGTAACTTGCAATTGGTTGATCTCGTACGCGACCCACCTCCCTTGCAACTTGCCCACGAACTTCCTGCAAGCCTTTGTTTAAAATACCATGTTGTGCCCTGGATGGAACTGGGTGGCATGCTGCTGGTGGCGACCAACAAACCGGATCAGTTTGCCCAGTTTCGCGCTTGTATGGGCCCTGACGGTTCCCGTTTGTTGCCTGTGGTCGCTGATAATCTTGAAATTCAACAACAAATCACCCGCCTCTACGGGTCTGAACTTGCCCAAAAAGCTGCGACGCGAGTCCCTGCCTCTGACAGCTGTCGTTCCTGGGAGGTGAACCCGGAGCGGCGCATGCTGTGGGCTTGGGGTGTTCTGGCGGCCGCTGTTCTGGCGCTGGCACTGTCGCCGATGTGGACATTAACAGTAGCGATGATCTGGGCCTTTGTCACACTGGTGATGTCCGTCACACTAAAAGCTGCTGCGTTCTGGTCTCAGTTCCACGCTGGCGACGCAACTGCGAACAACGTGCCAACACCATCGACTGTGGCCAGCTTTCGCCTCCCCCGGGTTTCGGTACTCGTACCGCTGCTTCGGGAAAAGGAAATCGCTGGTGTGTTGATCAAACGTCTGGCGCGGCTCACCTATCCGAAGTCGCTGCTGGAAGTTGTACTGGTACTGGAAGCAGAGGATACGATTACGCGTGACACCATCGCACGCACCGATTTGCCCGATTGGATCAGCGTCATCGAAGTGCCCGCTGCCAACCGGCTGACCACCAAACCCCGCGCGTTAAATTACGCGCTGGATTTCTGCAAAGGATCGATCATCGGTGTTTGGGATGCCGAGGATGCGCCTGAACCTGACCAGATTGAAAAGGTCGTTAACCGGTTTCAGAGCGCCCCTGAAAACGTCGCCTGCCTACAAGGGGTTCTGGATTACTATAACAGCAGTTCCAACTGGCTTTCACGTTGCTTTACGATCGAATACGCGACGTGGTGGCGGATGATACTGCCCGGCGTGGCACGATTGGGGTTGGTCATACCGCTGGGTGGTACAACGCTATTCTTTCGCCGTGACATCCTTGAGAAGCTTTGTGGATGGGACGCCCATAACGTGACCGAAGACGCTGATCTGGGACTGCGACTTGCGCGGCGCGGTTATGTGACGGAGCTGTTGCCAACTGTCACCTATGAAGAGGCTAACTGCCGCGCATGGCCTTGGGTGCGGCAACGCTCGCGCTGGCTCAAGGGGTATCTGATCACTTGGTGTGTGCACATGCGCGATCCCGCTGCCCTGCTCAGGGATCTGGGATGGCTGCGGTTTCTCGGCGTTCAGACCATGCTCTTCGCGACCTTCTCGCAATTTGCGCTGGCCCCGTTTCTATGGTCCTTCTGGCTCACGTTGCTTGGCGTGCCCCACCCGATTGAACTGACGCTGGGGTCCTCAGTCATGTGGGGCATGGTGGTGGTTTTTGTCATGGCAGAAGTGCTTAATCTGGCCATCGCGATGACCGCTGTCTCCGGCCCCAAACACCGTCATCTGATGGCATGGGTGTTCACTACACCGCTTTATTTTCCCATGGGCGCACTGGCCGCGTACAAAGGATTTTGCGAATTTGTCGTGTCACCATTTTTTTGGGACAAAACCCAGCACGGGTTCGCATCTAAATCGGCAACACCTGTCTGCAAAGGTGATTAGCCCTCTTCCTCGCGTCGCGCCGCATCACGTTTGAGGCGCGTCACAAAGGCCACCGAAATATGGGACCGCAGCGCATCATCTGCACCGGATTCATCGCGCGCCTCGATTCTCTGTACGATCTCGTCATGCTCGCCCTGGGCAATCTGACCGCGTCCCGCCACTGCCAGAGAGGATGTCGCCATCAGCGCCATCGTCCGGTACACCAGATCAAGTTGCTGAACGAGATAGCGGTTGTGCGAGGCGAGATGGATCTGCTTGTGAAACCGCCGGTTTGCACGGGCAAGAGCGGCGGGTCTGTCCACCAGCGCATTGTCCGCATCGACCATTTCGCGCAGCACGCGCACCTCTTCTTCGGTGGCGTGGCGCGCGGCAAGCCTCGCGGCCAGTCCTTCCAGCTCGCTCCTTACAACGTATAATTCCGACAGCTGGTTATGATCCAGCGACGCAACAATCAGGCTGCGCCCGTCGCGCGCCAGCAGGGATTGCGTTTCCAGACGTTGCAGCGCCTCGCGTACTGGGGTGCGTGACATGCCCAGACGCTCGGCCAACTCACTCTCCACCAGTCGGTCACCGGGGCGGTATGTGCCCACGTCAATGGCATCCAAAATCATCGAATAGGCGTCGGTGGGGCCGCTCTTAGGGGCGTTCATGGTCGGTAATCCTTTGTCATCCGCTTACCTTACCCCGCGCGTTGCGTAGCGCAAGCTTGCGCTTGTCCCTTCAGCTGCCTACCAACGCGTTATGGCGCGCGAAAAATTCTCTCATGTTCAGACGTGGGTCTTTGATCTGGACAACACGTTGTACCCGCCGTCAGCGCGGCTGTTTGATCTGATCGAGGTCCGAATGACCGCGTGGGTGATGCAGGCCATCGGTGTAGAGCGCACAGAGGCCGATCGGCTGCGCAAGCATTATTGGCACAGCTATGGTACAACATTAGCGGGCCTGATGCGCGAGCACGATGTTGATCCCGCGCCTTATCTTGAGGACGTGCACAACATTTCGATGGACAGCCTGACGCCGGATCCCTTGCTTGCCGCGCGCATAGCCACCCTGCCCGGACGGCGGATTGTTTATACCAACGGTTGCGCGCCTTATGCCGAAAGGGTGCTGGCTGCGCGCGGGCTCAACGGGCTGTTTGATGCGGTCTACGGGGTGGAGCATGCCGGATTCTTGCCCAAACCCGAACGTGCCGCATTTGATTGTATCTTCGCGATCGACGGGCTGGACCCCAAAGTTGCAGCCATGTTCGAGGATGATCCGCGCAACCTTGAAGTACCGTTTCAAATGGGCATGCGCACTGTGCATGTGGCACCTGCGCGACGCGATGCCGCACATATTCACCATCATACCGAAGACCTTTGTGGTTTTCTTGGCCAATTGACGGATTAGATCGAACGTATGACCAACGACTTTGATATCCTGATTTCGGGCGGCGGGATTGCCGGGCTGACAGCGGCGGCGGCTTTTGGCAGCGCGGGTTTTTCTGTCATCTGTGTTGATCCCAGCCCGCCAATTACCGATGGCGCGGCGGCGGGTGCAGATATGCGGTCAACCGCGATGCTGCAACCGGCACGCCGCGTGCTGGAGGCGGCTGGTTTATGGGATGCACTTGCCCCGCATGCTGCCCCCTTGCAAGTGATGCAGATTGTTGATGCGGGGGGCGCGCAAGGCGATGCGCGGGTTACCTGCGCCTTTAATGCAGCAGAGATTTCGGATCAGCCGTTCGGCTGGAATTTCCCCAATTGGTTGTTGCGCCGCGAGATGGTCGCGCGACTAAAGACGCTCAAGAACGTTGATTTCCGGCCAGAAACGGCAACCACAACTCTATTCACCCGCACCTCCGGCGCACGTGTGGGTCTTAGCGATGGCGGCCGGATCACCTGCAAACTGGTAATCGCGGCTGACGGGCGCGACAGCCCGATGCGTCAAGCGGCCGGGATCAATGTCACGACGCGGCGGTATGGGCAAAAGGCATTGGCCTTTGCGGTGACGCACCCGATCCCGCATGACAATGTCTCGACCGAGATCCACCGCAGTGGCGGGCCTTTTACGCTCGTGCCCCTGCCTGATCGCGATGGCATGCCATGCTCTGCCGTGGTGTGGATGGATGATGGTCCTGCGACACTTGCGCGTGCGAACAGCGACGTGGCGGCGTTCGAGGCCGAAATATCCGAACGTTCCTGCCATCTGTTCGGGCCGCTCACCCTTGCTACGCCCCGCGCTGTCTGGCCCATCATAAGCCAGCATGCCGATCGTATAAGCGCCGAGCGGGTCGCGTTGATTGCCGAGGCTGCACATGTCTTGCCGCCCATAGGGGCACAGGGCCTCAATATGTCATTGAACGATATCGCCAGCCTGCTGGAATTGGCGCAGGCCCGCCCCGCTGGTTTGGGGGACGCTGACATGTTGCAGGCCTATCACAAAGCCCGTGCGCCGGATATTCAACTGCGCGTGCGCGGTATTGGCCTGCTCAATCGCGCCTCGCAGGCACATAGCCAGACGGCACGCGATGCACGTGCTTTTGGGCTGAATGCGCTTTATGCGATGCCGCCTGTGCGCAAAATGCTCATGCAAATGGGGCTGGGAATACGATAGCGACGGGTGGGCAAGATGCCCACCTTACCGGCGCGCGTCTGTCAGAGAACCTCGTCGATCACTGCGGCCAGCCGCGACAGCGTAGCGTCAACGTCATAGAGTTTGTCCAACCCGAATAGCCCCAGCCGGAAGGTGCTGAACCCGTCCGGCTCCCCAACCTGCAACGGCACACCGGCCGCAATCTGCATGCCTTTGGCAGCAAATGCACGCCCACTTTGCACCTCGGGATCACTGGTGTAGCCGACCACCACACCGGGCGCGCCGAAACCGGATGCCGCGACCGAGACGACCCCCTTGTCTGCCAAGATCTTACGCACGCCCTCGCCCAGCCGCCATTGCGCCTCCTTAAGCCGTTCAAAGCCGTATTCCCGTGTTTCAAGCATGGTGTCGCGGAACCCGCGCAGCGCGTCCGTGGGCAGTGTCGCATGATAGGCATGTCCGCCATCTTCGTAGGCCTTCATGATTGCCCGCCATTTTGCCAGATCAATGGCAAAACTGTCCGATTGCGTTTGACCCAGCCGTTCTTCGGCCAAGGCCGACATCATCACCAGCCCTGCCGAAGGGGAGGCCGACCAGCCCTTCTGCGGCGCAGAGATCAGTACATCAACGCCCAGTGCCTTCATATCAACCCAGGCACAACCGGACGCAATGCAGTCAAGCACCAGCAAAGCACCAACTTCGTGAGCTGCAGCGGCCAGTGCGGAAATATACTCATCGGGCAGGATCATTCCTGCGCTGGTCTCCACATGCGGGGCAAAAACGACAGCAGGCTTTTCGGTGCGGATGGCGTCTGTCACATCATCAATAGGCGCCGGCGCAAACGGGGCTGGCGCATCATTGCCCTGCATCCGTGCTTTCATCACTGTGGCATTTGCCGTCAGTCCGCCACTTTCAATGATCTGGCTCCAGCGATAGGAAAACCATCCGTTGCGTACCACAAGCACATCACGGTCGCGGGCAAACTGGCGGGCCACTGCCTCCATCCCGTAGGTACCGCCACCGGGCACCAATGCGACAGCCTCGGCGTTATAAACTTCTTTGAGCAACTCGGAGATGTCGCGCATCACCTGTTGAAAAGTGCCGGACATATGGTTCAGTGAACGGTCCGTGAAAACGACCGAAAATTCCTCTAGCCCTGTCGGGTCGACTGTATCTAGCAATGCCATGTGTGGTGTCCTTTTCTGCTACGCGTACGCGTAGATAGAAAAGCGTGGCGCGAAAGGCAAAGTCTATCTCGGTATGCAGTCGCTTGCGCCCCTGATTCTTGCCCAGTGCCACGAGGGCGGTGCGGACCTTAAACCATTCGGGACCCATGCGTCGCGCGTGACGCTTGCGCAGCCACAGCGTGATCTTTGCCAGAAAGGGTCGCTGACCTTGCCGCAGTGCCAATTCGGGGAACAGCCAGCCATCAGGGAATCGGGCCCATGCATCCGCGACCTCGCGCAGATTGCCAATGCAGACTGGAAAAACCTCGCTAATGAAAATCTCGTCCAACGTAGTAAGGTCAAAAGGCGCGGCCATAAACGTGCCGACAAGATCATCGCGGAGCAGAGGCATATCCGAGTCCGCGAAAAGTCCGGACATCGCCAGCCAGACCATTTCGCGCGCAGCACGGCTCACCCGCCCAATGGGCCTGGAAGGCGTTCCTCACTGAGCAGGACATTGGCCTCGACCTCACCCGCGCCCGGCAGTGTCATGATACGCCGACGCAGCACGCGTTCAAAATCGGGCA
The DNA here is from genome assembly GCA_049645905.1 of Sulfitobacter sp. Taxonomy (GTDB): domain Bacteria; phylum Pseudomonadota; class Alphaproteobacteria; order Rhodobacterales; family Rhodobacteraceae; genus Sulfitobacter. Next base: position 24,427 of record JBARUV010000023.1, read on the forward strand.
GATCACGCGCCACCACGCGCAGGCGATAGTCATACAAACCCAATACGTGCTCCACGGTCTGTACTTCGGGGATCGCCACCACCGCCCGCTCGAAATCCTCAAGGCTGACGCGGCCTTTGGTAGCTAGTTTGATCCCCAGAAATACGGTAACACCAAATCCAAGCTTTTGCGCGTCAAGTCGCAGCCGCCTCCCCCGGATCACCCCCGCCTCCTCCAACCGCTTGATCCGGCGCCATGTCGCGGGTTGGGACAGACCAAACCGTCGACCCAAGGCGCTTGCACTTTGAGTCGCATCCTGCACAAGCGCCAACACCAGCGCGCGGTCGGTGTCATCAACATCAATCACAACGGCAGCACCTCTTGCGATTTGATCAGCGCCACCTGCATGAGAGCATTGATGTCGGCAATATGCGGGCAGGTCAGAATACGATCGCGGTAAATCTGTTGGTAGTGCGCCATGTCGCGCGCAATCACAGTCAGACGCACATCCACACGGCCCAGAAACGTTTGCATTTCGATGACCTCCGGTACGTCGCGTGCTGCGGCCAGAAATGCGTCAAACGCATTGCCCTGCGTTTTGTCGAGTGTGACGCGCAGACTTACTTCAACGCTATACCCAAGTGCGGTCCAATCGATCACAGCGCCGACACCGTGCAAGACACCCTCATCCTGCATCTTGGCGATGCGGCGCGCAGCCTTGCCCGGTGTCACGCGGCATCGCTCAGCGAGTTCGCCCGGGCTGAGTGTGGGCTCACCTTGCCAATAGCGCAGCAAGCGACGATCCAGATCATCAAGCATGATTTTTCCATTTTAGTTACAATTCACGCATTACCACTCCGAGATATGGAAATAAAGCCATGTATCCGCACTGGCCCCTCGCGAAATCCTGCGTATGTTGCACCTCAGAAACACAGATCCCGAAAGGATAAACCCATGCGCGTTTACTATGACCGCGATTGCGACGTGAACCTGATCAAAGACAAAAAAGTCGCGATCCTCGGATATGGCTCCCAGGGCCACGCCCACGCTCTGAACCTGCGTGATTCCGGTGCAAAGAACCTTGTCGTTGCCTTGCGCGAAGGCTCTGCCAGCCAAGCCAAAGCCGAAGGTGAAGGCCTCAAGGTTATGGGTATCGCCGAAGCTGCGGCCTGGGCCGACGTGATCATGTTCACCATGCCCGACGAATTGCAGGCAGAGACTTACAAAAAGTACGTCCATGACAATATCCGTGACGGTGCAGCCATTGCATTTGCCCACGGTCTGAACGTGCATTTCGGCCTGATCGAGCCAAAAGAAGGCATCGACGTGATCATGATGGCACCAAAGGGCCCCGGCCATACGGTGCGCGGCGAATACACAAAAGGCGGCGGCGTGCCGTGCCTTGTTGCGGTGGACAAAGACGCTTCCGGCAAGGCGCTGGAAATCGGTCTGTCCTACTGCTCTGCCATCGGTGGCGGGCGTTCCGGCATCATCGAAACCAACTTCCGCGAAGAATGCGAAACCGATCTTTTCGGTGAACAGGCCGTGCTTTGCGGTGGCTTGGTAGAACTGATCCGTATGGGCTTTGAAACATTGGTCGAAGCGGGCTATGCCCCTGAGATGGCCTATTTCGAATGTCTGCACGAAGTGAAGCTGATTGTGGATTTGATCTATGAAGGCGGCATCGCCAACATGAACTACTCCATCTCCAATACGGCAGAGTATGGTGAATATGTTTCCGGCCCGCGCATCCTGCCCTACGATGAGACAAAGGCAAAAATGAAAGCGGTTCTGCGCGACATCCAGACCGGCGCATTTGTGCGTGACTTCATGCAAGAAAACGCAGCTGGCCAGCCGTTCTTCAAAGGCACCCGTCGCATGAACGACGAACACCAGATCGAACAGGTCGGTGCAAAGCTGCGTGAAATGATGCCGTGGATTTCCGCTGGCAAGATGGTCGACAAAGCAAAGAACTAAGCGCCCTAAAAATGATAGCGAAAAGCCCGGAAGCACACGCTTTCGGGCTTTTCTTTTCACCTGTTTCTCAGAAATAGAGTGCGCATTCATCCCACAACGAACCATAGGTCATTGACGCTTTGACCAAACGCAAGCATCCGGTTTTGCAATGGAACGCCGTATGAACATATCACCAGATAGCGAAGTCACCCTTCAGGACGCGACCGATGCGCATAAATCTGCGATCCGGGCACATTCCGACAGCACCCACAGATTTCACCGCGCAGCACTGCCGCATATTTTCGGGCCGGACAACGGTTACCAGCATATGCTGCTGGATGCTGCGCTTTCCGCGGATAAGGCGCAGAGTGACGGCCTCCGCAGCCTACTGCGCGTCGCCTGTCGCGGTGATGTCTTGCTTGGCTATGTGCTGGTGATCTGGAAACATCCCAAAGATAGTACCATGCCCGTGACCGCGATGGTCGCCGATATCGGCACGCTTGTGGCAGGTCGCAGCCAAGGCATCGGCGCACTGCTGCTCGCCGACGTCAAAGACCAGATGCAGGCCCAAAAATGGGACAGCTTGGTCGCAGATGTCTGGCAGGATAATGCCGCTTCGCACCGCCTGTTCGCAGGGGCCGACTTTGACGTGGAGCGGACCGAATACCGCTATGGCATACCCGCAGCACAAACAGAAAATGCACCTGTCACGTCCCCACAATCGCGATCATGGATTTTCCTGCTCTTGCTCATCGGCGGCGGTACAATGCTCGCGTATTTTGGCCGATGATGCAGACACTTGATCGCAGCGCAATCACAGCTGAACAGAGTTCTCGACAGCCGCGACAACCGCATCTACGGCATGCGCCATCAGATCCGCGTCTTCATGTTCAGCCATGACCCGCACCAGCGGTTCGGTGCCTGATTTGCGGATCAGCAAACGGCCGCCAGCCGACAGATCCGCCTCAGCCTGCGCAATCGCATCTTTCACCGGCTTTGTTTCAAGCGGCGTTTGCCCTGCCGTGTACTTCACGTTCTTCAGTAGTTGAGGCACCGGTTCGAACTGGTGCAACAGTTCCGAAGACGGTTGGCCCGAACGCACCATCTCGGCAAGAAATTGCAGGCCCGCCATCAGCCCGTCACCGGTTGTGGCATGATCCGTCATCACGATATGGCCCGACTGTTCACCGCCAAGGTTAAAGCCGCCCTGCCGCATCCGTTCCACCACATAACGGTCACCGACGTCGGTCCGCTCAAGGCGCACACCATGTCCGGCCAGAAACCGCTCTAACCCAAGGTTACTCATCACTGTTGCCACCAGGGCATTCCCCTTGAGACGTTTCTCAGCAGCCCAGCGTGCGGCCATCAGTGCCATGAACTGGTCGCCATCCCCAACCTGCCCGTTCTGGTCAATCAGCATGACGCGATCCGCGTCCCCGTCCAGACAGATGCCCACATCAGCACCATGTGCGATCACGGTTTCGGACGCCAGTTCAGGCTGGGTCGATCCACAGCCTTCGTTAATGTTGTGCCCGTTGGGCGAGACGCCCACAGGAATGACCGTCGCGCCCAATTCCCACAGCGCCATAGGGGCGACAGAATAGGCAGCACCATTGGCGCAATCCAGAACGACCTTAAGGCCATCGAGACGCATCTGGCGCGGAAACGAGGATTTCACCCGTTCAATATAGCGGAAACGGCTGTCGTCGATCCGCTTGGCACGGCCAATTTCCGCCGCCGATGTGGGTTCCACCCCTTGCGCGACAAGGGTTTCAATTTCGTGCTCGACCTTGTCGGACAGTTTGTACCCGTCCGGGCCAAAAAACTTGATGCCGTTATCATGTGCCGGATTGTGGCTGGCGGAGATCATGACCCCAAGATCGGCCCGCATCGAGCGCGTCAGCAACCCGACTGCAGGGGTCGGCACAGGCCCCAGCAACAGCACGTTCATACCCGTAGAGGTCAGGCCCGCCGTTAGCGCGTTTTCAAACATATAACCCGACAGGCGGGTGTCTTTGCCGATCACAACGCGGTGGACCCCTTTTGCATCGCGCCGGAAATATCGCCCGACGGCCGCGCCGATCCGAAGCGCCATTTCAGCTGTCATAGGGTGGATGTTGGCGGTGCCACGCACGCCGTCAGTGCCGAAAAGTTTGGTCATGCCGATATTCCTGTCATGGCCGCGCGCCAAAGGGCGATTGCCTGTCGTGTCTGCGCTACATCATGCACACGCAGCACCTGAACGCCATGGGCCAGTGCGGCCAATGCGACACCAATGGATCCCGGTGCCCGGTCCGAGGCAACGTCAGCACGACCGATTGTTCCGATAAAGCGTTTGCGCGATGCCCCCAGCAGAATCGGGACACCCAGCGAGTGAAACAGGCTGAGGCGCGCCAAAAGTGCCAGGTTATGTGTCTGCGTCTTTCCGAACCCGATGCCAGGATCAGCAATGATGCTGGAACGTGCCACGCCAACGGCTTCAAGCGCGGCAATGCGTTTCTGAAGGAAATCAAATACATCCAGGGCGACGTTGTCATATTTTGGATCTTGCTGCATCGTAGCCGGATCGCCGAGGGCATGCATGACGCAGACGGGTACGGACCGATTGGCGCACAATGGCGCAAGGGCGTTGTCATAGGTGAAACCGGCCACATCATTGACCAAGGTCGCTCCGGCATCCAATGCCGCCTCTGCAACCGCCGCCTTGCGCGTGTCGATCGAGATTGGCACCGTCACACCCGCTGTGCGCAGTCCCGCGATTACCGGCGCGGTGCGGCGAATTTCTTCTTCTACGGCAACTGCCAGCGCACCGGGGCGGGTGGATTCACCGCCGATATCAAGGATGTCCGCCCCCTCTGTAACCATCTCACACCCTGCAGAAACGGCATCGTCGGTTGTTGTGTGCTTGCCGCCGTCCGAAAAGCTATCAGGTGTCGTGTTAAGGATACCCATGATCCGCGGCACGCCCATGCCCATGCCAGCAATAGCAGGCCGTTTACTGGTCAGGGCGTCAAAGGCATGGTCCGGCAGGTCATCCACAGCGATTACCTCGGGCACATGATCGCGGCGCATAACCTCAACATGCGTGAACCATCCCCAGCCGCCAGCGAGGGTAAGCGCATCGGTCGTTCGCGCCGGACCAACTTGAACAATAGGCCTAAAGTACCTGTTATTGATCACAAAATGACCTGATCGATTGGGCTGGCACGCAGCGGTACAGATGCCTCTTCAGGCAGGTCGGTGCCTATCACAAGCATCTCTTCCGCATCAAAGGTGGCTGCAAACCACGCCGCGAGAGCAACTGCATCACGGGGTTGGGAAGACGGGGTATCCACCGAATCAAGCACAATCTTGGACGGTGCCCAAACGCAGGTCTGACCGTTCTTCATGGCCCAGTCGAGTTCGGTGCGTGTTTCCACCACTACGCAACGGTTGTCCTTGGACGCCAGCACCCACGCGTTTTGTTCAATTGCCAGCAGATCAATTCGGCGTTGCGCCATGCGGTGTGACACTTGCGGTGCCGGATCATCTGCAGCTCCGACGCAAATAATCAACGGACGGCCCAGCGTTTCAAGCTGATCGAGCCAGCCTTTGAGATGCGGCGCGGCAATCGCCGCATTGCTGAGAAACACGAGTTCGGGATGCAAAATGCCTTGTTGCGATAGAGGTGAGGCAGGCGCGCCATGACTTGCGCGCATGATCTCGACACCCAGCGCGCCCGGCCCGCGATCCAGCTTTTCGATCCGCACAAACGCGCGCACGGCCTGCGGTTCGAGCAGAATCCGTTCTGCCACCCTCTCCGCCAGCGTTTCCAACAGCGCGAGGCGTTCAACGGCAAGTTCGGTGGCAATCGCCTCTGTCACGCGGTCATAGCTGAGGATGCGATCCACATCATCGTCGATGGGGCCGGTCAGGGGCTGCACTTCGACCACGACATTGAAACATATGCGCTGGGTGACGCCGCGTTCAGCCTGAAAAGCGCCGATCTCAACCTCGACGATGTGATCCCGCAGGGAAATACGGTCAAGGGTCTCCGTGCCAGCCATCGCATCGGCCCGCTCAGAGGGGTGTGCAAAAGCAAGGCTGACTTCGTTGGGCATGGTAACGCTCTTTGGTATGGTTGGCGGCATCAGTGCCGCGCATTGTGCTTAACAGGCAGTATTTCGCCAAGTTAGCACAACAGCATTTCCCTGCTACCCTTTACGATAAAAGAGATGAACGCCGATACGCGCGGTTCTGGTAAAGACCCGGCTCCAGCGGGGACTTACCGCAGTTGTGTGGTAGTGTGTGGCCCCGCCCGTAAGGCGTGGCGCGCGACCGTCAATAATTGCACGGGCGACTTTGCCGACCCGCGCAAATGCTGCGGGTTCGGCAACCACTTCTTTGTGGCCGTCACAGGTATAGGTAAACTGGCATTGGTATTTCTTGCCCGTCCCCTGATTGATCACCGCACAAAGAGACCCCGGGAAACGCGTGCTTTTGACGCGGTTCATGATCACCTCTGCAACGGCAAACTGGCCTTTGACAGTCTCGCCGCGCGCCTCGAAATACAGCGCCTCTGCCAGACAGCGCCATTCAGACGTGCCATTCGCACGGGGCTGCGCATCAATCCACTTGCGGGTAAACTGGACGTCGCCAGTGTTGGTCGTGCCGATTTCGAGTTTTGCTGCTGAAATCATCGACTTCAGGCGGGCGTCGCCGGCTGAGGCAAGGCCCTGTGCTTCGATGCGTGCCAGTTTTACGGCATTGGCTGAATTCGCCTGAGCGGCAAAGGGAAGCGCGGACATCGCGCAGAAAAGCAGAGCAAAAGTAGAAAACGGGAACCAACGCATGGGGCGCCTCACAAGAAGTTTCGGACTGGGAGCGCTTAACCAAAGGGCGGGCTTGCGTAAACCCTGAGCAATTCCAACACGCAGATTCTCGCTTATGAAAGCAAGATATCGGGGCAAAAGGCCGGCGCGCTACCCTATTTTGTGGGTGATTGCCAATTGCGCAGCAGCCAGTCTTGCAACCGGAACGCGAAACGGCGAACAGGAAACGTAGTCGAATCCTGCCTCACGGCAAAATGCAATCGATTCGGGGTTGCCGCCATGTTCGCCGCAAATCGACAATGTCACCCCCGGTTGGGTCGCCCGGCCTCGTGCCGCACCAAGCTTCAACAGCTCCCCGACGCCGTCAATGTCCAGCATGTGAAACGGGTCTTCGGGGTAGACACCCTGCTGCACGTAATTGGACATAAAGCGCCCCGCATCGTCACGCGACAACCCGTAGGTCATCTGCGTCAGGTCGTTGGTGCCAAAGCTGAGAAAGGCGCAATGGGGGGCGATTTCCCCTGCCCGTAGCGCGGCACGCGGCGTTTCGACCATCACGCCAAGGCGGTAAGTGAAATCGGAGTTGCTTTCAGTATGCACTGCCGCTGCAACGGCCTCGATCGCGGTCTTGACCAGTTCCACTTCGCGTTTGGCGCTGACAAGCGGGATCATGATTTCGGGCACAACAGGCGTACCATCGCGCCCCGCCTCAATGGCAGCCTCAAAAATCGCGCGCGCCTGCATTTCGTAGATTTCCGGTACCGTTACCCCAAGGCGTACACCGCGCATGCCCAGCATCGGGTTGTATTCCGACAGGGCATCAATGCGGTGCGTAACTTTGGAAAGTGGCAACCCAAGAGCCTCGGCCAGTTCGCGTTGCCCTGCCTTGTCGGTGGGCAGAAATTCGTGCAACGGCGGATCAAACAGGCGGATGCAGACGGGTTGACCCTGCATAATTGAAAAAAGCTGTGTGAAATCATCGCGTTGCATCGGCAACAACCGTTCCAGCACGGCACGGCGGTCCTCGCCCGTTTCGGCAAAGATCATTTCGCGCATCACGGTCAGCCGGCCCGGCTCAAAGAACATATGTTCAGTACGGCACAACCCGATACCGTGCGCTTTGAAATTGCGCGCGGTCTGGGCGTCAGCAGGCGTGTCGGCATTGGCGCGAACACCAATGTCAGCCACTTCCTCGGCCCAGTCCATCAAGGTGGTAAAGGTGTCATCAAGCGCCGCTTCCTGCATGTCAGCAACCCCGGCCAGCACCTGCCCCGTGGTACCGTCCACGGTGATCTGGTCACCTGCATTAAACACGCGACCGTCTTTTGCGGTGATGTGGCCTTTGGCGATATTGAAGCTCATGTTTGAGGCCCCGACCACACAGGGCAAACCAATGCCGCGCCCGATAACGGCGGCATGGCTGGTGATGCCGCCGCGTTCCGTCAGTACGGCTTGTGCAGCGTGCATGCCGCGAATGTCCTCTGGCGAAGTTTCGCGGCGCACCAGAATACAAGGTTCACCGCGCGATTCCGATGCCTGCGCTTCAGTGGCGTTGAACACGATCTTGCCCGTCGCCGCGCCGGGGCTTGCCGCGATACCGCGCCCGATAACATCGCGCTTGGCAAACGGGGCGATCTGGCGGTGCAAAAGCTCTGACAGGGTGCGCGGGGGCACCCGCATCAAGGCTTCCTCTCGCGAGATGATACCGTCATTTGCCAGCGCGACGGCGATCCGCACTGCCGCGCGCGAAGAACGGGCCACGCGCACGCCGTCAAGGATGTGAAGGTGACCATCCTGAATGACAAATTCCACCTGCATTTCCTCGCGCAGACGCTTGCGCATAAACGCGGCATGGCACTGCAATTCTTTGAACGCCTCCGGCTCCAGTTCCTCAAGCGAAGGGCCACGGGGGTCGCAGGTCAGATAGATTGCATCGCTGCCGCCCTGAAGCGCATCGCGCCCCTGACTTTGGCTCAGGTAGCGGCCCGTGGTTTGTGGATTTCCGGTTTCGCTTTCCACCAGTTGCAGAACGCCGGAACCACATTGCCCGACACCTACGCCAAAGACCATTTCCTGCACCACCAGCCCAAGCCCCGCATCCGCAGGCGCGCCTTTGGCCTGTCGCAGCAGACGGGCGGTTGTGCCGTCCCATTCGCGCGCCATCGACCGCAGAACAGCAGCAAGTTGTGTGGCAGGGTCTTGCGGGAATTTCTCTTCTGTTTCAGCTTCGTACGCCTGCAACGAATGCGCAAGCGCAGTGCTGCCATCGCCCTCCACATCGTCAAACATATCCGGGTCCAGACGGGCGACATTGACTGCATAGGATTGCACGAAACGAGTATATAGGGCGGCGGCAGGTTCACGGCCCATAAGGGTGCAGAAATCCTCGTACACGGTGTCGTTGATGCCGATATTCAGCACCGCACCGGGGCCACCCCAATCGGGGTCCTCACTGGAGGGGCGCACGCACAGCAGGGTACCTGCCGGAAACTCCGCAACCACCGCGTCTACGTCGGGCAATTTGCCTTTGGCGATGGCCTGAACGGCAGTGAATGACAGGGCAACTGTGCGGGGTACGGGCAGGTCCATTCGCACCAGTCGTTGCAGACATTTCGCGCGACCCCCATGGGTTTCATTGGCGATCGGGGCGTCTTGGGTCACAAGCGTGGTATGAAGATTATTCTGCACTGCGGCACCTATTATTTCCGGTGCAGCATAGGGGGTTGCGGGGCGGAGGCAAGGATTTGAGTGCCACAACGCGATTCGAAAGGTTAACGCCCCTATTTTGCAGGGCGAGCGATGTCACAGGGCGTACACAGAATGTACACCGCGCGTACACAGGAGGGGCATTGCGCTGCCTTTAGCGGCAGTCGTTAACGCGGCGTTCGGTGAGTATCTGTTAAGGTTTGCGTCAACCGTCCACTTTGGTCAGATCGGCAACCGAGGTGCAGATACTGCGGATACGGCTGAGCAGGTTGAGACGATTGCGGCGCACCATCTGGTTGTCGCTGTTGACCTGTACCGCATCGAAGAAGGCATCAATGGGACCGCGCAAAGCTGCCATGGCAGACATCGCGGTGGTAAAATCCTGTTGCGCCATTGCGGGGATGATTTTGGCCTCTGCGGCATCAAGAGCGGCAAAGAGCGCTTTTTCCTCGTCCGTTTCCGAAAATTTAACATCTGCCCCGTATGAATATTCCACGCCATCCGCTTCTTCGGCTTGGGTGAGGATATTGTTGGCACGTTTGAAGCCCTGGATCAGGTTTTCGCCGTCGTCTGTGGCGAGGGTTTCGGAGAGAGCGCGGGCTCGTTTGACGAGGAGAGTGAGGTCATCACTGCCGTCCATCGCGGTGCAGGCGTCGATGATGTCGTGGCGGATGCCTTGGTCCTTAAGGTAGACCTTTAGGCGGTCGTGGAGGAAAGTAAGGAGGTCTGGAATGTTGGCACAGAGTTCAGTCAACTTCTCTGCCCTACTGGTTTCGATTGCTCGCTCTACTGCGATCTGCATTAAGCGCTCAGCTCCGTGGCCGATCTCAAAATCATCTTGCGTCAGCATCTTTGAGACATGTGCGAACATGCCACCACCGCTCTCTAGGTCATTCAAGGTCTCTTCTAAATTCCTGTAGGTATTGAAGAGATCATAGACATCTGACTTCATATGAGCACCGAACGCTTCTGCAAATTCGTCCGAATAGACTTGGCCAGCTTGAGTTAGCGCGATTTCAAGTGGGAGCTCTAAGTTATTAGATGCGCAAATCCGGATAACCCCCAACGCAGCACGCCTTAACGCAAACGGATCCTTACTCCCGGTCGGCTTTTCATCAATTGCCCAGAAGCCTGTCAGCTTGTCGATCTTCTCTGCCAGTGCCACAGCCACTGAGACCGGGGCAGTCGGCACATCATCAGACGGCCCCAGCGGCGCGTAGTGTTCTTTGGCGGCGTTTGCCACCGCATCGCTGTGACCCGCAGCGCGCGCATAATAGCTGCCCATCAAGCCTTGCAGTTCGGGGAATTCATAGACCATTTCGGAGGACAGATCAGCCTTGGCCAGACGCGCGGCCAGTTCTGCTTCATCGGGGTCGGCACCTACCATCGGGGCCAGTTCGCGGGCCAGAACGGCCATACGTTCGATCAGTTCTGCCTGTGTGCTCAGCTTGTTGTGGAAGGTCACGTTTTCAAGGGCTTTCACCCATGTCTCCATGCCAGCGTCCGACGTTGCCACGCGCAGATCGTTTTCCCAGAAGAATTTTGCATCTGCCAGACGTGCGCTCAGCACTTTTTCATTGCCGGCAAGGATCGTCGCGCCGTGATCCGCCGTGGTGCGGTTCGCTACCGTGATAAATTTCTCGATCCGGCCCGTCCTGGGGTTCTTTACGGAAAAGAATTTCTGGTGTTCGCGCATGGAGGTTTGCAGCACCTCGGGCGGCAGTTCCAGAAAATCCTCTGCGATCGGTCCCATCAGGGCAACGGGCCATTCCACCAGCCCTGCGACCTCGGCCAGAAGCCCTGTGTCCTCGACCACTTCCAGCCCTTGGGCAAAAGCCAGACTGGTGGCGTCATGCCAGATCGTTTCTGCCCGCTCTGCCGCGTTCAGCACGACAAAAGCGCGTTTGAGTTTCGCCTCGTAATCCTCAAACCCCGAAACGGTGATGGCGTCGGGCGCCAGAAAACGGTGGCCGCGGGTGGTATTGCCGGAGGTGATGCCATCGACGTCAAGCGGCACGACGTCGCTGCCTTCCTCTGTGGTGACCAAGGCGATGATGGAATGCAGCGGGCGCACCCATTTCAGGCTCCCCGCCCCCCAGCGCATGCTTTTGGGCCACGGAAAGGTGCGGATGGTCTGTTCCAGCACTTCTGCGATAATCTCTGCCGCCGGGCGGCCCGGCTTTTCGATTTTCGCGTAGAGTATTTTACCTTTGGGGGTGTCGCGTTCCTCAAGCTGGTCGCGGGTCAGGCCCGCGCCGCGCAGAAAGCCGTCGATGGCTTTTTCAGGCGCGTCTGCCTTGGGGCCTTTGCGTTCTTCGACGGTTGCGGGGCTGGCGACCAGCATCCCCTCAAGCGCAAGGGTCAGGCGCCGCGGCGTGGAGAATGCGGCGGCATGGGCATAGGTCAGGCCCGCGTCAACCAGTCCGTTTGTCACCAGCTTTTGCAGATCACCGGCGGCACGGGTTTGCATCCGCGCGGGAATTTCTTCGGAGAAGAGTTCAATCAGCAGGTCGGGCACGGGCGTTCCTTTGGGTAGCAGTATTGCGGGCGTGGATAGCGGGACGCGCAGATGCGGTCCAGCGGGTGTTTACTGGGTTGGCAGGTCCGGGCAGGCTTCGCCGACAACGGTGCCGTCGTAGGCCTTTTCGCCGCAGTCGTTCAGTTCATGCCAGACATAGCCGCGCCCGTCCTCGGTGATGGCCACGACGCGGTCCACACCGTAGTGCACGTTTTTCGCCCCGAGGAACGTCAGTGCGGTGCCCGCTTCTAGCTCTGCACCGATTGCGGCGGCGTCAAAGCAATCAAACCAGCCGGGTGCATTTCGCGGCGTTGCCTCTGTCAGAACGTAGGTTTCTGTCAGCATCGGCAGGCTGAGCGTGGTGGTGAAACAGGCGCGGTAGCGGATCGGGGAACTGTCCGCGTCGATGCCCTGAAACGCGTCCGCCAGAATTGGTTCCGGCAGTTCGGTGGTCAGGGAAACAAGCGTCACATCCTCGGGTTCAAGTTGTTCGTAAAAGCCGTAGACCTGCAGGTAATACATCCCTGCGCCTGCGATCACTGCTGAAAGCATGATGACGATTCCCATGAATTTGCCGGTCATTCTGGTGCCCTTACTTTCACGCTGCTTCCTCCGACCAGCCGCCCGCGCGGGTTTGCACAAAGGCGTCCGCACACATTTTGGACAGTGCACGCACGCGACCGATATAGGCCTGACGTTCGGTTACGGATATCACACCGCGCGCGTCCAGAAGGTTGAACATATGGCTGGCCTTGATGCATTGGTCATAGGCCGGATGCACCATGATGATGCGTTTGCCGGTTTTGGGATCGATGTGGGGCGCCTCGAGGATGGCTTTGCAATGGGTTTCCGCTTCTTCGAACTGGCGAAAAATGACATCCGTATTGGCGGTGTCGAAATTCCAGCGGGCGTATTCCTCTTCGGTCTGTTTGAAAACGTCCGCGTAGGTCAAAGGGATCAACGCGTCAGGATCGTTGAACGGCATGTCCATGACGTGGTCCACGCCAAGGACGTACATTGCAAGCCGCTCCAACCCGTAGGTCAGTTCGCCCGAAACAGGATGGCAATCATGCCCGCCGACCTGCTGGAAATAGGTGAACTGGCTGACTTCCATGCCATCACACCAAACCTCCCAGCCCAGCCCCCAGGCACCCAATGTGGGGCTTTCCCAATCGTCTTCGACAAAGCGGATATCGTGCAGTTCCATGTCGATGCCTATGGCCTCAAGGCTGCCCAGATAGAGCTCTTGCAGGTTCGGCGGGCTGGGTTTGATCAACACCTGATACTGATAGTAGTGTTGCAGTCGGTTGGGGTTTTCGCCGTATCGCCCATCGGTAGGGCGGCGCGATGGTTGCACATAGGCGGCCGCCCAAGGTTGTGTGCCGAGGCTGCGCAGGGTCGTGGCAGGGTGAAAGGTGCCCGCCCCCACCTCCATGTCGTAAGGTTGCAGAATCGCGCACCCTTTGGTGGCCCAATAGGCCTGCAATGCAAGAATGATCGCCTGAAAGGAACGCGGCGCATCGGCTGATTTGGACATGGTGCTGACCCCTGATCTGTCGGGCCTTTCCTAAGGGTGTGGCAGGACGGGGTCAATCGCGGCAATTCGACGCCAAAGCGCGTCTACCCCCATAGCATTCAGGGCGATTTCCTGTTTATCTGGGTCGGATCCAGAATCCCAAGAGCAGTTGCCCGAAATGACCCGTGTTTTCCAGACCGTACTGGCCCTAATTTTTGCGTGTTCCCTGCCGCTTTCCGGCCAAGCCCAATCGGCAGACGATGTCGTCTGGGTGCAGATCGAAGCGCAGCCCAGCCTTGCCAGCGCAACCGATCGCGCTCGCGCCTATACAACGCTCTTGCAGGATGTGAACGGTTTTGCATTGGGCAGTGGGTGGTACGGCATCGCCGTTGGCCCCTATCGCCGCGCGGACGCCGAATTGGTCCTGCGACAGTATGTCCGCGAGGGGCTGGTGCCCCCTGACAGCTTTATCCAACTGTCCAGCCGGTTGCGCCAGCAATTCTGGCCCATTGGTGCCAATGTGCTGAACCGGGGCGTGATCGAAGCGCCTGAAGGCGTTGATACTGCGCCTGAAACACCCGACACGCCGGAGGTATTGCCCGAAGCACCGGCAGAACCAGACGTCGCCAACGTGATCCCACAAGAACCTTCGGATGAGACAGTTCAGGAAGCGCGCGCTTCAGAACGGTTGTTGGATGCAGAGCAACGCAAGGAACTGCAGATCGCGTTGCAATGGGCCGGTTTTTACAATGCGGCGATTGACGGGGCCTATGGCCGTGGCACCCGCAATTCCATGGCGGCATGGCAGGAAGCGAACAACTTTGAAACGACGGGTATTCTGACCACCCTTCAGCGGGCAACTCTGCTCAAGCAGTATAACGTCGTGCTGGAAGGTCTGGGACTTCGGACTGTGCGCGACGCCAAAGCGGGAATCCAGATGACTCTCCCGATGGCGCAGGTAAAGTTCGATAAATACGAAGCTCCGTTTGTCCAATACAATGCCACCGGCGACATCGGCGCGCGCGTGCTGCTGATCTCGCAGGCGGGGGATCAGGACACGCTGTTCGGGCTTTATGACATCATGCAGACGCTGGATATCGTGCCACTGGACGGCCCGCGGACGCGCAACAGGTCCTCGTTTGAGCTGAAAGGCCAGAACAGCCAGATCGTGAGTGAAACGCAGGTCACGTTGAGAGATGGCGAGATCAAGGGATTCACGCTGATCTGGCCTGCGGGTGATGAAGACCGACGGACGCGGGTCATGGCCGAACTGGTCAAAAGTTTTACCCGCCTGCCCGGCGTGCTTGATCCTGCCGAGGGCAGTGCCGACGATCAGGCAATTGATCTGGTTGCAGGACTGCAGATCCGCCAGCCCAAAATCTCGCGCTCCGGCTTTTTTATTGATGGCAGCGGCGCCGTCGCCACCATATCGCAGGCCGTGCAATCCTGCGGGCGCCTGACCATCGACGGGGATACCGACGCGCAGGTGGTTGCGGATGACGCGACTCGCGGTGTGGCGATCATCAAACCATCCTCTGCGTTGTCGCCGCTGGCTGTTGCCAAATTCAGCGTCGCCTTGCCACGCCTGCAATCCGAAGTCTCTGTCGCGGGTTATTCTTACGAAGGCATCCTGAGCGCTGCCACCCTGACCTTTGGCACATTAGCCGACGTCAAGGGGCTGCGCGGAGAGGATGAGATCATCCGTCTGTCACTGAGCGCACAATCCGGCGATGCGGGCGGGCCCGTGTTCGATGCCAGCGGGAATGTCGTTGGCATGTTGATCGCCGGTGACGAAAAAGACCAGCAATTGCCCAAAGACGTCAGTTTCGCACTGGAGAGCGCAACGATTGCAGAAGTCGCCAGTGGTGCGGGCCTGAGCCTGACGGCTGCGGAGACAAGTGGCATCATTGCGCCGCGCGATCTGACGCTGGCCGCACAGGGCATGACGGTCTTGGTAAGCTGTTGGGAGTGAGGCTCTCGATCTAGGAAGACGGACTAGCCCGAGATCGCCGGCGTAAGATAGATCAGCGTCGGACCTTCGGCGTTGAACGCCGCCTGCACCGCCTTCTGCAGTTCGTCCAGCGTGTCGGGGGCCACGGCCGCTGCCCCGAATGCCTCGGCCAATTTCACAAAATCAGGGTTGCGGGCCACCACTGCGTTAGGGGCAATCTGGGCACCTACCATGCTGGCCTCAATCGCGCCCAGCTTGCCGTTGTCCCACAGGATGATGGGGATCGGCAGCCCCAGCTCTACCGCCACGCCCAGCTCCTGCATGGTATAGTGGAATCCATAGTCCCCAATGATCGCCATCGTGGGTTTGCCAGTGCGCCCGATGGCCCCGCCGATGGCCGCAGGCAAGGCATAGCCCAACGTGCCAAAGCCATAGGGGTGATGCCAATGGCCGGGGTGGTCCATATCCCAGATTTCCTTGGCGCAATAGGCGAACTGGGTCATGTCGGAATAGATCATGGTCTTTTCCGGCAGGCAGGAACGCAAGGCGTCCGCGATTCCCGGGATACCAGGGTACTCGGCTTCGACCTCGGTGCGCCACTTGCTGCGGGCTGCGCTGACTTCCTTGGCGGCCCAGTCCGTAGCCGGGGTATGTTCTTGCAAACGTGCGCCAAGGCCGCGCAGAAATTCGTTGGCGTCAGAAAAGATGCGGCTGTCCCCCGCCTGTCCGCACGCGAGGACTTCAGCGTCGATATTGACATGAACGGTATGGCAGGACGCACCAGAATCCGCGCGCCACAGATCAACCTCGGCCATGTCCGTGCCCACAAGAACGAGCAGATCCGCTTTGGCGCATATGTTCGCGCTGTCCGGGCGCGCCAGATAGCTGCCAAAATACAGCGGATTATCCGGTGCCACGATCCCGCGTCCGGCATAGGTACAGAAAGAGGCGGCGTTGGTCATCTCAAGTACCTGCCGCGCTTGAGTGAAAGCAGTCTTCGCCCCACCGCCGAATACAAACAGTGGGCGGCGCGCGGCGCGCATCTTGTGCGCAACAGTGTCCATCTTGTCCAGCAGCGGGACCGGACGGGCATAGGCCGGCTCATAAAACCGGTCCCAGCCCGGTGCAGCTTCGGATTCCAGCTGATGAATAGGCACCTGAATGTGTTTGGGGCGCGGGCGATCTGTCTGGTATTCCGAGAAAGCCCGGTCAATCAGCGTATATGCCGCCTGCGCTGTGCGCGCCTCCTCTGACCAGTCGCACACAGTTGCCGCTGCTGCGCGCTGATCCTTCATCTGGTGTAACTGGCCACGCCTCGCGGCGGTTTCGTCGAGACAAGACGATATCACGAGCAGCGGCACACTGTCGCTGTACGCCTGCCCCATCGGCGTCATGATGTTGCACACGCCCGGTCCGGTAATCACATATGCCACACCGGGGCTGCCCGTGGCCCGCGCATAGCCGTCTGCCATAAACCCCGCGCCCTGTTCGTGGCGCGCCAGCACATGGGTGATGCCGGCCTCTTCGATGCCACGGTACATTTCCTGATTGTGCACGCCGGGAATACCGAAAATCACCTCCACCCCGCGATCTTTCAGCATATGCGAGATTTGCGCACCAAGGGGGCGGGTATGCGGATCAGCCATCAGGCCCTCCAGAAACTGAATGTTAGAATGACAAATACCGCCATAAGTTCCAGCCGCCCGATAAACATCGCGATGCTGAGGATCCATTTCGCGGCGTCGCCAAGGCTGCTGTAATTACCGGACGGACCGATGATATCGCCAAGTCCGGGGCCGATATTGGCAAGGGCGGCGGCAGCGCCGGACACCGAGGTGACCAGATCCAATCCCGTCAGGCTCAGCGCCACCGACACCAGCCCCAGCGTCACCACGAAGAACATGAAAAACGACATCACCGAACTCAGCACATCCTGCCCCACCGGGCGGCCATCATAGCGCGGGGTAAAGACACCGTGGGGTGAACGGATACGGCGCAATTGCGCGCGGATCGACGCCAGCAACAACTGATAGCGGAAAATCTTGACGGAACAGGCGGTTGACCCCGCGCAGCCCCCGATCAGACCGATGAAAAAGAACAGCGCAATCAGGAAAGAACCCCACTCCATGTAATCCACAGAAGCGAAACCGGTGCCTGAAATTATCGAGGTAATGTTGAAAAGTGCCTCGCGCAGGGCAAATTCCCAATGACGCGGAAACATCTGGTGAACCGCGACGGCCGTTACCGTGATCAGGACCACAAGCGTGAGCAGGAAGCCACGCACCTGCGGGTCGCGGTGGAGTGCCAGCGGATGGCCGTTGATCAGCTGCACGTAGCGCACGAACGGCAAAGCTGCGAGAATCATGAACACGGAAGCGACATATTCCGGCGGTCCGGAGAAGGTTCCGAACGAGGCATCATAGTTGGAGAATCCCCCCGTGCTCACCGTGGTCAGCGCGTGCACCGTGGCATCAAATGTATCCATGCCCACCGCCAGATAGCTCATCACGCAGGCCAGTGTCAGCCAAACATAGATGACCGAAATCTGCGACGCGATCTGGCCCGCCCGTGGCAGGATTTTTCCCATAGTTTCAAAGGCTTCTGATTTAAAAATCTGCATGCCGCCGACCTTGAGTTCGGGAAGGAACACCATTGCCACAACGATGATACCGATCCCGCCGAGCCATTGCATGATCCCGCGCCACAACAGCAGTCCCTTGGGCAGTTCATCCAGCCCCGTCAGCACAGTTGCGCCTGTGGTCGTCATCCCTGACATCGCCTCAAAGAACGCATCGGTAAAGCTGGAGCCGGTTTCCCCCAGCATGAAAGGCAATGCCCCGAACAAGGGCAGCGCCAGCCAGACACCGCTGGTCAGAAGAAAGGTTTGCTGAATGCTGAGGCCTTCACGGACCCCGTTGGCACAGGCAAGCGCCATCATGCCGCCCGCAAGGCTGGTGATTAGCCCCGCCTCGATAAAAACCATCGCATGACCGCGCCCTTCGGCAAGATCGACGAGAAAGGGCAGGATCATAAACAGACCAAGTACAGCCACCAGCAGGCCAACAACATATCCAACGGGGCGCAGGTCTATCATCGGCAAAGCGTTGGCGTCTGCGCGCTGCGGTGTCAAGCACCTGTGGTTCAGACAAATGGAAACGGCCCTGTCCCGTCAGGGATAGGGCCGTTGATGATCGGTTGTGGTCAGTGTCGCGAGCGGGAGTCAGACCCCGTAAAGGTCACGAAAAACGTGATGCACGATCTCTCTGCGCTTGATGCCCAGATCAGCCAGTTCGGCGTCTGTTCCAGCCTTTAGCCGCTCAACGCGGGCGAGCCGTGCGTGCCCGATGGAGTTAGCTTCGATTACGCGACCCAACCCGCTGAAAACGGCGGCAAAGCCGTCACCGATTGAGGCCGCGATGGTGCGAAACGTTGTCCCGCCATGTGCGGGTGCGTGATATGTCGAATAAGCCATTTTAGTACCTGTGTTTTGAGGGAGTATGCCCCTGCCGCACCACATAAGGCGTGCTGCAGCGCAGCAGAACCGTTAGATTTGCATAGCCGTTGGGTGGTGTGTGCATGGTATCGAAGCTGTCAGATCTGAGATGGGACAAGCTCGTTCCAGAACAAAGCCATGGGCTCTTTGGTGGGAGACACAACTTCGGCCGGATTGATTAGCCTGCTGCCTTACGCGCCGTTTGTCCTTCTGCGGTGGCATCGTAATCTGTTCGCGCGGCGTCGATTGTCGCCAGATTCTCAAGGGCCCAATGACCTAACGCAAGTACAGGTTCGCGGAAGGACTCGCCCATTTGTGTCAGGGTATATTCCACCTTGGGCGGTATCGTCGGATGGTATGTCCGGTTGACGAGGCCGTCCCGTTGCAATTCCCGCAAGGTAAGGCTCAGCATCCGTTGTGAAATACCCAGATGCCGTTTTAATTCATTGAAGCGCAAAGTCCCGTATCGGGAAAGCGAGATCACGACGAGGACGCTCCAACGGTCACCGACCCGGGACAGCACCTCGTTGATGCGTTTGCAATCCGGGCATCGTTCGGAGTCTGGCATGTCGGTTCCCTTCATGTAACCGAGGGGTATTTATGTGCCTACTTGCGGTGGGTATCGGTACCGCTTATGTCCTCAGTTACTAAAGTATACCGCACTCTAGAAGTGCCGACAATAGGACACAAAAGAATGACCGATAGCACCCTGATCGAACAATTGAACTGGCGGTATGCCACCAAGAAAATGGACCCTGCCAAAGCTGTGCCACAAGATAAAGTCGACAAGATCGTCGAGGCAATCCGCATGGCACCCACGTCCAGCGGCACCCAGCCCTTTGAACTGATCGTGGTCACGAAACCCGATGTGTTGAGCGACATTCGCAAGGCCGCCAGTGATCAGGCCCAGATTACCGAGGGCTCCCATCTTCTGGTTTTCGCAGCATGGGACAATTACACAGCCGACCGGATCGATGAGGTCACCCAACTGGCGACCCAGGAACGGGGCGAATTGCCGATGTTGAACGCATACTACGACAACCTGAAGACCAACTACCTGCCACGTGACGCTCAGGTCAATTTCGCGCATGCGGCACGTCAGGCCTATATCGCTTTGGGAATTGCGCTGGTTGCGGCGGCCGAGCAGGAAGTCGACAGCACGCCGATGGAAGGCTTTGATCCGGACAAGGTGGACGAAATTCTGGGCCTGAAAAAGCGCGGTCTGCGGTCCGTCGTCATCATGCCTTTAGGCTATCGCGACCCCTCGGCTGACTGGTTGCTGCCAATGAAAAAAGTGCGCAAGCCGCTCGAAACCATGGTGACTCAAATCAATTAAAAGACGTCTCCGGATGCACAAAAGAACGGGCATTTGATTGAAGAATCAAATGCCCGTTCTGTTATGGTTATCCTGTCGATGAAAGACATCTGAACGAAGAGCCGGGTATCAGTGCGGCATTGGATGGCATGCGCTCAAGCACCCCCACCATACACCGCACAAACATGACCTAGCCGACGTGAAACAGCGTATTGAACAATTTCGGGTCAATGCTTTGCATTTCGAACGTCGGCCCTTCGGTCAGGATGGAAATTGCATCGTGGCTGTGCAGGCTTTCCTGATGTGATGCGACAATACGGAAATCCCCGACGCGGGGTTCTGCTTCCAATTGCTCGGCAAAAAGGCGGGCGGCGTCTTCGACAAAAATCGGATTGGCGGCATTTAGTTCGGCAAAGGCCTGTTCGTCTTCCCGTTTGACCATCACTTGGGTTTCAGTGGGCACAGCACGGCGGCAGGCCTCGATGATGTCCTCGAACCACAGGCAATTCTTGGCACAATCGACCACAACGGACACCCGCGCGACAGAACGCTGGGAATGAGGTGTTGCCAATTGTCCCCGCGTCGCACGCGCGTGTTCGGCCAGTTCCAGTGAACACGGGCACGTGCTCGAATAGACATAATCCAGATGCACGATCTTTTGACGCACCCCACCCCGTTCAACCAGTTCCAGCGCAATGTCGTAATATTGATACCCTGAGAGGCCAGAGCGCAGGCTTTCGATCTTCATCGGAAAGGAAAACCGCATCTGGATACGCGCATCAAGGCTTTCCAGATCTGCCTTGTAGTCGTCCAGCGCCGCTTCGATTACCTCAAAACTGAACGTCGCACCGGCGTGTTTGTAAAAGCTGCGCATGATACGGGACATGTTGATGCCCTTTTTGTCGGCCTCAAGGCTCACCGAACCGGTGATCGAGGTTTCCAGCGTCAGATCGCCCCCTTCGCCCGCTGCGGTGTCGCGGCTGTGAAAGCGGATCGGCAGGCGGAAATTTGAAATCCCGACGTGCTGGATTTGCCGCTGTGAACCGCGAATGAGGCTGGAGGGACCGTTTTGCAAGTCTGGCAACGTCGCCTTGTAGTTCGCGCCGACCCTGAAATCTTCGGGATAGGTTCGATCAAACACAGGGTAGGCATCCGGCTCCACCAACAGCTGCTTTACCGCAGGGTCGAGTGCCTTCAGCTCGCTTTCGCTTGCGCCTTTTACCCATATCTTCAGGGTTTCCAGTGCTTTTTTGGCGTCGGATCTGTCGGGACCTTGGTTAACAGGCGTAACAACGTTCATTGAGTGGACCCCCCTTTGCGGTACGACTGCTAATCTAGGGCGCAGTCAGCCAAATTGCGAATCCTGTTGCCATATTAGTAGCAATTTATCCCGATTGCCGCAGGCGGGCCAAAAGGCCCGCCCTAGACCTGTGACAACGCTTGCAGGATATCCGCCTGTAGATCTGACACGTCCTCCAGCCCTACAGAAATGCGCACCAGACCATCGGTGATACCCAATGACGCGCGTTGTTCTTCGCTCAACCGCTGGTGTGTGGTGGTGGCAGGATGGGTCAGAATGGTTTTTGCATCGCCCAGATTGTTGGAGATCACCCCCACCTCAATCGCATTCAGAAATGCAAAAGCTTCGGCTTTGCCGCCCTTCAGATCCAGCGACAAAACCGTACCGCCCTGCCCCATCTGGCGTTGCACCAGAGCATTCTGGGCATGGGATTTCAAACCGGGGTAGATGGTGCGCGCCAGTTTTGCGTGGCCCTCGACCGCCTGCGCCAGCGCAAGTGCGGATGCCGTCTGCGCATTTACCCGCAGGCTCATCGTTTCCAAACCCTTGAGCATCACCCAAGCGGTGAAAGGCGACATGGAACCGCCTGTGTGTTTCATGTAGGGTTCAACCGTTTTGCGGATGAATTCGCGGGTCGAAAGGATGACCCCGCCCAACGCGCGGCCCTGCCCGTCCATGTGTTTGGTGGCCGAGTAGATCACCACATCCGCACCCTGTTCGATGGCACGGGAATACACCGGAGTCGCAAAAACGTTGTCCACCAGAACCAGCGCGCCTGCCGCGTGAGCGATCTTTGAAACCGCCTCAATATCAATGACTTCCAACGTGGGGTTGGCCACGGATTCAAAAAATACAGCCTTGGTGTCCGGCGTGATTGCCGCCTTCCATGCGTCCAGATCAGTGCCGTCCACGAAAGTGACTTTTACGCCAAACCGGCCCAGCACATCCTCTAGCACATAGAGACAGGACCCGAACAGCGCGCGGGCAGATACAACGTGATCGCCGGCCTTGAGCATAGACGTCAAAGCACCTGAGACCGCAGCCATGCCGCTGGCGGTGGCAAAAGCATCCTCTGCCCCCTCTAACGCCGCGATCCGGTCTTCGAACATCGCGACTGTGGGGTTGCCATAGCGGGCATAGATAAATTCATCAGGGCCGCTTTCGAGGAACCGTGCCTCGGCATGTTCCGCACTTTCATAGACAAAACCCTGCGTGAGGAAAATCGCCTCGCTCACCTCGCCGTAACCACTGCGACGGGTGCCAGCGTGCACGGCTTTGGTGCGTGATTGCCAATTATCTTTCATTTTTCTTCCTTCCGCCCCATTGGTTAGCGGGCAATAAAAAACCCCAAGCGCGGTCAAGCGAAAGGGGGCTTTCATCCTGACCTTTTAGCAGATTGTTTTACGTGGCCCGCAATCCGGTAACAAATCACCACGGGTGCTGATTACGCGTGTGCCAGAGTTTCGTCAATGCCCTGCCTTGGCATTTGGCGCAAAAGGCGCATCATGGTGATGACAAAGGAGACCCTTATGGCTGCCCCTATTGACCTCTATTACTGGCCGACCCCGAACGGCTGGAAGATATCCATCGCGCTGGAAGAGATGGCACTGGCCTATGACACCCATCTGATCAACATCGGGGCTGGCGATCAGTTTGCGCCCGCGTTCTTGGAAATCGCGCCCAACAACCGGATGCCAGCGATTGTAGATTCTGACGGGCCGGACGGCGCGCCTGTTTCGATTTTCGAGAGCGGGGCGATTCTGCAGTATCTGGCGCGCAAGACGGGGACGTTCTGCGGGTCCAGCGAACGGGAGCGGATCGCGGTCGATCAATGGTTGATGTGGCAGATGGGCGGCCTTGGCCCGATGGCGGGTCAGGCGCATCATTTCCTGAAATACGCCCCGCATATGGATCCGCCCCATGACCTGCCCTATGCCAAGGACCGCTACCGCGCAGAAACCGCGCGGCTTTATGGCGTGCTTGACCGGCAACTCGCAGATCATGAATTTGTGGCCGGTGATTTCGTCTCCATCGCCGATTTCGCGATCTGGGGATGGGCGTCGTTGTGGGAGGGCCAGCAGCAGACGCTGGAGGACAAACCCCATATGGCGCGCTGGCTCGACGTGATGGGCGCGCGACCCGGCGTGCAGGCAGGGCGCGCGTTATTTGCCGAAAAGCGGGCGGATTTTACCAAGGACAAAGCGGCTCAGGGGCGATTGTTCAAGAAAGCGCACTGAACTGGCGGTGGAGCCTGTCCACCCCCTTGATCTTTTGATGTCTATCGCGCCTCGCGCTTCAGCATGGGGGCCGGATTACGAAGTGGCGCACATGTGTCCCGCGTCATCCTTTGGCGGCGTCGTCTTTTTCCACCCCATACCGCTGGAACAGCTTGCCTTGCAAAATGAAGAATCCGAAAATCGCGGCAGTTAAGCCGAACGTTTTGAAATAAACCCATGTTTCGGTCGAAAAGCTGCGCCAGATCACTTCATTGGCAATCGCAAGCGCGAAAAAGAACAGCATCAGGCGGCGCGTCAGGATCATCCAGCCAGCATCTTTGAGTGGCATCATTTCGTCCATCACATACTTCAGGTACGACCGCCCGCGCAGCAGACCCACGCCGAGCATCCCGCCAAACAGCAGGTAAATCATCGTCGGTTTCATTTTGAAGAACCGGTCGTCATTAAGCCAGACCGACAGCCCGCCAAAGACCACCACCAGTACCACGGTCGCGACCTGCATCCGGCTCAACTTGCCAGTCAGTGCCCAGAGTGCTGCGGTGGACGCGATCAGCAACGGGATAAACGCCGCTGTCACCACGATGAAACCTTCGTAGTCTGTACCGCCGATGGTGAAGATCCGGTCCTTGAGGCGCAGATAGGCGATAAAGAACAGCACAATCGGCCCGTATTCGAGGGCGGTTTTCACAAACGGGTTCACTGTCTTATCGTCTGACTTTTCGTCTGCCATATCGGCCTCCTGCTTTATCCGCCCAGTTCAACTATCACAGCACCCAGCGCAATCAATGCCATCAGCGCAGCCCTGCGCGGACCCACGGTTTCCTTGAGAAAGATCACCCCGATCACTGCGGCAAAAACGGTCGAGGTTTCGCGCAGCACCGCTGCCTCTCCGACTTTGTCCAGCCGCGTGGCCATCATGATTGAACCAAAGCTCAGAAATGCGACAATCCCACCGACAAAACCGCGTTGCATCAGCGGGCCAAGATCGGGCGGGTTTGCCATGGCCCGCCAGCGCCGCGCGGCAATGAAAGGCATCACAACCCCGTCGATCATGAAGAACCATGCCAGAAAGGTGAAAGGATTCTGCGTCGCGCGAATGCCGTAAGCATCATAGGTCGTATAAAGCGCCACAAACAATCCCGTCAGCACCGCAATACCAAGTGCTGCATTCAGCGTGTCACGCTGTGTTTCCAGCTTGCGCAGGTTGTAGACAGCAAGGCCGAAGATACCCGTCAGCAGCACACCCACGCCAGCCCATTGCACGCCGCTGAAGACTTCATTGAAGATCAGATAGGCACCGATCACGGCAAACAACGGGCCGGTGCCGCGCACCACCGGATAGACCACCGTATAGGCGCCCTTGGTGTAGGCCCAGGCCTGTAGGCACTTGTAAACGATGTGGATCAGCCATGCGCCCGCAAAGATCACCCACATATGCGGTTCCGGCCATGGCACCACAAATAGCGCAAAAGGCGCGGCCATGAGGCAATAGGCAAAATCAATCGCCCCGCGTGTGAGCCACGGATCATGCCGCCCTTTTTGTAACGCGCCAAAGACGGCGTGCAGCAAAGCGGCCAGCAACGCGAGGTAAAGTGCAAGGGTATGGCCGGCAGTTGTCCCTTCGATGGTGAGAAGCCAGTCCGTCATAGGGGCATGATGCAGGTTTGCCCCACTCGTGTTCTCATCGCTCGATGCCTACCAGAGCGTCGGCAAATTCCTGTGGGTCGAAAGCCTGTAGATCGTCAATCTGTTCGCCTACGCCAATCGCATGGATGGGCAGGCCGAATTTATCCGCAAGCGCCACCAGAACGCCACCCTTTGCGGTCCCGTCCAGTTTGGTCATCACCAGGCCGGAAACATCTGAAATTTCCTGGAAAACCTTCACCTGATTGAGCGCGTTCTGTCCCGTTGTCGCGTCCAGAACCAGGAGGGTGTTATGCGGCGCGGTTTCGTCCTTCTTGCGGATCACGCGCACGATCTTGGCCAGTTCCTCCATCAGGTCACCGCGATTCTGCAAGCGGCCCGCCGTGTCGATCATCAACAGGTCCGCGCCATCAGCTTCGGCCTTGGTCATCGCGTCAAAGGCGAGGCTGGCCGGGTCGCTGCCCTGCGGCGCGGTCAGGACCGGCACGCCCGCGCGGTCACCCCAGACTTGTAATTGTTCCACCGCAGCGGCACGGAAGGTATCTCCGGCGGCAATCACCACCTTTTTGCCCGCCGCACGGAACTGGCTGGCCAGTTTGCCGATGGTGGTCGTCTTGCCCGATCCGTTCACCCCAACCACCAGCACCACCTGCGGGGTCTTTGCGTAAAGCGGCAGGGGTTTGGCCACCGGTTCCATGATGCGGGCCACTTCGCTTGCCATCAGGTCCTTGATCTCGGCCACGGATAGCTTTTTGCCAAAGCGCCCCTCGGCCATGTTGGCGGTTACGCGCAGCGCGGTGTCCACGCCCATATCCGCGCTGATAAGCAATTCTTCCAGCTGTTCGAGCATGTCATCGTCAAGCGCACGGCGCACAACGGTTTGAGGCGCAGACCGACCCATCAGACGGCCAAGAATACCCGGTTTCCTGGCGGGTTCCGGCTCGCCCGATTGCGAGGTCAGGTCAGATGCCACGGGGGTCAATGTGGTGCGTAAGGGGACGGGTTCCTGTACGGCTTTTTCTTTTTCTACAGCGCGAGCCGCGTCTTCGGCGGCCTCTTTCGCGGCACGTTCAGCCGCATCGCGCGCAGACTTTTCACGTTCAGCCGCCTCGTGGCGGGCCTGTTCCTGCGCTTCGGCTTCCAGCGCGGCTGCACGGGCTG